>NZ_CM001514.1:2500405-2832901 GCF_000263715.2 Pseudomonas synxantha BG33R
ATTAGCGGCAATGGCGCCGCCCAGGGTGGTTTGGGCGCCTGCGGTGCTGTTGTTGAGGATCAGCCCGGCAGCGCCGACATTGAACTCGGTGAAGCGGTTGTGGGACACACCTGCGGCGTTCGCAGCGACGATGTTGACCACGGGCGTGTCGTTGATCTGCGACAACGCGGCGTTTTGGGCTGCGCTTGGGTCCAGCGTCAGTGCGGGTTGCGCTTGGGCATTGTGTTGCAACAGCGGCAGGCTGCCCATTAATGCGAGGGCCAGCAGCGTGCGCTTGGATGGGCGCCGAGTGGGTTGGATCATTGGGTTCATACAAGACCTCGAGAGTTGAAGGTTAAAGAGGCGTCCCGCAGCTGTGACTGCGGGCGCCGGGTGAGCGCACTGGGTGGCACTCGGATTCCCATCCCTGGGAAAAAGCGTTCGCCTAGAAACGGCTGCTCAGAGAGAAATCGACGGTGGGCGTGGCGGTGTTCATCTCGTCGGTGCTTTTGATCGGCATGCCCAGGGCCAGGTCGTAACCAAAGCGACTGACATTGCCACGCAAGCCCACAGCTGCGCCGATCAATGGCTGCCGACCTCGCCGCTGGCCGCCCACCGGCGACACCGCCCCGGCATCGAATGCCGCATACGCCTGGCTGCCACTGAAGGTGGGGATGGACAGCTCATTGCGCAGGGTCCAGCCAGTGGGGCCGGCGAGGGTGGTGTTACCGTCAAAGCCGCGCACGCTGTAGCGCCCGCCGATCTGCATGTATTCGGTCGACGGCACCGGCACCGGCGCATATTGGTAGACCAGCGCGTTGCGATAGCCCAAACGCATTGCGCCCAGGTCAAACGGAATCTCAAACGCCGCCTTGGCAGTGAACAGGTGATAGCGACCGTTCCAGTCCTGTTGCTCATAGAGCGCGCCGGGCGTCTTGCTGAGTCCGGGCAGTGAGCCGCGCACTCCAGCCTGTGCCGTCAACTTGCCAAAGCGCAGGTTGGCTCGGTGGGTCAGGCCAAGTTCATAGCTGGTGATCTGCCGGTGCAATTGCTGCAGTTCGGTGGAGGCTACCCAGGCGCGATCCTCACGATTGACCAGGCGAGCGTTGAGCACACTTTTGCTGCGATTGGAGCGACTCACCACGTAGTCCAGCCCGGCATCTATACGTCGGGTGCGGGAGCTGAATGTAATGCTTCGTCCGCCGGGGTCTTTGAATAAGGCTTGCTTGCTGGTCCACTCGCTGGCACCGAACGACAGCAGGGCATAGCCTGCGGGTACGTTCCAGGCCAGGCTTTTAGCCGAAGACCCACGGGTGTGGTTATTGAAGTCGGTGTCGGTGCTGTAGGTCAGCAGCAGTTGGTCGTAAAGCCCGGTCGGAGAATCGACGGCGACAATCCCACCGAGCTGGTGACGGCCCGTGGCGTCGATACCACTGTTATCGGCAGTCAGCAAGCCAAACACCCGGCGCGCCTGCGGCGCTTGCTGGATGATCACATCGCTTTCACCCAGGTCAGCACCCGGAATCAGATTCAACGCCGTTGTCGCCTGGCCTGGCAGGCGGCGCACATTTTCCAGTGCCTGATCCAGGTCACGCACGTTCAACAGTTCGCCTTTTGCTGCGGGAAAGGCCATGCCTGGCCAGCCAAGCGATGCCGGTTGCTGATCAATCTTGCCCATGCGCCCAGGGATAAGTTGGACGATCAAGTGCCCGCTACTCAGGTCTTGAGCCGGTATCAGCACCTGGGTGGTGATGTATCCGCTCGCCATCAGTTGCGCCGCTACCCAGCGACGATAAATCGTCAACCCTTCACCGCCCACACATTGCCCCAGGATCGCCGGCGCGCGCTCCAGCCAGTCGAAATCATCTGCACCTTTCCACTCCACCGTGCGGATAACGAAACAGGGTGATTCTTCCGGCAGCTTCAGCGCATTGGCGAAGGGCAGGGGCGTTGCGGTCAGTGCATCCGGGGTTCCAAGTGCCTGGGATTGCAAGCTTTTCAGTTGGAGGTCTTGCAGGCGTTGAGTGCTGGTGACGGTATCGATCGGGCTGGCCGCTCGCGCGACCTGAATCGCCGTAAACAGCCATAGTGTCGTTACATACAGGGTGGTCGTTATACAGGCGTGGAAGCCGAGCGTGCCGGGCGTTGATTTCATCCGCCTATGCTAAGAAGGCCGAGCGCAAGAAAAAATAAGATGAAGCTCGGCGACCCAAGGACGTTACTGACGATGGGGAGGTCGCTGTCGTATGGGTGCTGCGATAAATCGTACGTCCATCATCGAGCCGCGCCCGGTCGCGGCCCATTTGGCGCCGTGTTTCGCTGGCGTTCACGTACTCAACGGCAACGGTGACGCCACCGGTCTGAAGTGGATTCGCGAAGCAGGTTTGCTGACCACCCCAATCGCCTACACCAACACCCATAGCGTTGGTGTGGTGCGTGATGCACTAGTGGGATTGTTACATCGTCTCGCGTGCTGAACGCCGAAGAGGGCGGCTGGACGGTGGGCGCATTGGTGCAGGTACGGCGTGCGCAGCGCCTTGCGCGTTACCCGGTGGGCAGCGTATTGCAAGACACGCCTTCGCCTTATGACGGGCCGGTTAATGTCGGCGTGCCTGGCATGGGTTCTATCGTGATCACCATCGCCACCGATGCGCCCTTGCTGCCCCATCAATGCACGCGCCTGGCACACGGCCATGAGCAGACCGACCGCGCTGAGCGGCCAGGCCAGGGGGGCGGTTAAAACGCCCGCCAGATGGGCTCCCAGCAGTCACAGCAGTGCGCCGCCCCAGGCCATGGCCGCGTACAGTTCATAGGCGCGACGCCAGGGCATTTCATAGGGACGCAACATGTCATGAGCCCGCTTGCGCTGGGGTCATCGGCGTCAATCCCGCGATAGGCCGTGGGTCGAGAATCACACCAGTGGTGGTATGGCCATCGACTTCGCGCGTATGAGTGGGCGTTTGGTGCTGCGTCGAGCGAATCAGCATCGACACCTCACGCAGGGCGCGGATAGCGGTGGCGGCCTTTATGCCCTGGCTTTTGAGTACGTGCAATGGCACAAACATGCCTTCGGCGACGGGGCAGGACTGAGCAGTGTAGAGGGTGTTGATCACGGCATGCTGCACGGCCGGGTTAAGGCGCAGTGGGGCATGTAGCGTCAACGGTGCTGGGCTTTCAGCCTGTTTACAGCATGAGCTGCTCATGTCTGGAGGTCTGCGGGTAGTATCTGGAATTATTATGAGTAGGATTAATCCTACGCCGATTATGGTTATATCTGGTGCGCTACTAAGATTCCTGCGGTGGTAGCAGTCGCTGATTCGGGTAGACTTTTCGAACTCTTTGACCGATGGTTTTTTATTGTCTTTTTACACAGTGCAAGAGAATGCAATATTCCACCGTGCAGCATGTTTGGTGGCAGGGTATCAAGTTTGTTTTGTTATCGGCATCTCTTTGAAAGGTAAAGTAATGGGTAACATAGTCGTTGTCGACGATCATCCATTGATGCGCATGGCAGTAAGGGTAATGCTCGAGGGGAAGGGCACAGCATCCTGGCTGAAGCCGATAGCGGTGTTAACGCGCTGGAGGTCATTCGTAAATTACTGCCTGAACTTGTCGTACTGGATTTAAGTATTCCCGAAATGGGCGGTTTGTCGGTCATCTCTAATCTGAAATTGATTGTTGTTTCCAGCAAGGTGCTGATTCTGACCTCTGGTGAGTCACGTAATTTTGCAATTCTGGCGTTGCAAGCAGATGCCGACGGGTTTGTATGCAAGGACGATAATCTCGATGAACTGATTGGAGCCGTAAAAGCGGTACTATCGGGTTATAACTATTTTCCGGCCAATACGATTCATATACTGCGCGATAACTCAGAGGCTGCCAGCCATGAAAGTATGCAGCTGAGCCTGTTGTCAGACCGCGAGATCACGGCCCTTAAACTATTGGTCTGTGGTTTGGGTAATCAGGATGTCGCCGGGCAATTGATGCTTAGCCACAAGACCGTCAGTATTTATAAAGTCCGCTTGCGGCGCAAGTTGAATGTGGCCAATCTCATTCATCTGGTTGAGCTGGCCAAACGAAATGGTCTTGTGTGAATTTTTAGTGTTCGCCTGAGGGCTGTAAAACTTAATAAGGAGCTTCCTCGTGACAATTATACAACTGTGTATCGGCCTGGCTTTAATTATGTTCGGCTGGCAAGTCAAGGCAGATACGAGCTGCACTTACAGTAGCTTGAGTTTAACATTGCCCGTCAGCTTCGCTCATGACTCCGGCCAGCCGGGGATGATCTCGTCGAGCTGGCACGAAGCAAGTAGTCCAACGCTTATGACTTGCACTTTGACGAGCTCCGGGCCGTACTCCGTCACGACTAGCAGTGCTCTGACGGTGAATGGTACGTTTTCCTTTGAAAATACACTCTATGCGCTACTCAATACTTCAGTCCCGGGTATATCATTGATTATGGCGGTGGCGGATACCAATGGGAAGTGGCTGCCTTATCAGGGCATAGAGTTGACTCAGTATAAGGGCAATGCCCCTGTATTCAGCACATATGGAATTAAAGTCAGGGTCCGCCTGGTAGCGACAACAAGGCTGGACTCGGGTTCGTATAATGTCTCTGCCGAGACGCTGCTGAGTACCGGCATTACTAAGGATGCAGTGTACACAGGGTCGGCACTTACATCGTTAAGTGGAACAGTTGTCACTGCAAAAAGTCCAACGTGCAAGTTGTTTTTGTCCGCCACGACGATTGCACTTCCTAAAATAAAACTCGCTGATATTCCTGTGGTTGGCGCGATTGCCGGCACAACGCCGGTGGTGGTTGCTGCCGTGTGCGAGGGTGCTTCCTCTGCTTACAATGTAAAATATTCTCTCGTTGATATGAATGACTGGTCGGCAACCGACAAGTATGTCGCGCTCCGCCCTGCATCGGGTGGTGACAATATCGGTTCAGTTGCTCTACAGATTGCCGAGGGTTCGACGGTTATGAATATGGGTACTTTCTATTCCCTGGGGCTGGTTCAATCCCAGGGTGGCTATTTTTCAAAGACCCTGGACGTCAGCTATGTACGCCGCTCCATGGTAGCCATTAACCCTGGAAAGTTTGTAGGCGAAGTAGTGATTCTTCTATCTTATAATTGATGTCGAGTAGATGTGCAATCTTAGCGTTGTGCTCGAATCTTTTGATTTCTCGTGCGTGGTATTTCTGCAAGTTTCAGTCATGTATATGGGGCTGTTGAGTTGTAAGTGGTGGTGCGTCAGATAAGTCGTCAGCCGCACTCCTTGGCAAATGATACGGACCGGTGCGATTGGCACCATGCCCGAAACCCCGGGCTTCATTTGCCATCGTCCAAAGCGGGGCCGACCTAACTCATCGGGGGTAACAACTGTGGGTTATCGTCAACGGCCGGCCGACTACCTAGACTTGAGCCAATTCTTCACGGGCTTATCGAGAGAAAAAACATGCGCTTACGAGACCTGGGCATCACCATTGGCACGGGCACACCCGGGGCGTTCAACGCCATCACCGACGTGCCCGGCGTTCGCGTCGGCCATCACACCCTCAATGCCGAAAGCTTGGAGGGTTCAACGCATACCGGCGTGACCATCATCGAGCCGCGGCCGGTCGCGGCCCATCTGGCCCCGTGTTTCGCCGGCGTTCACGTACTCAACGGCAACGGTGACGCCACCGGTCTGGAGTGGATTCGCGAAGCAGGTTTGCTGACCACCCCAATCGCCTACACCAATACCCACAGTGTCGGCGTGGTACGTGACGCACTGGTGGCCGCCGAGCGTGAAATGGGCAAGCAGCACACCTACTGGTGCATGCCGGTGGTGCTGGAAACCTACGATGGCATTTTGAGCGATATCTGGGACCAGCACGTCACCGCCGAGCATGTGCACGCCGCATTGGCGGATGCACGCAGCGGGCCGGTGCAGGAGGGCTGCGTGGGCGGTGGCAACGGCATGATCTGCCATGAATTCAAGGGCGGGATTGGTACGTCGTCTCGCGTGCTGAGCACCGAAGAGGGCGGCTGGACCGTGGGCGCACTGGTGCAGGCCAACTACGGCGTACGCAGCGCCTTGCGCGTGGCGGGTTACCCGGTGGGCAGCGTATTGCAGGACACGCCTTCGCCTTATGACGGGCCGGTGAACGTCGGCGTGCCTGGCATGGGTTCCATCGTGATCACCATCGCCACCGACGCGCCCTTGCTGCCCCATCAATGCACGCGCCTGGCACAGCGCGCGAGTATCGGTTTGGCGCGGGTCGGTGGCGGCACCGAGGACGACAGCGGCGACATCTTCATCGCGTTTTCGGTGGGCAATACCGGCCTGCCGGTTGCCAATCTCGGGCAACCCGGCCCGCCGACCACGGCCTTACAGATGGTCAACAACGACTACATCTCTGCGTTATTCGTTGCCGCAGCAGACGCCGTCGAAGAGGCAATCCTCAACGCTCTGTTGGCCGCCAACGACCTGCAGGGCCGTGGCCGACAAGCACTGGCGCTCAAGCCTGAACAATTGCTGGCAGCAATGGCAAAAGTGGGCTGGACGGCCCCGGTTCACTCCTGAGCCTGGAGGAACAGCAGGAACAGCTCGGACTGGGATTTGATCCCCAGCTTGTTGTACATGTGCTTGCGGTGCACCTTGACCGTTTCGGCAGAGATCGCCAGCTTGCGGGCGATCTCTTTGTTCGAGCAGCCACTGAGCATCAACTGCGCTACCTCGGCTTCACGGCTCGACAACGCCGAGCTGATCTGCAGCGTTGGGGACAACAGGCGCTCTTGCCAGTCCGTTGACGGCTCCGCTGCCGGTACGCTGCTCGATGCCTGTTCAAACACGCAGCGCTGACGCATCAGGCCGGCCACCCAGGGCTGGATCAATCGCAGCAGTGCCAGTTGCTCCTGGCTGAAGCGGCAACGGCTGCCCAACGACAGGCTCAGGGTGCGCTGAGGATCGAGTTGCACATTCAGATGTATCTCATCGGCAACCACGTTCAGGCGAAAGTAGCGCTGGTAATAATCGGTCTGCTCAAAACACTCAGGGGCAACGTCGTCCAGTTGAAACAGCCCACTTCGCGGTGATTCACGATTGGCCAGGTAAAAGGGGTCGAGCAGGTAAAGCCCCTTGAGGTAGTCCTGGAACAGCGAGTCAGTGCCGCCTTCCTCCGTAGGCGATTCAGCCAGTACCAGTGGCCTGCCAGGGTTGAAGATCAGCACCACCCAGCTGTCCACCGGCACATAACGCCCGAGCAAACGCGTCATGGAGGCCCAGAAGTGTGGTTCGTCGAGGTTTTCGATCAACCGCCCCACCGCGTCATGCCAGGCCACATCCTGCAAGGTCAGATTGGTTCCACTACCCATTGCGGGGTACCCCATTGAAGTGATTTTTTCCCATTGCGCTGCACCCCATACTCATTTGAAGGCCCGGGTAAATTCGGGTTTCCACTTTGCCCAAGGACCTGCCATGAACATCGAACTCTTGCAGTTAGCCGGCCGCGACGGTGATACCGCTTATAACCTGGGACGCACCTTGGAGGCCATCGCCAACTGCAACGCGGATACCGACCTGCTGGTATTTCCGGAAACCCATTTGATGGGCTTCGTCGGTGGCGAACAGTTGGCCAAGGTCGCCGAGCCCCTGGACGGCACGACGCTGCAAGCCGTGCAACAGGCGGTGCGCCAACGCAATGTGTCGGTTGTGATTGGCTTGGTCGAACGGGATGGGGGCGTCTATTACAACACCTCGGTATTGATCACACCCGAGGGTATCGCCCTGCGCTATCGCAAAACCCATTTGTGGCCCTCCGAGCGCGCTGACATTACACCGGGTGATCGCTTTGTCACCACGCTATTGAACGGCGTGCGTGTCGGCCTGCTGATCTGCTACGACATCGAGCTGCCGGAAACGGCGCGGGCACTGGCGCAGTTGGGGGCCGAGTTAATCATCGTTACCAACGGCAACATGGACCCCTACGGCCAGGTTCATCGCACCGCGATCATGGCCAGGGCCCAGGAAAATCAGCTGTTCAGCGTGATGGTCAATCGCGCAGGGCAGGGCGATGACGGCTTGGTGTTTGCTGGCGGAAGCGCCGTGGTCGACCCGTTTGGTCGCCTGCTGTACGAAGCCGGGCGCGAAGAAACCCGTCATGCGATCAGTCTGGACCTTGCTCAAATCAAGGCGGCCCGCAGGGATTATCACTACCTCAATGATCGTCGGCTGCTGCTGCAAGGCGAGACTGTCGAGCATCCCAATGGCCGCCGTGAACTGCTGATTCGCTGACTGCGTTTGTACCCTCCATAACAATAATCAGCTGGCGCGCAGGTGCCGGCCCAGGAGTTCGTGATGATCGCTATTCGATGCATGCAATGGGGGCTGGCTGCCATTGTCAGCGGCGCAATGGCTTGCGCCCAAGCGGCGGAGCCGAAGGTCAATATCTATAACTGGTATGACTTCATCGCGCCCACCACGCTGAAGGATTTTCAGGCGCAGACCGGCATTCAGTCGGCCTACGATGTGTTCGACAACAGCGAGGTCATGCAAAGCAAACTTATGGCCGGGCGTAGCGGCTATGACGTGGTAGTCGCTACCGGCGACCTGTTGCCGAACCTGATCAAGGCCGGTGTACTCAAGGAACTGGATCGCTCGCAACTGACCAACCTGTCACATCTGGATCCGGATATCCTGGCAAAGGTCAGCAGCAATGACCCCGGTAATCGCTTCGCAGTGCCTTATCTGTGGGGCACCACCGGCATCGGCTACGACGTGGCCAAAGTCCACGCGCTCCTGGGTGACAACGCACCGGTAGATTCCTGGGACCTGATTTTCAAGGAAGAAAACCTCGCCAGGCTGGGCGAGTGCGGCGTGGCGATGCTGGATGCGCCCGCTGAAATCATCCCGATCGCCTTGCACTATCTGGGGCTGCCCTATAACAGCCAGAACCCGGACGACTATGTGAAGGCCCAGGCCCTGCTGTTGAAACTGCGCCCACACATCCGCTACTTCGACTCCTCGCGCTTTATCACCGATCTGGCCAACGGTGATATCTGCGCCGTCGTCGGCTGGGCGGGTGGCGTGATGGACGCACGCAAAGCGGCCGACGCAGCCGGTAATGGTCGCCGGATCCAGTACAGCATTCCCAAGGAAGGCGCGCCGATCTGGGTGGAAAACCTGGTACTGCTCAACGATGCACCGAATCCCCAGCAGGGCTTGGCGTTCATCGATTACATGCTGCGCCCGCCGGTGATTGCCGCGTCGTCCAACTACCTCAGCTATGCCAATGCCAACAAGGACGCCAAAGCGCTGGTTGATGAGAAGGTGCGCGATAATTCGGGGGTTTATCCTTCCAAGGCAGTGCTGGATACGCTGTTTGCGCTGGAGCCGCTGCCGTTGAAGTTGGAGCGCGTGCGCACGCGGGTCTGGAGCAAGGTCAAGAGTGGGACCTGATCGTATGGCGGTTTTTTTGAATGTACCGGCGTTGTTTACCGCTCACAGATCTGAAATCTATGCGGCGATTACGGAGCACCCTGGGCGGCCAAATTGAGCTTGCGTAGCCAGGTGCTTATGGCTTCAACGAGTTCTACCTTGCATTCCACCGGCAACCAATGACCGCCGGGTAGGCTTGCCACGGTGAGATCTACGCAGGCCGCCCGCATTGGATCGCCCAGCTGATTACCTTTGATGGTGTTCATCTGATCGTAGTCGCCGTTCACAAACAGTACGGGCAATGACAAGAGGCCGCCATTTAACGCCCGGTGCGCATATTCAATGTTGGCATCGTCGTTTAAATACCAGGCGCAGGGAGCGCGGAAACCCTGCGCCTGGAAACTGCGCACCAATTGCGCGAAGTCTGCCGGCGGCCAGAGTGCAAGGTCTGGCTGGGTGAGGGGGGCCCGGTGCGCTTGGCCGAACCGCCCGCCTTTGCGGGTCACTTCGGCATTCGCTGCAATCTTGCCGATATTCGCCGGATCGCCTCGGCGATAAATCGACGCCAGCGATGCGGCTTTATCCGCATCAAGGTCAGCGACAGCGCACGCAAAGTGTGTGTTGTAGTAGCGGTAATAATCCCATTGACCGTCCGGATACGTGTCCGCCGGGTAGATTGAGCGGTCAACCAGTGGGACGAGCGTTGGCAGCGCGTTAGTGGCGGGGAAGTACGGGACCGAAATCAATACAACACCGCGACTGCGCTGAGGCTCATGAGCGACCAGTTCACCCGCCACGACGCTGCCCCAATCGTGGCCTACCCAAATGGCGGGCCTGCCGCCGAGATGGTCGTGAAGTTCTGCCATGTCGGCCACGATGTTTTCAAGGGTGTACGCCTGCGTGGGCGCGGGTGCAGAAGAACGACCATAACCGCGCATGTCGGGTGCAACGCAGTGCCAGCCTTGTGCTGCGAATGCTTGTATCTGTGCGCGCCAGATCAGACTGAGCTCCGGCCAACCGTGCAGGAACAGCATCAATGGCCCATCTGCCGGCCCCATCTCTACATAGTGCGTCGTATGGCGCGGCGTATTGAGAACACGCGAGGTCAGCTTGGAAGTGGACACAGTCTCTCCTCATGCTACGTCGGCGGATAAACTCGAAGCGGCAACACTATACTGAGCGGTAGGCTTCATGTTTCGTTCCCATTCAGCGCTTCCAGCGTTCGAGGCAAGGTCTTGCGTGTGAATGAAATTTATCCAAGGTGGAATGCTTTTTCAGTACATACACTCAGGGAAGAGCGAAAGGCGGCAATAGCAGTCGCGTTTTTCAACACAGGTGCATTGAGGATCAAGTATGTTGAATGTTGACCAGCCCCCCACAACCACACGCGAACCCAGTGAATACGGAGGGCGTTCACTGCCGCTTCTCGTTTATGCTCGCTGAGAACCAGATATGACCACGTTCCCAGGCACCAGAGTGCTCCTGGTTGAAGACGAGGGCACCATCGCCATGTTGATCGAGGAAATGCTCGAAGACCTGGAGTGCACCGTAGTCGCCTCCGTGGCCCAACTCGCAAAGGCGATACACGTGGCAGGGGTGGTGGATGTCGACTTGGCGATCCTCGACGTGAACCTGGCTGGAGAATATGTCTTCCCAGTGGCGCGGATTCTGCGCGCACGCCACATTCCGTTTTTGTTCAGTACGGGCTACGGCGGCAGTGGCCTGCCGGAAGAGTTCAGGGGCTGTCCGGTGTTGCATAAGCCATTTGCGGAACAGGATCTGCGGTTGAAAATTGCGCTGACGCTGGAGTCTTAGGTAAGACCCACGGTATTGCGCAGGTAACGGGCCGGTGAGGTGCCCAGGGTTTTACGAAACATCGTGATGAACGAGCTGACTGACTCGTAGCCGAGCGCTTCAGCGGTTCTCTGCACTGATTGCCCTTCGGCCAGGCTTTGCAGGGCGACGATGATCTGCCATTGCTTGCGCCATTGTCCGAAGGTCAGGCCGGTTTCGGCTTTTACCAGGCGGGCCAGCGAGCGTTCACTCATGGCCACGTGGCTTGCCCAGTTCGCCATGGTGGCGCGGTTGGCGGGATCTCGCGCCAGGGCTCGGGCGATGGTACGCAACGGGTTTGAGGCGGGTAGAGGCAGGTAGAGTTGTTCGGTGGGGGCCAGTTCAAGCGCTTCGAGCAGTACGTGGGCCAATCGAGCAGTGCGTGAATCGGCCGGGTAATCCTGAGCCTGGCCGCTCAGGTGCAGTATCAGCTCAAGGATCAATGGCGACAGCGCCAAGGTACAGCAGCGATCCGGCAGCGATGCAGCGCCGGGCTCCACGAACAGAAAACACACCTGCCCGTTGGCTGTCACGCGGTTGCTATGGGCGACGCCCCCCGGAATCCACACGCCGAACCCTGACGGCACCATCCACACGCCATCTTCCACCGTACACACAATGCCACCGCAACACGCCACCACCAGTTGCCCCTTGCGGTGCTTGTGTACGGCAGACTCGCTGTCGTTGCGCTGGGGTTCCAGCATCAGCGCTACGGCGGGCTGGGACAGGGTGTCGTACTCAAACTGATCGACGTGGATTTCGGCCATGCAAGGTCATCCAAGGTTGTCCGGATTTGATTATATTTTGGCAGTGTACTCAATATCGGCAGTGGCAGTAATTCCCTAGCATCACCTACAAGCCTTGCCTTCCTTGGGCGGGCGACTGCTAGAACCTTCCGAATCCCGGTGCTTGCCATGCTTAGCGAAATCTCGATTGCCAACCTCTACTTTCCACCCTTGTTGATCTACCTCGGTGCGTCCCTCCTGGCCTACCGGCTGCTCGAACGCCTGGCCGGTCGCTGGCTGGACCGAGCGTGGCACCCGGCGCTGGCGCGTTTTTTCGTCTCGCTCATCGTCGTGTCGACGATGGTCGTCCATTGCTGAGCGAGGCCGCGCATGTCTATCGTCAAACTGCTTAAAACTGCCGCCACCGTGGGGCTTGGCGTGCTGGCCCTGGTGTTTTGCCTGCAACTCTGGCGGGCTTACGTGCTGGCGCCCTGGACGCGGGATGGGCGGGTGAGTGCGCAGGTGATCCGCATTGCGCCCGAGGTGTCCGGCCAAATCGATCAGTTATGGGTCAGCGACAACCAATGGGTAGCAAAGGGTGCTTTGCTCTATCGCATCGATACGCGTGCTTATCGATTGACCCAGCAGCAGCGCGCAGCGCAATTCGCAGAAGCGCGGAGTGTGTTCGAGCAGCGCAGTGCGCAGTTCAAGCGGCGCGCGCAACTGGGCGGCGCCATCGCCCGGGAAGAGATCGACAACGCAGCGCGTGACTTGGCCGTGGCCCAAGCACGTTTGGACGCGGCACGCAGCCAGTTGGCCCAGGCCCAGCTCGACCTTGACCGAACGACTGTGCGTTCGCCAGTGGACGGCTACGTCACGCAACTGCGGTTGCAGCCTGGTGACTATGCGCAGGCGGGTGCTACCAACCTGTTCGTGGTCGACGCTCATAGTTTCTGGATCACGGGCTATTTTGAAGAGACCAAGCTGCCGGGTGTACTCATCGGCGCACCGGTGTCGATCAAGCTGATGGGCTTTGACCCGCTGCTGCAAGGCCACGTAACAAGCCTGGGCAGAGGCATTGCCGACACCAATGAGTTGCGCAACGACAGCGGCTTGCCCCAGGTGAGCCCGACCTTCAGTTGGATTCGTCTGGCCCAGCGAGTGCCCGTGCGCATCGAGTTGGACAAGGTGCCGGACGGGGTAGAGTTGGCGGCGGGCATGACCGCCAGTGTCGAAGTGACGCAGCCGGGCGCCGCAGCGCGCTGGCGACTCACCCAATGGTTGCAGGCGTTCATGTGATGACTGGCCTGGCGACACGCTTGTTCGCGGCGATACCTCGGCCCTGGACGTCTGCGACGTTGGCCTACGTGCTGCGCAGTATCCTGGCGGCAAGCCTGGCACTCTGGCTTGGCTTCCAACTGCATCTGGATTCGCCATTCTCGGGTGCGTCCACGGTGTTGTTGCTGGTGCAGCCCATCCAAGGGGCAGTGCGAGGCAAGGGTGTGTACCGGATGCTGGGCACCCTGGTCGGCATGGTCGCAGCCTTTGTGCTGATGGGGCTGTTCGCGCAACAGATGCTGTTGTTCATACTGGGCGTCGGTATATGGCTGGGCCTGTGCGTCGGTGCAATGACGGTTTTGCGTCATTACCAGGCCACCGCAGCAGTGGTGGCGGGCTATACGGTGTGTTTGGCGCTGGGCCCTGCCATCGTCGCCCCGGAGCAGGGCTTCGACCACATCATCACCCGTGGCACGGCGGTAGCGCTCGGCGTGCTCAGCTTGAGCCTGGTAGCGACGCTGTTCAGCGCCAAGACCATGGCGCATAAAGTTCGAAGCTCGCTCGTCGACGCCTGCGCGCGCAGTGCCCGGTTGCTCGCGGCAAGCCTTGTGGGCGAAGAGCCTGCGCAGCTGGCGACACAACGGCACCAGCTCGCGATCGATATCAGCAAGGTGGACGACCAGCTTGGGCTCGGCCGTGGCGAATCGTCGCTGATCCGCTCGCGGCAGCTGGCGATTCAGGCCGGCCTGGCGCATCTGCAGTCGGCTGTGCTCGACGTGCACCCGGACGACCCCGACCCCGCAATCGACCCCGCGTTGCGCGCCCGCATAAGCACAGGCTTGCAGCAACTGAGTGAATGCCTGGCGCAGGCTCGCTGCGACTTTCGCGCCGCGGCCGCGACACTGGAGCAACTGCGTCGCTGGGTGGAGGATTGCGCCCACTCAAGCCCACACCTGCGGTTGCGCAGCGAACGCTTGGACGACCAACTGGCGGACTTGGGCGAGGCCCTGTTGAACTTCGCCAGCCTCGACCAGGCTCGCCGCGCACCGGTACGCGCCGTGGGGTATCACCGCCATTACGCGGATGCGGCGCGAAACGGCATCCGGGCACTGCTCGCCATACTGAGTGCGGGTGCGATCTGGTATTTCAGCGGCTGGGATCAAGGGCCCACATTACTGGCGGTGCTGGGGCCGTACTGCACCTTGGTGGCGACAGCTGCCGCGCCAGCCCAAGGTATCAGCGGTTTTATCCGCGGCACGCTCTACGCGATTGTGGCGGCGGCGCTGTGCAAATTCCTGTTGATGCCACAGATCAACGGCTTCCCTCTGTTGTTGCTGGTCATGGCAGGCTTCTGGTCGTTCGGCATCCATGCCACGAGCCAGCCGCGCCATGCCCTGCAAGGGGTTGCCTACCTGATCGGCTTCAACACCTTGGTCAGCACCGGCATGACCGCCACCTACGATTTCGTCGGTTTCGCCAACCAGGCGCTGGCCTGGATCGTGGCGATGATTGTGTGCCTCCTGGCGTTTCAGATCCTGCCCAAAGATCCAGCCAGGCAGATACGCGCATTGACACGTGCGCTGCACCGGCACACACGCCTGCTGTTACGCCAGGCACGTACAATCGATCATGCTCAATGGCAAGCGGAGCAACAACACCGGTTAGTTACGTTGAAGAGTTTGCTTGGCGCTGATCACCCGCACGCTGACCCGGCGGGCTACTTGTCGCTGCAACTGAGCAAGCAATTGAATCGGCTACAGCGCAAAGCCAGCGGTATTGAGCCGGCATCTCCCGTGGCCCGATGCGTGCAAAGCGGTGCGCGGCGGGTTGCACGATATGCCCATCATCCCGCGATCGGCGCCGCACAGGCGCGGCGCACATCCCGGTCGTTGAGCAGGCTTGGTGCGCCTCATCTGGCGAGCGGATATCAGCACTTGGCGCAGCTGCTGGAGCAATACGCGAACCTGGTGCTTTAGGGCTAACATGAGTCAATGCTCATGCTCAGCGCTTACTGCTAACTTGCCGGACACCCTATCTATGAGAGATCTGCCGCCCACCGCGACCTTGCGCGCTTTCGAAGCCGCCACTCGCCACCCGACCTTTACCGCGGCCGCGCAGGAGTTGCACGTGACCCAGAGCGCGGTCAGCCACCAGCTCAAACACCTGGAAGCGCTGTGGGGCCTGGCGTTGTTCGAGCGTGGCCAGTCGTTACGCCTGACCCCGGCGGGGGCTACGCTGGCGCCCATCGTGCGCGAATTCTTCATGAGCCTGGAGGCGACCCTGGCCGACCTGCGCGAGCAAAAGGGCAGGGTACGGCTCAAGGTCAGCACCACTTATTCCTTTGCCTTGAAATGGCTGCTGCCACGCTTGCCGAACCTCGCTCGCCAGCACCCCGAGCTGCTGGTTGCGCTGGACACCACGGACGACGTCATCCACTTTTCCGACGCCCAAGCGGATGTCGCGGTCCGGCTGGGCAAGGGGAATTACCCGGGCCTGTATTCGGAGTTTTTGTTCGGCGAGCAGGTGTTTCCCGTGGCCAGCCCCGAACTGTTGCGGCGCCTTGGCACCCCGGGCAGCCCCGCCCATTTATTGGACTTCCCGCTGCTGGCCCGCGATGGCGCCGAGCTGGCACCGAAATGGGAGGTCTGGTTTCAAGCCGTGGGGCTGGCCTTTACGCCGCTCAGGGAAAGCGTCAGGTTTGGCGATACCAACATGACCGTCGAGGCGGCCTTGCTCGGCCATGGCATCGCGTTGGTGCGCAGCGGGCATGTGGAGCAGGAAATAAGTGACGGACGCCTGGTGCGCCTGTTCGATGTGCCGTTCCCGTCACCGCTTGCCTACTATTTTGTGTGCCCCAAGGGCATCGAAACCCAGCCGCATATCCTCAGCTTTCGTCAATGGCTGATGAGCGAGGCGCTGAAAGTACAACGGGCGGATCAATGAGGTATGAGTATCTGTTCATGCTGTGATGAGCAGACTTCGCTGTAAGCCGGGGGCTTGGCTTGCCTAAGATGGCGCATGCCTACTCATATCATCTTCCTGGTGCTGTTCGCCGCACTGCTTCATGCCAGCTGGAACGCGCTATTGCGTGGTGGTGCCGACCGGCTATGGTCGATGACTGTCATGTGCATGGCCATTGCCTTCACCAGTCTCATCGCCGCTACGTTCATGGTGACGCCGGCGATTGAGAGCTGGGGCTATGGAGTGCTTTCGGCGTTGCTGCATGTTGGTTACAACCTGTTCCTGGTGCGCAGCTACCGGGTGGGCGACCTGGGGCAGATCTATCCGATTTCCCGGGGCTCGTCGCCGGCGCTGATTACCCTGGGGGCTGCGGTATTTGCCGGAGAACGCATCGCCCCCGACGAGTTGCTGGGGATTGCACTGGTGTCAGGCGCGATTATTTCCTTGGCTTTCAGCGGGCGTCGGTTATCGGTTCCCAGCCTGCCTTATGCGCTGGGAACGGGCTGTTTCATCGCGGCCTATAGCGTTGTCGACGGCATTGGCGCCAGGCTCTCCGGTGCGCCGCTGGCCTATACCGTATGGATGTGTGCACTGTGGGGCGTGATGATGCCTGCGGTGTACATCGGCCTGCGCGATGCCCGCAGCTTATGGAGCGCTCGGCCCGGTACATTGGCCGCAGTGGTCGGCGGGCTGGTGTCTTTGCTGGCCTATGCAATTGTGATCTACGCGATGAACGAAGCGCCGTTGGGCGCGGTATCGGCATTGCGCGAAACCAGCGTGTTGTTCGCGATGTTGATTGGCTACTTTTTTCTTGGCGAAACCCTTACCGCGCGCAGGGTCCTGGCGTGCGTGGTGATCGCCAGCGGCACCCTCATCATCGGCTGATACAGCCATCTCCCAAGGAGGTATTTTCAATGATTGACGTCTCGCAGGCACCGCTGATCCTGATCACCGGAGGCAGTCGCGGAGTGGGTGCCGCGACCGCCCGGCCATCGACCGCAGGTTCGGGCGCCTCGACGTACTGGTCAATAATGCCGGCGTGCTGGCGACTCAGTCGCGTCCGGAGGATCTGAGCCTGGAGCGCATGCAGCGCATCTTCGCGGTCAACGCCATCGGCCCGCTGCCCGTGTGGTTAAAGGTGAGCAACTGGTAGAACGGTGCCGGGCCCTGGAGGTTGCTTACACTGGCCCTGAAGCCTCGGTTGTTTCACTTGAGGCGAGTGTGGCAGAGGTTGAACGCGCGATAGATGATCTTGAGCAGGCGCTGTTGAGTTTTCAGCAGGGTGGGGCGTGAGCCGTATGGTCTGGTTCAAGCGGAGGTGAGGCAGTTGGTGTAGGAAATTTCTGTGGGTGCTATTGCTGCAGTGCAGGCAGAGTGCTTGTATGCTTGCGCCCAGAAACCGGTGGCCTCTGTAAGTGCCGACGTTCGAATGATGGCTGGACTGGAAACCGGACTTCCTTAAGGTGCTGACGTGAAGCGCGATACCCGCCTTGTGATGCTTTTGCTGTTGGTGATTGGTTGCTCCCTGACCTCGTTGACGATCTGGAAGGTTCTGTCTTCGCGTGAGCGCGCGCTGGCGGAAGTGGATGTGCATGGTTTGAACCTGACCCAGGCACTCAATACCTATACCGAAGGTATCGTCCGGCAAAGCGCGCTGTTGTTGCTGGGCCTGGTCGAGCGCCTCGAAACCGAAGGCAGTGGCCCGGTGCAAATCGAGCGTATCCATGCGCTGATCAACCGCCAGCAGCCGCTGATGCCGCAGCTCAGTGGCATCACGGTGTATGACCGTCAGGGCGGCTGGTTGATGTCCTCCAACCGGCGGATTCCAGAGGGGGCCAATAGCAGCGATCGCGCCTATTTCATTCATCATCGTGACGATCCGAGCCCCGAGCCGTTCATTGGCCCACCGATTCAGAGCCGTGCCAATCAGGAATGGGTGGTTACCGTCAGCCGTCGATTCAATGATGCATCGGGCAATTTTGCCGGGGTGGTCGCGGTGACGCTGGGGGTGGAAAACTTTCTGCGCGTGTTCGGCAAGCTTGACGTTGGCCAGGAGGGTGCCATCGGCTTGTCCTATACCGACGGCACGTTGCTGGTGCGCTATCCCTTCCGTGAACAGGACATGGGGCGCAATTTTTCCAAGTCGCCTATCTACGCCAAGTATTTCGATCAGCCTTTTGGCACCACCGCGCATACCTCCAGCCTGGATGGTGTGGAGCGGTTGTATGCCTTTCGCAAAAGCGAAACGCTGCCGTTGATTACCACCGTCGCGCTGGGCAAGCATGAAGCCCTCGCGGCGTGGCGCATCGAGGCGGTACTGTCAGCCGTCGTGGTGGCGGGCTTGCTGGGGCTGACCGGGCTGATCGGCTGGTTCCTGATCCTGGATATTCGCCGGCGAACCGCGGCGGAAGAGGCGCTGCGCGTCGCCCAGCAACAGTTGCTCGATTCCAATCGTCAATTGGCGTTCCTGGCGATGAAGGACGCGTTGACCGGTTTGGCGAACCGCCGTTGTTTCGATGAAACACTGGCCCTGGAAGCACGCCGGACGCAGCGTGAAGGTACCTCGCTGGCGTTGCTGATGATCGATATCGACCATTTCAAACGCTACAACGATGCCTTCGGTCACGTGGTTGGCGACACTTGCTTGCAGAAGGTCAGCAGGCTATTGGAACGATGCGCGCGACGGCCGTCAGACCTGGTGGCGCGGTATGGCGGTGAGGAAATGGCGATCATCATGCCCGGCACCGACAGCCAAGGCGCGGCGGTGGTCGCGCAACGGATCCTTGACTCGCTGCAGCACGAAAACATCACGCACCCAGGCAGCCCGTTCGGTTACGTCAGTGTGAGTATCGGCATTGCCACGGGCACGGGTTCGCGTCTGGAGCCGGCGCTCGGATTGATCGAGGCGGCTGATCAGGCGCTTTACTCAGCGAAGGCTGCGGGACGCAATGGATTGTCCTTGCACGCCACGGGGCCTTGATTGTCTGCTCTAACCTCACATCCCCAGCGTCGGAATCATCACTTCACCACACTCCATGAGTTGGCCCGCCGTCACTTCCAACTGCGCAGTGGGCTTGGCCGCATAGCCAGCGATGAAGCCGGCGCTTAGCAGTACAAGGTATAGGGCGGCTTTTCTCAGAATCATGCGAGTGGTGCTCAAGTCAGGTCGAAAGGTGATGCACAGATTGTGTATTCAAGAAAAGGTTCCTGAACAAGGCGTCAACGCGTTAACTGATCGCCAATAGGCAAGCGCCGAACACGCATGCCGGTGGCCGCCGCAAGGGCATTTCAACTCCTGGCCGATGCGCCGGGTTGGAGTAATCAGGGCAGTGGGTCAAATAAGCCATCAGGCGCCCAGCCCATCACTGTTTCAAGGTGATCGGTGTGTTCGTCCCGTTGCTCTCTGAGTGCGATAAAACCGTGCTTCTTGTAGAAGTGGAGGCTGGGAACATTCTGCGAATACACGCTCAGTTGAAGTGAGGTTCTGGCTGCCTGCGCGTCCTTGAGCAGTTGTGTACCGATACCACTGCCCTGATGCTCAGGCGCGACAAACAGCGCCGCCAGGGTGTCTTGATATACGCAACTGAAGCCCAGCACTTTCCCGTCGGCTTCAAACACACGGGTCACGGCGCTGGGCAGGTAGACCTCGCGCATGGCGCCCAGTTGGTCATGCCAGAAGGCGGGGTCGATAAAGTGGTGGGCCAGGACGGACGCGTGCAGCCAAATATCCAGGACGGGTTCCAGGTCGGCAGGTTGAAAGTGGCGAATCATAGTGCCTCAGTGTTTGAGTGAGCAGGCCGAACCCTGGCGAGGCCGGCGCCGCCGCGCTTGAAGGCTCCCGCTGCTGCGATGGTGAGTAGGCGGCGAAAAGTCGGGCATTGTGCGTGGTTGGGGGCAGGGCAGGCGGCCGCATGGCGCAAGCCCCGGCTCATCGCCTGCAGGTGTTTGACCGTGGCATCAATCTCGTCGGCCTTGGTCAGCAGCACCGCTCTATCCACATTGGCTTGGCCATTGGGTGACAGCATGGCGTGTATCTCGTCCAGCGACAGGCCACCCGCCTGCCCGAGGGCGATGACCGCCAACTGCTCAACGACCGCTGCTGCGAAATGACGGCGAGCACCGGGCGGGCTGGTCGATGTAATCAACCCCTTCTTTTCATAAAAACGCAGCGTATGGGCAGCGATGCCCGTGCGTTTGACGACCTCGGTGATATCCATAGACAGACCATTGACTTGAAGTTGACTTCAACTTCTATGATGCCTGCGCAGGTTGAATGGGTCCATGACTAAGAGGTAGGTATGACAGCGCTGGAAGGGGTTGCACAGGTGGTGTTGTTGGGGGCAGGGGCCACCGTGGTGATGGATGTGTGGATGCTGCTGATGAAGGTGCTTGGCGTTCCGACCCTGAATTTTGCGTTCGTAGGCCGTTGGGTCGGCCATGCGTGCCGGGGGCGATTTGCGCATTCAAGCATTGGGCAAGCGCATCCCGTTCGAGGTGAAGCAGCCCTGGGTTGGATCGCGCACTACGTCACCGGAGTGGTGTTCGCGTGGGTGCTGGTGTGGATTGAAGGCGATGCCTGGTTGCTGGCGCCGACCTTTGTACCTGCACTGGCGTGGGGTGTGGTGACAGTGGCCGTTCCGCTGTTTGTGATACAGCCGGCCATGGGGGCCGGGTTTGCGTCGTCCAGGACGCCGACGCCAGGCAAGAACCGACTGCGCAGCCTGATCAACCATGGCGTGTTTGGTGTGGGCCTTTACCTGGCGGCGTGGGTGATCGCCTGGGCCTGGGCCTGATGCAGATCAGCGCAGGAATTTGACGTACACGCACTCGGGGTCGTCTTCGTCGAGGTTCTCGATCTGCCCGCTGGGTATGAATCCAGCCTTTGTCATCAATGCCTGGGAAGCGCGGTTGGAGGCATTGGTGGAGGCGAACAACTTCGGCGTCTTGCAGGCCGCCTCGGCCGCCGCCAGCAGGCGCAGGGCCACACCCTGGCGCTGGCAGGTCGGTGATACCACCACAAGGGCAATAAAGCCGTGATCGAAGAAGTCGTGGGTGAGCACCAGGTACCCGGCGCACGCGTGGTCGCTGACTGCCACCAGGCATTGCTGGTTAACCACGGCGTCGTGGATAAATACGCGGCGGTGGGCATGGGCAGCCGCGTAGGCGTCCAGTTCAACCAGGGCGTGTACGTCGTCGGGTTGGGCCTGGCGGATCAGCCACTCTGTGGCGGTGGGGGGGCGGTGTTCAGTCATGGGCGTTCTGGTTTTTTCTTCCACGTGGCGAGTGCCGGCTTCACGTTCATGTATGAGTCCCTAGCGCATAGGGATAGCACATTTTTATTACGCAACGGTAGGCGCGTGCTTGCTCGTGAAAAACTCTCAGGCGCCGTGTTCATTCAGAAAGTACGCGTCAGCGTTGACGATTTTCGCGAGCAAGCTCGCTTCTACAACAAAAAGGGAAATCTGTCGGCAACGGTTATCCGATTTTATGAAAATTGCTCTGAACTATCGCGCTCGGCACGCCCTCGCAACAGTATCCATACACAGGAGGGAATCCGATGAACCACTACCCAAAACCACCCTTCAATCCCCAGCAGCAGCCCGTTCCGGGCGACCAGCGCAAGATGGACCCGGTGCCGGATTGCGGTGAGAAAAGCTACAAAGGCTCGGGGCGCCTGGCCAACAAGATTGCGTTGATCACCGGCGCCGACAGCGGTATCGGGCGTGCGGTGGCGATTGCCTTTGCTCGCGAAGGCGCGGACGTCGCGGTGTCGTACCTGGACGAGCATGAGGACGCCAAGGAGACCGCTCGCTGGGTCGAAGCGGCAGGGCGCCAATGCCTGTTGCTGCCCGGCGACCTGGGCGATGCGGCGCAGTGTAGGGCGATCGTCAATGACACCGTCGAGAAGTTCGGTCGTATCGATGTGCTGGTCAATAACGCTGCGTTCCAGATGACCTATAAATCCCTGGAAGATATTCCCGACGAGGATTGGGTGAAAACCTTCAACGTCAATATCACGGCGATGTTTCGCATCTGCAAGGCAGCGCTGCCGCATATGGCGCAAGGCAGTTCGATCATCAACACCTCGTCGGTCAATTCCGATATGCCCAACCCGACTCTGTTGCCCTATGCGGCCACCAAGGGTGCCATTGCCAACTTCACCGCCGGCCTTGCGCAGATGCTGGGCGAGCGTGGAATTCGGGTGAACAGCGTAGCGCCGGGGCCGATCTGGACGCCGTTGATCGTGTCGACCATGCCCGAGGAGTCGGTGAAGGATTTCGGTGGCAACACGCCACTGGGCCGCCCAGGCCAACCGGTGGAAGTGGCGCCCATCTATGTGTTGCTGGCGTCGGATGAAGGCAGTTACATCTCTGGCGAACGCTATGGCGTGACGGGGGGCAAGCCGATTCTTTGAATCGGCACATCCCCCTGATTCAAGCAGCGTTAAAATGTGAAAGGGGGCTTGCCCCCGATAGCCATGGGTATCTACACAACTTTTTTAGCCACTGCCGACGCTAACCACGATGCGAAGCGAGCCGCTCTTGATCTTGCTCTTGATCTGCTTTTGATCTGAGGCGCCCCGTTAAACCACGCTGGCCGGAATTCGACAGGGATTTGGGGGGTAAACCGGCAGGGATGCCGGTTTAGCCGCCCCGCGCCATGGATGGCGCGTGGCGGCGGCCCCCCAAATCCATGGCGGATTACGGGCACACCGAGCCTAAGCGAGGTGCCGAGTGGTGGGGCAAGAGCGTTTGGTTACTTTGCGCTTTTCAAAGTGACCCGCTGTAAAAGCGGAACCAATAGCAGCCGTTACCTAAATAACGGATATGTACTCGGTCTGATCCAACATCCTGGTCAACTGTCAGGTCGCCATCGGGGGCAAGCCCCCTCCCACAGGTCCGGCGTCACACCAAAGGTGTGTAGACACCCATGCCCCCGATAGCGACAAACCAGTCCACGCTTTGTTGACTGACACGCCCCGGACGGGGCGTGTCTTTTTTGTAGGAGCGAGCTTGCTCGCGAAAGACTCACAAGCGCCACGTCCCTTCAGGTTTACGCATTATCGTTGACGTTTTTCGCGAGCAAGCTCGCTCCTACGTTCTCATCGCCCGCCGTATACGCATCCACTCTCGATAAGCCGCAGTCCGCTGCGCATCCGCAAGCTTCTTCGCCTCCGTGAAGCGCGCCCAGGTCGTTGCATCGCCGCTGTAGTGTTCGATGATGTTATACGCCTGCGCATCCAGTCGATCCGCTTCGAAAAACATCTGGGTGTTCTGCGCAATCTCCTCATCCCACCTTTGACTGATTGTGTAATCCAGCACCTGACTGTTCATTGTGTGACACCCTCCGCCCACTGAATTTCTTCTGCCCCGCACCAGCGCACATCGGTAATGCCGTATTTTTCCGCCATCGGCTTGGACACGCGCTTGAGGTTGTTTTGACCGAACCTGGGAATGACCGCCACGCCGGCATCGCAACTGGCCCAATGCCATGCTTCAGCATTGTTCATGCGTGCCGTACGCACGATAAAGGACCTCGGCTCGCCGTGAAGTTGATACTTGATGGTAAATAGCTCGTTGGTTTTCATGAGGCCTCCCTATGCTCATGAACTACAGATAATTGACGTCAAAAAAAATTCAAAGAACTTGTCGGGCAATTCGATGGGGGGCTGGCAGCGCTGTGGAAGTCAGTCATCCACGGTAAATTTTACCCACCCAGCTCCGTCAGCTGGCCGCTCTATTTCAGCGATTACACCGCCGAAAGAGGTGCCGTCTGGCAAGTTCACCATGACGAAATTGGGATGGCCGGGCCACTCCAGTGGAGTGTCAAAGTCCAGGCGAACCAGGGTTGGTTTACCACTCCCTGTCAGATTTACGTCAACGTGTTCGTTGAGGCGTTCATCTGCTTGGGTTCCGAGGTGACGCGAAGCCGTGATGATGCTGGCGGGGCCTTGATAATCGTAAGACATGTTGCAATACCTCATGCGAAGGGCGGCGGATGCAGCCGTGTTCCTGTGAGGCAAGCGCTGGTCAGTGATTGTTCAATCCAGATGACTCGGCATCAACGACAACGCCGTGATAGGTGCACCTTCGTGCATGGCAAGCCTCGTTGTGTTTTGCGTTTACTCCACGGAGGAGAGGCGCGACGATTGTCGCGAAACCACCATGTCTTCCAGGATTTCCCGAACGAGCCGATTGATCCCTGGCTCGCCGTGATACTGGGCACGGTTGATGTTGGCGATGGTGAACTGGTTGGCATCGGGCGCGAGCACCGTCACCGACAGGCTGTTATCCGGATTGATCGTGCAGGAGACACGGCAGTTGCACAGCCGCCTCGCAAGCGCGCGCTGGATTTGCGCTTTGGTCAATGTGTCCATGGGGTCACCGGATAGCAGGCCTTAACGGATCAAGGGTAGCTCAGATTGGTCGTGCGTAAAGGCTAGCGAGTTGATGGCAAGCCACTCGTCAGTCGCTGAGGCTGCGCGTTGAACATATGGGCGGTTGCGCCAGCCTGATACAGCATAGGCTGATGCATCACCCAAACATCGCTAGGGGAATCTCATGAAGAAGTTATATATGTGCCTGGGCTTGTGCAGTGTGTTCATGCTGCACGGTTGTTTTGACAGTTCCGATAACACCACCAAAGACAACACCAGCGGCAGCAAGTCTTCGGTGCAGATGCAGGAAGGCAAGGCGGACGAAAGCAAGTAGAGGTCCCCGGGCCAAATGTGAGAGGGGGCCTGCTGCCGATATAGGTGTGTCAGTCAATATAACTGTGACTGAGCCACCGCCATCGGGAGCAAGCCCCCTCCCACAGTTCATGCATCACTCAGCGCATATGCAGGATGATCGGGCTGCTGCTCGCCGGGTCTGTATGCCCGCGCAATTTGCTCACCGCTTTTGCATCGACCGCGCCACCGTTGTTGCCCCAGGTGCCACGCACGTAGCTCAGCACGTCGGCGATTTCCTGATCGGACAGCTGCTCACGAAACGCCGGCATCCGGTAGGCGTCCGGCATTCCGGCCGCCACCACGCGCTGCGAGCCGTTGAGGGTGATGTTGATCGCCGAGGCGCTTTCCTTGGCCAGTGCCGACGTGGCGCCGGCCAGGGGCGGCATCCATTCGGGCTGGCCTTTGCCGTCGAGGCCGTGGCAGGAGGCGCAGCGGGTCGCGTAAGTGTGGGCGCCGGGCACATCCTGGCTCGCTGTCACCGCCTGATACTGCCAGGGGCTGCCATCACGCTGCGGGTCACCGGGCAGTGATTTGAGATAGCGGGCGATAGCAGCCAAGTCCTCGTCCTGCATGAACTGCGTGGAGTTGTTGAAGGCTTCGGTCATCGAGCCGTAGACCACAGCATGGGCATTGCGCCCAGTCTTGAGGAACTGCACGATCTGCGCTTCGCTCCAGCGGCCCAGGCCGGTGTTGGGGTCCTGGCGCAGGCTGGGTGCGTACCAGCCATCAAGCAGCGCTCCGGAGAGGAACGGCGCGCCGGATTCGTCCAGGGCTTTCTCGTTGAAGGCCAGGCCACGCGGTGTGTGGCAACTGCCGCAGTGGCCGGGGCCCTGGACAATGTAGGCGCCACGGTTCCACAGAGCGTCCTGGTCGGGCTTGGCGGCGTAAGTGGCAATGGGCGCAAACACGCCATTCCACAGGGCGATGGGCCAGCGCAGGTTGAGCGGCCAGGGAATATCGCTGGGGATGTTCGGCTGGTTGGCCGGTTGCACGCCCTTCATGAAAAACGCATACAGCGCCTTCACATCGTCGTCGCTGAGCTTGACGTAAGACGGGTAGGGCATGGCCGGGTACAGCCGACGGCCGCCCGGTGCGACACCCTGGCGTACGGCGCGATCAAAGTCGGCCAGGCTGTAGGTGCCGATGCCATGCTCGCGGTCGGGGGTGATGTTGGTGGCGTGGATCGCCCCCAGAGGCGTGGCCATTTCCAGGCCACCGGCGAAAGGCTGCTTGCCGGCCAGGCTGTGGCAAGCCACGCAGTCACTCACCCGCGCGACGTATTCGCCGCGACTGACCAAGGCAGGGTCGAAACTGGTGGCCTGTTGCTGTTCAAACGGCGAGGCGGGCTCGCGGGTGACGTACCAGGCCAGCAGGCCTGCGGCGACCAGGCAGGGCAGCGCCAGCCAGCCTGCGGTTCTTGCGAATCGGCGGTTGTTCATGGGCGTTCCCTGTGGGTTAACTGAAGGTGTGGCGGCTCAACGGCAAGCTGCGGATGCGCTGGCCGGTCAACTGTGCCACCGCATTGACCACCGCCGGTGCCACGGCGGGCAATGGCGGTTCACCGATGCCTCCCATCTTTTCGCCGCTCTCGACGATCTTCACGTGCACCTGCGCCATACGTGAGGGCGGCAGGATCGGATACAGGTCGTAGTTACGCGCCCGTGGCATACCGTCCACGTACACCGCTTCCTCCAGCAACGTTTGCGAGAGCCCCAAGGCTACCGCGCCGCTGACCTGGGCTTGAATGATCGCCGGGTTGACGATGCTGCCCGGGTCGATGGCCTCCCAGATATGGTGGACCTTGACCTGGCCGTTCTCTATCGACACTTCGGCGACTACCGCCGCGTGAGAGCCAAAGGGCGAAGCCATGGCCACCCCGCGTGCACGGCGTGTGCCGTCTTCGGCGGTGTAGGGGCCACGCTTCCAGCCACCGGACAGCTCACCCACCGCTTGCAGCAAGGTGGTCAGCCGCGGGTTGTCGCGCAGCAGGTGCAGGCGCAACTCATACGGGTCGTGGCCGCCCTTGTCCGCCAGCTCATCCAGGAATGATTCGTAGAAAAAATCGTTAAGGGAATTACCCACTGAACGCCAGTAGCCGAGCATGGGCGCGCCCTTGACGTAGATCTGCGCGATGCGCTTGTTGGGGATTGCATAACTCTTGCCCGACAGGCCTTCCAGGGCGGTGGGGTCGATCTGCTCGCCCTGTTTGCCACTGAGGGCTTCGGTAGGGCCTTCGGTGGCACTCACCGCTTCGATGGCTACCGGCAGGCCCTTGTCGTCCAGCGCGGCACGAAACTTCACCACGGCGAGCGGGCGCAACACATCGCGCAGGAACTCTTCTTCACGGCTCCAGATCAGCTTGATCGGGCGGCCGACCGCCTTGGCCAGCGCGATAGCCTGCGGGTACGGATTAGCCGAGTCATACAGGAAATGCCGACCAAAAAAGCCCCCCAGCAGCGGGGAGTGCAGGGTGATTTGCTCGGTGGCGAGGCCGGTGCGCTTGGCAATGTCGGCGCGGAACATGTCCGGCGCCTGGTTGGGCAGCCACACCTCAAGCGTGCCGTCGGGGTTGAAGCGCGCCAAGGCTGAAGGCGGCTCCAGCTGGGCATGGTTGAGGTATTGGTTATGGTAGGTGGCTTCGACCCGAGTCTTGGCGCCAGCCAGGGCGCCGGCCACATCGCCCTGGTTTTCGTCATCGCGGGCCGGGCCCTGTTGGGCGGCGAGGAAGTCGCGGTATTTGTCGCTGGAAAAATCCGCCGGCATCGCCCGTACGGCCGAGTCGGCAGCGGCTTCCTGCCATTCAACCTGGATGGCCTCCACCGCACGCTTGGCGTGCCACCAGCGTTCGGCCACCACCGCCACGGCGCCTGGCAAGGTATGAACCGAATGCACCCCCGGCATGGCCTCGACCTGGGCCTGGTTACGCAGGCTGCCCACGCTCATGCCCAGGCGCGGCGCGTGCTGGACGGCGGCGTGGAGCATGTTGTCGAGTTTAAGGTCGATGGTGTAAAGCGCCTTGCCGGTGGATTTGTCATAGGCATCCAGGCGTTTGACCGGCTTGCCGATCCAACGGAACTGGCTAGGGTCGCGCAGGGTGATGGTAGCGGGGTCGGGCACCGGCATATCGAGGGCACGACCGGCCAGTTCACCGTAGCCCACGGAGCGGCCGGACGCGGCGTGTACCACGCGGCCAGGCTGGGTGGTCAGCTCGCTGAGCGGCACGCGCAGTTGCTCGGCGCCGGCCTGCATCAGCATGGCGCGGGCGAGGGCGCCGAGGCGGCGCATGGTCGGGTAGCTCATGCGCACCGACATGCTGCCGCCGGTGATGCGCAGGCCGTTTTCCATTACCACGTAGGCTTCACCCGGCGGGGCCGCTTCGACGATAAAAGTGGCGGGGTCGGCATCCAACTCTTCGCCGATGATCTGTGCCATGGCGGTATGGGTGCCCTGGCCGCCTTCCATGAAGGGGCTGAGCAGGCGCACGCTACCGTCCGGGCGAATTTCCAGGAACGCCGGCACTTGGGTGCCGCGTTCAGCAGCGCCGGTGGCGGCCTGCACCCGCGACGAGCCCAGGGGCAAGCCAAAGCCGATGACCAGCGCACCTACGGCGGTACTGGCGAGAAAGCGCCGACGCGACAGGTTGATCGGCTCGTCCAATTTAACGCCGGGCAGAATCTCGGACATATTCATCAGGCGGTCTCCTTCCCGGCGGCCAAGCCATCCATGGCAGCATGGATGGCGTTGTAAGTGCCGCAGCGGCACAGGTTGACCATTGCCGCATCGATCTGCGCTTGCGACGGAGCGGGGGTGTGCTTGAGCAGCGCGGTGGCCGCCATCACCTGCCCGGACTGGCAGTAGCCGCACTGCGCCACCTGATGCTCGACCCAGGCCGAGACCACGCGTTTGCCTACTTCATCGGCCTCGATGGCTTCGATGGTGGTGATCTCGAGACCGACCACCCCGGCTACCGGCGTCACGCACGAGCGCACCACATTGCCGTCCACCAGCACCGAACAGGCGCCGCACTGGGCCAGGCCGCAGCCGTACTTGGTGCCGGTCAGGCCCAGGTTGTCGCGGATCACCCACAACAACGGCGTGTCTGCCTCGGCCTCGACTTGATAGGCCTTTTGGTTAATACGTAATTCCATGGCTGGCTCACCTGCTGATCATCGGTTGGTGCTGCAAAATTCTTATAGGAACGGTGCGACTGTACGTCGCCCATCGTCGAACTCTAGACCACCGCGCAACAGCTATCTATGCAATCGACTTCAAGTTCAGAGGATCAGGCAAGAATTCAACAGGATTGGGTCACTGTCCTCTGTAGGAGCGAGCCTTCATCAGCCGCCAGTGAATTGAAACCCGCCCGACAGTTTTTCCTTCAAATACCCCACCAGCACCGTCACGGACCTGGGCACATGGGGCGAGTAGGGCCGAATCAGATAAATTTCATCGGCAAACGCGCCCTTGAGCGTCCAGCCCTTCAACACCTGTACTAACTTGCCGCTGGCCAGGGCAGCATGCGCGCTGAAGTCCGGCAGCAAGGCGACGCCCAGGTGATTGAGCGCCGCGTCGCGCAAGGCCTCGCTGTTGTTGGTGGAAAAGCTGCCGGCGATGGGCACGGTGGTGCGCTCGATATTTTTGCTGCCGCGCTCGAAGGTCCAGGCCGGCTGGTCGCTGCCCCGTGGGTAGTAAAGGCAGTTGTGGGCGCCCAGGTCTGCCGGGGTTCGCGGTTCACCGTGGCGTTGCAGGTAGTCCTGGGTAGCCACCAGCACTGAGGTGGTATCGCACAGCTTCCACGCCACATGCGTCTCCGGCACCTGGAAACCGTGGCGCACCGCCAGGTCGTAGCCTTCGGCCGCCAGTGAGCTCAAGGCGTCGGACACGTCTAGCTGGATGCGCACTTGCGGGTACTGCTGCAAAAAGCCGGAAAGGTGCGGCACCAGTTGTTGCCGGGCAAACGCCACGGGGGCGGTCAGGCGCACCAGGCCGCGAATTTCGCCGGCGGAGTCGCGCACCGACGAGAAGCTGCGGGCAATCTGCGCATAGGCACTGCGCACTTCGCGGGTCAAAGACAACCCGGCTTCGGTCAATCGCACGCTGCGGGTGGTGCGGGTCACCAGGCGCGTACCGGTGGCTTTCTCCAGATCGGAGATGCGCTGGCTGACCGCCGATTTGCTCACCCCCAACCGTGCCGCAGCGGCGGTGTAGGTGCCTTGTTCTTCCAGCACCGACAGCCAGTGGATATGGGTCCACAGCCCTTCGATCTCAGCCTTTTCCATGAGTGTATTGTTCGCATAAAAGGACAATAAGTTCTGGATTCTGCTCTGGTTTGGAACAAATCGAAAGCCTATCGTGTGTCCCAACGCTACCCACCTGGGATCCATTGCCATGACCACGACCATCGAGCACTACATCAACGACCAGCGCGTGAGCCGCGATGATCGCTATCAGGACGTCTATAACCCGGCCACCGGTGACGTCACCGCGCGCGTGGCCCTGGCCAGCCGCCAGACCGTAGGCGAAGCCGTCGCTGCCGCCCAGTCTGCATTCGCCGGCTGGGCCGACACCCCGCCGATCCGCCGCGCCCGCGTGTTGTTTGAATACCTGCACCTGCTGCGTGAGCGCAAGGATGACTTGGCGCGCATCATTGTCGCCGAGCACGGCAAGGTCTTTACCGACGCCCAGGGCGAAGTCGACCGTGGCATCGACATTCTCGAATTTGCCTGCGGCATTCCCAACCTGCTCAAGGGCGAGCATTCCGACCAAGTCTCCCGTGGCATGGACAACTGGACCATGCGCCAGCCGCTGGGCGTGGTGGCCGGCGTGACGCCGTTCAACTTCCCGGTGATGGTGCCGATGTGGATGTACCCGATCGCCATCGCGGCGGGCAACACCTTCATCCTCAAGCCAAGCCCCACCGACCCGAGCGCTTCGTTGTTCATGGCCGAGTTGCTGCGTGAAGCGGGCTTGCCCAAAGGCGTGTTCAACGTGGTGCAGGGCGACAAGGAATCGGTGGATGCGCTGATCGAACACCCAGAGGTCAAGGCTGTGAGCTTTGTCGGTTCCACGCCGATTGCCCAGTACATCTATGAGAGCGGCGCCCGCAACGGCAAGCGCGTACAAGGCCTGGGCGGAGCGAAAAACCACATGGTGGTGATGCCCGATGCCGATATCGAGCGCACCGTCGATGCACTGATGGGCGCTGCCTACGGTAGCGCCGGCGAGCGCTGCATGGCCATCTCGGTGGCGGTGCTGGTGGGGGACGTGGGGGATAAGGTCATCGCCGCCTTGAGCGAGCGCGCCAAGACGCTGCGCATCACCGATGGCCGTGACTTGAAAGCCGAGATGGGCCCGATTGTTTCGCGGGCCTCGCTGGAGCGCATCAGCGGCTATATCGAGCAAGGCGTACAGGCCGGCGCGCAATTGCTACTCGACGGTCGTGATTACGTGCCAACCGAGCCTGGCCTGGAAAACGGCTTCTGGCTTGGCGCTACGCTGTTCGACCACGTGACCCAAGACATGAGCATCTACCGCGAAGAAATCTTCGGCCCGGTGCTGGCCTGCGTGCGCGTCAACGATTTCGCCGAAGCGGTGAAGCTGGTCAACGACCATGAGTTCGGCAACGGCGTCAGTTGCTTCACCCGCGACGGCAACATCGCCCGCGAATTCGCGCGGCGCATCGAAGTGGGCATGGTCGGCATCAACGTGCCGATTCCGGTGCCGATGGCCTGGCATGGTTTTGGCGGCTGGAAGAAGAGCCTGTTTGGCGACATGCATGCCTACGGCACTGAGGGTGTGCGTTTCTACACCAAGCAGAAGTCAATCATGCAGCGTTGGTCAGAGAGTATTGAACAGGGTGCGGAGTTTGCGATGCCGGTGTCGAAGTAAGGTCTCACGAGCACTGTAAGTCCAAGTGTGGGAGGGGGCTCGCCCCCGATAGCAGAGTGTCAGTCAGTCTCTATGTGACTGAAACACCGCTATCGGGAGCAAGCCCCCTCCCACATTTCGTACGCGTTTGTTCTGAATTGACGAGGTGAGCATAAAAGTCCAGTATGGAATTATAAGTACAAAAAAGCTGCTGTCCGTTTTTCTTCACTCTTGCCAAACCAACAACAACCCGCGAGAACCCGATCATGAAGAAACGCCACCTTATTCCCGCCCTGGCCCTGAGCCTGTTCGCTGCCAGCCACCTGCTGGCCGCCGAGAAAACCCTGCGCATCGGCATCGAGGCCGCTTATCCACCGTTTGCGTCCAAGACCGGCGACGGCAAGATCGTCGGTTTCGACTACGACATCGGCAACGCCCTGTGCGCGCAAATGAAGGTCAAATGCGTGTGGGTTGAAGGTGAGTTCGACGGTCTCATCCCGTCCCTCAAGGTCAAGAAAATCGACCTGGCGCTGTCGTCCATGACCATTAACGAGGACCGCAAGAAGTCGGTGGATTTCACCCACAAATACTACTTCACCTCCTCACGCCTGGTGATGAAGGACGGCGCGGTGGTGGATGACCAGTACGCCAGCCTCAAGGGCAAGAACGTCGGCGTACAGCGCGCCACCACCACCGACCGTTATGCCACCGAGGTGTTCGAATCCAAGGGCATCAACGTCAAGCGCTACAGCAATAACGAAGAAATCTACATGGACCTGGCCGCAGGGCGCCTGGACGCGATTTTTGCCGACACCATCCCCTTGAGTGACTTCCTCTCGATGCCACGCGGCCAGGGTTACGCGTTTGTGGGGCCGGAACTCAAGGATCCGAAATACGTCGGTGAGGGCGCGGGGATTGCGGTGCGCAAGGGCAATGGCGAGTTGGTCAGCGAATTGAATGCGGCCATCGACGGCATTCGTGCCAGCGGCGAGTACCAGAAGATTTCACAGCAATACTTCAAGGCCGATATTTACGGCGACTGATCCAGGGAAATACGCGGTCAATGTGGGAGCTGTCGAGCTCCAGCGAGGCTGCGAAAGCGGTGGGTCAGGCGTGCCGGCCCCTTCGCAGCCTCGCCGGGGCTCGACAGCTCCCACAGGGGGGCGGCGCTGTCTTCAGAAAGGGCTCAACCCTTGAGTTCCTTCAAATGCTTGTAGACCGTCGCCCGCCCCATGCCCAGTACGTTGGCGACATAGTTGGACGCGCTCTTGCCCTTGAACGCGCCTTCGGCGTGTAACGCCAACACCAGTTCACGTTTGTGGTCGCGGGTCAGCAGGTTCAGGCTCAACTGACGCTCACGCAGCCAGCCATGCAGAAAGGTGTTGATGCGCTCCTGCCAATCATCACGAAACAGCGCGTCCGGCTGGGCGATCAGCTTGCTCGGCGACAGGAACAGATCCAGCGCGGCCTTGGCGTTTTCCAGCAGTGAGATATTCAGGTTGATGCACAGCACGGCCAGCCGGCGACCGTTGTGGTCGTGCAGCACGGTGCTCAGGCTGCGGATTTTCTGGCCGTCCCAGTTGAGCTTTTCATAAGGCCCGATATTCACTTCGCTGACGTCACCGTCGAGCATGTCCTCCAGCGACGAGTCGTCACCCAGGCTGCGTTTGGACAGATTGTTGGCGATGTAGTCGACGGTTTGCGTGCGCAGGTCGTGCAGCACCACCTCCGCATGGGGAAAGAATAGCGTGGCGATCGCGTCGGCAATCGCACGAAAGTTCTGCATGACGTTGTCGTGTTCAGCGGTGTTCATCAAAGGGGCTCCAGGCGGACGGGGGAGAGCATACCAGCGTCCAGCCCGAACTGTACGAGGTGCTCGGGCAGCGGCTCGCCGCGCACCAGTGCAGCGCTGGCCTGGCCCATGGCCGGTGAGGTCTGGATGCCATAACCGCCCTGTGCCGCCACCCAGAACAGCCCCGGCACCTGTGGGTCAAAACCGCTGAGCAAATCCCCATCGGCCACAAAACTGCGCAGGCCGGCCCAGGTGCGCGTCGGGCGGCGGATGGTCAGGGTGGTGGCTTCCTCGATCTGGTAGATGCCCATGGCGATATCCAGCTCTTCGGGTTGCACGTCCTGGGCCTGGACCGGGTCGGCGTTGGCCGGCGAGCCGAGGAACATGCCCGCGTCGGGCTTCATGTAGAAGGCTTCGTCAAGGGCCACCAGCATCGGCCAGTCATGGGCATCGACGCCGTCCGGGCCGGCGAAGATAAATGCGGAGCGACGTTTGGGTTGCAAACCGATGGAGGCCGCGCCTGCCAGGCCGCCGATATGGTCGGCCCAGGCGCCGGCAGCATTGATGATGACCGGCGCGGTGAAGGTCGCATCTTGGGTACGCACGTGCCACAGGCCATCGGCGAAGCGGCTCAAGCCCAGCACATGGCTGTCGGTGCGTACTTGGCCATTGTTGCGACGGATGCCGCGCAGGTAACCCTGGTGCAGGGCGTCGGTATCGATGTCGCACGCCGTTGGGTCATAGATTGCGCCGTGGACTTTTTCCCGGCGCAGGATCGGCAAGCGTTTACAGGCCTCGTCGGCGCTCAAGCGTTGCACCTGTGCCACGGTGGCTTTGGCGCTCAGGTATTGACTGTCGAGTTCGGCCGGGTCACCGGTGAAATCGACGGTCATTTCGCCCCGCGCAGTGAGCAGTGGGTGTTCACAGAAACCTGCTGGCGGCTGGTCGAAAAACGCCCGGCTGGCGAGGGTCAGCGCGCGCACTTGCGGGGTGCCGTACGCAGCGGTGTAGAGCGCCGCCGAGCGCCCCGTGGAATGATAGGCCGGATGGTTTTCGCGCTCCAGCACCAGCACCTTGGCGTGCTGCGACAACCAGAAGCCGGTGGACGCGCCGGCAATGCCGCCGCCGATAATGATGAAGTCTGCCTGGTGCATGTGAATCTCCTGATTAGCGCTGGCGTTGGTACAGGGCATTGGCCAATGCAATATCTTCCAGGCCCAGGCCGATGGAGCGGAAAAACACATGGCGCTGAGGGTCCGGGCGCTGCGCCATGTCGCTGAGCAGCTCGGGCAGGTCGCCGAGCACCGCGCGTTTATCCCAGCCGTGCTGTTCCCTGGCAATCAGCATTTCGCCCGCCGCATCCGGAGTGGTCTGGCGATAATCGCAGTACACCTGCATCTGTTCGAGGCACACGGGAGGCACTTCGTGGGCACGCGGTGCGTTGGTGCTGATGGAGGTGATCAGCGCGGGCTTGCTCAGGCGCATCGGGTCGATCACAGGGCCTGCCGAGGAGGTGCAGAGCAGAATCACATCGGCGTCTTGCAGCGCGGCATCGCAGCTGGCGGCGAGGCTCAGGCGCGGGTCCAGCGCGTTGAGTTGCGCGCGCGTTTCGGCGCTGGCACTGCCAAGGCTTGGGGAATACAGACGGATGTGCTGCCAGTCACGCAGGTTTTGCACATAGCGCAGGTGTGCCTGGGCGACCTTGCCGCTGCCGATAATCGCCAGGCGCTGCGCCGACAGCGGCGCCAGCGCATCGACTGCCAATGCGGTGGTGGCGGCCGTGCGTGCGGTGGTCAATTCAGCGGCATCGCACAACAGCAGCGGCTGGCCGCTGTGCATCGACATCAGCAGGGTCCACGCCGTCACCAGCGGGCCCTGTTCACGCACGATGTAGGGCGAGGTCTTGACGCCATACACGCCATCTTCTGCCAGCACTCCGAGGTAATTGATGAAATCTCCGGCGCCTTGGGGAAACTCCACGAACTGCTGCGCCGGCTGCACTGCCTGCCCGGCGGCGAGCTCGCGAAACAGCTTGCGCAGGATAGCGGGCACGTCGATTTGAGCCAGCAAGGTACGGGCCTGTGCCTGATCGATGATGAGGGGGGTATTGGACATGGATGCCTCTGAATAAACTTATTTGTCTATTATGGACAATTAGTTTGTATGCGCAATAACCCAAGGAAAAAATCAGGCCAATGTGGGGCTTGCCCCCGATTGCTCAGCAGGCACAAGGCGGCAAGGATTGTTTAGGAAACGTAACAAGCGCAGTGCCTGTTGAAGGAACCTATTCGCGTATAGGCGCGACTCACCTGACGGCCGGTGTAAGCGCGAGGAACGATCCGCGTATGTCAGTGCCACCAGCGCAGGACGCCCCATACCAGACAGTCAGGTGGGGTAATCGCAATTGTCTGAAAAAGGTACCTCATCAATGTTCTTGAATGATCTTTCTTCACCGAGCCCCGATTGCTATTTGCCCGGTGATCCCTCGTATTCAGAGATGACAAGCGCACTGGACTTGCCCAGCAACAATACAGCTGATCCTCTCAGCGAAACATCGAGCATTCTGGCACGACCTCTGTCCCAAGAGGCGCTTTACACTGCGATCATCCATGGACCTTTCACGGGCTCCTTGCGTAATACCCTGGAAGAACAGCTGCCGTGTATCGATGCTTATGCCCTCCGGGTTACCGCGCTGATCGATAGCGTAGAACGGGGTAACGAAGGTGAGCGCAATATCCGGTTCCAACAGACTCGTCAGTTCCTGGAACCTGCAGGTTACTTTAGCGCCGGATTGTTGGCCGCAGGGTACGACCCCCATGAAAAAATCAGCGTGACATTCAACACTTACGTAGGGAAATGGACGCCGCAGGTAAAAACCAACACGGACACACGCACCTACTTTGCATGGGAAATAGCAGCCGGCGCGCTAAAGCACGACAGGACATCGGAAGGTGGCCTGGTCAATTTCCGAACAACCCAAATCGAGCCACAAGACCGCAGCAGGGTCAGTGATCTGGAGGCGTTGGGAGCGCGACTCCAGCGCCATTGGGAAGCTGAGGTAGCCAAGCCAATGAGCGATGAATCAGGGCCACTGGCCGAGCGCTCGGGCAAAGCGGATGTCTATGTGCTGCGCGGCACCTTGCAAAGCCTGTTAAACGATAAGACTGGCTTCGAACAGTTAAGCGTTGAAACACAAGAGGCGATCTATCGAACGTTATATTGGAACGGCCAAGTCATTATTCCCAATCTCTATGGTTACCCATTGGCAGGCTATGCCTTTATTCCTGACTTGCCCTTTGATGGGAATGTCGAGCATCGACCCAATAAGGGGTTGATGATTGATTTGAAGAGCGGCAAGGCCAGTGAAATATCGGGCGATAGAGGCTTTTCCGAGTGGGCCAAAGAAAATCGCGATGACATCGTTAGTCGATTCAACGCCAGCGACAGGCAAGGCGGTATAGACGCGCATTGGCCCAAAGCTGGAGAGGTGCTTGATTATTACATTGCGGGCAATCTTGCTACCTATCCGGGGCGTCAAAATATAGTCAAAGACATGGCTGTGCCGGTGTGGGAAACATTTAATTATACGAAGTCGCGAGGCAGTGATTATTTTTTGAAGTACGGCAGCCTCCGTTCCGGTATTGCCTCAACGTACCAAGGGTTAAATGCCAATAATGCGGTGTGGAAGGACCAGACACAGGTATTTGGCGCCTCGCAGCAACGATGGAAGGCAGTAAAAGAAGCGTGGAGCAGTACCTTTGGTTATGCACCCGTCGTTGGCAATCTGGGCCAGATCGTTTTCGGGGCGCACGACTCCATTTATGGCATGACGGCTAACGATCGCGTGGGCGGCAATGCCGCAGCGGCCATTTCAGCTTTGCAGCTGGCGCACGATCTGGTGCCAGCCGGGGCAGAGGCGCAGGAGCCGCCGCTCATACCGTTTAACGCCAGCGCCAATGATCGTTACCAATGGCACCCTACAGCGCAGCCCGACGAAGTTGAACTGGCGCGAATATCCAATGCGCCGGCCACTACGCCGTCCACACCAGCGCCAACCTTTGCGGGAATGCGCGAGGTGGAGTTCAGGGGCAAGAAGTATTTTGTTGCTGACAAACCCGATGTGGCAGATGGTGAACATTACAAGCTGCAAGTACCCGACCCGCAAGACCCCTCGAAATTGGCATATAGCGGTATTGCCGCCAAGCCGGATGAGGCGGGAGTGTGGGCAAAAATGGGCGTCCCGGGTGGCGGGCTGAAAGAATATTTTTCCCGTAAATACAGACAGGCACGGGAAACGTTGGGCGCCGTTGCTCAACAACATGCCGACATGGCACTCCCCGTCAAGGAACACGAGGTCGAGCAGTTTACAAAGACGCTGGTGACACTCATGGGCGAGAGTAATGCAGGTGAGTTCGAATGGATTGAAACCTACACTCACGCGGATTCCGACTTTGTCAACGGACCACTGAGAGCGGGTAAGACCACGCCTGAGCTTGAAGCGTTTCTCGGCGAGTTCAATCAATTGAACCCTTATGAAGGCAAAGCTTATCGCTCAGCTTTTGTTACGGATGAAGGCGCGAAAAGGCTTAAAGATGGTGTTGGGAAAGTGTTCCAGGACCCAGGGGTCCAATCTGCTTCGGCAACGGTGCGTAATTCTGCCGAATGGGAGGGGTGGGCCAAAGGCGCGGCAAAGCAGCGAACCCGTGCCACTCAGCAGGTGGTGTATGTTTTTGATGAGTCTGTGCCGAAAATGAATATGTCGACAGACTTTTTGAAGGACCATGTTGCCATAGGTGCTGGAGAATTTTTGCAGGTGCTGGCTTTCAAAGAGCAGGGCCAGAAGTTGTTTGTGTACCTCGCTTCGCCGTCCAAAATGCCGGAGCATGTTTACAATCTATTTGATGGGAAGATCATTTACTGATTGCCTGAGCCCCTCAGTCGGCTGGATGGCGGCATGACTATGTGCGCCACGCCACCGGTTTGCCATGGTACTGAGGGACTGGCGAATCAGCGCCGTCCTGCCCGCGTACTCACATCCACCCACACCGCGAGCACCAGAATGCTGCCCTTGACGATCATCTGCCAGTAACTGTCCACGTCGAGCATCGACATGCCGTTATCCAGGCTGGTAATCACCAAGGCTCCAAGCAATGCCCCATACACCGTGCCCGAGCCACCGCGCATCGAGGTGCCGCCAATAAAACACGCGGCGATGGCGTCGAGTTCCCCCATATTGCCCGCCGACGGGGAGCCGGCGGCGAGGCGGGCGGTGTTGACCAGGCCGGCGAGGGCGCACATCACGCCCATGATGCCGAAGATCCACAGTTTCACCGCTTGCACATTGATGCCCGACAGGCGCGTGGCTTCCATATTGCTACCCACCGCATAGACGCGGCGGCCGAACACGGTCTGGCGAGTGACGTAGCTGAACACGCCGAGCAGCACCAGTAACAACAGCACCGGTACCGGAATGCCGTCGTAGCGGTTGAGCGTGGTGACGAACCCGGCCAGCACCGCCCCGATCAGCACCACGCGCAACCCGTCACGCATCAGTGAGTGCGCGGCCAAGCCATGCAGTGCGCGGTTGCGCCGTTGTTTCCAGGTGAGGAACACCGTCAAGGCAAACAGCAACACCCCGAGCCCGATACCGGCGGTGTGGGGCAAATACCCCTGGCCCACATACACCAGCGACGGCGACACCGGTGCAATGGTGGTGCCGCCGGTAATCCCCAGCAAAATCCCGCGAAACGCCAGCATCCCACCCAGGCCGACGATAAACGAGGGGATGCGCAGATAGGCGGTCATGTAACCGTTGGCCAGGCCGATTATCAACCCGCACAGCGCCACCAGGCTGAGGTTGGCCAGCAGCGGTACGTGATAGACCACGTCCAGAATCGCCGCCAGCCCGCCCAACAGTCCGAGCAACGAACCCACCGACAAATCGATCTCGCCGCTGATAATCACCAGCACCATACCGCACGCCAATATGCCGGTGATCGACATCTGCCGCAGCAGGTTGGACAAGTTACGCGGCGTGACAAAGCCGCCCTCGGTCTGCCAACTGAAAAACAGCCAGATGAACGCCACGGCGATCACCAGGGCGAGCATTTTGTAGCGGGTGAAAAGCTGTTTGACCTGATTCATCTACGCGGTCTTCCGATTATTAGGGTGTTGGCTGAGCGCAGCGGCGAGCACCTGTTCCTGGGTAAGCCCCTCGTTGATGAAGTCACCGCGCAGTTGGCCGTCGCCGATTACCAGCACGCGGTTGGACACGCCGAGCACTTCGGCCAGCTCCGAGGAAACCATGATGATCGACACACCTTCGGCCGCCAGCGCGCCCATCAGTTTGTAGATCTCATACTTGGCGCCCACATCTACCCCGCGTGTGGGTTCGTCGAGGATCAGCACCTTGGGCTTGGCCATCAGCATTTTCGCGAGCACGGCCTTTTGCTGATTGCCGCCGGACAGGCTGGTGATCGGCAGCAACGGGCTGGCGGTCTTGAGGTGCATACGTGCGATTTGCTGGTCGATGCTGCCCAGTTCGGCCTCAGCGTCGATGCGGCTCAGGTGCGCATAGGTGTCGAGCACAGCCAGGGTGATGTTATGGCCGACGCCCAGGTCGGGAATGATGCCTTGGCGCTTGCGGTCTTCGGGCACCATGCACAACCCGGCGCGGATCGATTTGAGCGGCGTGCGCGTATCGACGATTTGGCCGTCCAGCCACACCTGCGCGCTGTAGCGGCCGGGGTAGGCGCCGAACAGTGCCGACACCAGTTCGGTGCGCCCGGCGCCCACAAGCCCTGCAATGCCGAGGATTTCGCCGCGCTTGAGCACAAACGAAATATCGTCGACGCGCTTGCGCTTGGGGTTGTCGACGTCGTAGCAGGTGACGTTGCGCGCTTCAAAAATCACCTCGCCCACTGCATGGGGCTCGGAGGGGTAGAGGTTGCTCATCTCGCGGCCGACCATTTGGGTGATGATCTGTGCGATGTCCATGTCCGCCATGGCGGTGGTCGCGATGTGCTTGCCGTCGCGGATCACTGCGATGGTGTCGCACACCGCAGCCACTTCATCGAGCTTGTGCGAGATATACACGCAGGCCACGCCCTTGGCCTTGAGGCCCTGGATGATGTCCAGCAGCACTTCGATTTCCGAGCGGGTCAGGGCTGAGGACGGCTCGTCAAGGATCAACAGGCGCGCTTGCTTGTTGAGAGCCTTGGCGATTTCCACCAGTTGCTGGTAGCCGCCGCCGTACTGCGACACTGGCAGCGCCACGTTCATGTCCGGCACCTTGAGTTCGCGCATCAAGACTTCGGCCCGTTGCAGCATCGCCGGGTAGTTCATGCGCCCGCCGGGCAGGGTCAGTTCGTGGCCCATGAAGATGTTTTCGGCCACCGACAGGTCGGGCACCAGGGTCAGTTCCTGGTGAATGATGACGATGCCGGCGGCCTCGGTTTCGCGAATGGACTGGGCCTTGAGCGGCTGCCCGTCCCAGAGGATTTCGCCCTCCCAGGTGCCGTAGGGGTAGACCGCCGACAGCACCTTCATCAAGGTGGATTTACCGGCACCGTTCTCACCGCACAGCCCGACGCACTCTCCCGGGCGTACCTTGATATCGATGCCATTGAGGGCGTTGACACCGCCAAAGCTTTTGACGATGCCGTTCATTTGCAGCAGGTAGTCGGCGGCCATGGCGGTCATTGCCCGCCGATCTGCTCTTTGGTGTAGAACCCATCCTTCTCCAGCACGTCGATATTGGCTTTGGTCAACGGCGTTGGGGTGAGCAGGATGGTGTCGACTTTCTTGCTGCCGTTGTCGTACTGCGAGCTGTAGGTCGGCTTTTCGCTGCGCGCCAGTTGCACCGAGAGCTTGGCGGCTTCGGTGGCGATCAGCTTGAGCGGCTTGTAGACGGTCATGGTCTGGGTGCCGTCGATCACGCGCTTGATTGCCGCAAGGTCAGCGTCCTGGCCGGAGATCGGCACCTTGCCCGCCAGCTTCTGTGCGGCCAGGGCCTGGATCGCGCCGCCGGCGGTGGCGTCGTTGGAGGCAACGATGGCATCGATCTTGTTGTCATTACGGGTCAGGGCGTTTTCGACAATGCTCAAGGCTTCGGTAGGGTTCCACTCCTTGACCCACTGCTGGCCGACAATCTTGATGTCGCCCTTGTCGATAGCTGGTTGCAGCACCTTCATCTGGCCTTCGCGCAGCACCTTGGCGTTGTTGTCCGTCGGTGCGCCGCCGAGCAGGAAGTAATTGCCCGTGGGCGCCGCTTGCAGCACGCCGTTGGCCTGCATCTCACCGACTTTTTCGTTATCAAACGAGATGTACGCGTCGATGTCTGCGTTGAGGATCAGGCGGTCATAAGACACCACTTTGATCCCGGCCTTCTTGGCTTCGGCTACGGCGTTGGTCAGCACCGTGGCGTTGAACGGCACGATCACGATCACATCGACGCCACGGGAGATCAGGTTTTCGATTTGCGAGATTTGCTTTTGCTCGTTGGCATCAGCGGACTGCACGAAGACCTTGGCATCAAGTTTTTCTGCGGCGGCGACGAAGTAATCGCGGTCGCGGGACCAGCGCTCCAGGCGCAAGTCATCGATGGAAAAACCGATTTTCGGATGGGCCGGATCGGCCATCACCGGCAAGGCGAGCAGGGCCAGGGCAGTGGCGAGCAGGGTGCGTTTGAATGACTTCATGGTGGTGCGTCCTTTTATTGTTGTTGGAAAGACACTAGGTGAAGACTCTCATTGTGGCGAGAGAGCTTGCTCCCTAGCCACAGGACACTCAGGTGTAGATAAACCGATTCACAACCCCCTCAAGCATCTCCTGTCGACCACTCACGGCCTGCGGATTCAGTTCGTGGGCAAACGCATGTTCAGCCAATGATTCCAGGCTGAACTCACCCGCCAGCACCGCCTGGCCCAATGGCTGCTGCCACCCGGCGTAACGCTGGTCCTTGAATTGCTGCAACGTGTCGTTCTGCACCATCGCCGCCGCACGTTCCAAGGCCAGCGCCAGCACATCCATGGCTGCCACATGCCCGTGGAACAGGTCCACCTCGTCCAGGCTCTGGCGGCGCACCTTGGAATCGAAATTGTAGCCACCGTTCTTGAAACCTCCGGCCTTGAGGATTTCATAGGTGGCCAGGGTCATTTCTTCGACGCTGTTGGGGAACTGGTCGGTGTCCCAGCCGTTCTGCGGGTCGCCGCGGTTGGCGTCGATGCTGCCGAAGATCCCCAGGGACACGGCCGTGGCAATTTCATGATGAAAACTGTGCCCGGCCAACGTCGCGTGGTTGGCCTCGATGTTCACCTTGATTTCGTTCTCCAGGCCGTATTCATGCAGGAAGCCGAACACCGTGGCACTGTCGTAATCGTACTGGTGCTTGGTCGGCTCCTGAGGTTTTGGCTCGATCAACAGGTCACCGGTAAAGCCGATCTTGTGCTTGTGCTCCACCACCATGCGCATAAAACGCCCGAGCTGTTCACGCTCGCGCTTGAGGTCGGTGTTGAGCAGGGTTTCGTACCCTTCACGGCCACCCCACAGCACATAGTTGGCACCCTTGAGCCGCAGCGTGGCGTTCATCGCACTGAACACCTGGGCGGCAGCGAAGGCGAACACTTCCGGGTCCGGATTACTCGCGGCCCCGGCGGCAAAGCGCGGGTTGCTGAAGCAATTGGCGGTGCCCCACAGCAGCTTGATGCCGGTCTGTTCCTGATGGCGCTCCAGGTGATCGACCATCTGTGCGAAATGGTTGCGGTACTCCTTGAGCGAGCTGCCTTCTGGCGCTACGTCGGTGTCGTGGAAACTGTAGTAGTCGATACCCAGCTTGGAAAAAAACTCAAAGGCCGCCTCCGCCTTGCCGATCGCCAGCTCCATCGGATCGCCACTGCGCTGCCATGGGCGTTTGAACGTACCCATGCCAAACATATCCGCCCCCGGCCACACAAAGGTGTGCCAATAACAGGCGGCCATGCGCAGGTGTTCGCGCATGGGTTTGCCTAGGATCAGCTTGTTGGCGTCGTAATGGCGAAAGGCGAGGGGGGATTCGCTGGCAGGGCCTTCGAAGCGAACCTTGTCGACACCGGGGAAGTACGGCATGGCGGTTTCCTTATTGTTCTGGGCGGTGTCTGGATACTAGCAACGGCACCTGGGGTGCTGATTATGAAAATCACCAAGGTGTAGTGCGATTTTGCACAGCGAGGTCTAATCTGCACCCACCGGCCCCAGGACAAAAACAATGAAAACCCTACCGCCCGTGCACCGCATCGCCTTGCTCTTCAACGGCAGCAAAATCTACGACCGCGGCATCATCACCGGTATCGGCAATTACCTGAGCAGCACCCGCGCTTCCTGGGACCTGTTCCTGGAAGAGGATTTTCTCTGCCGTCTGCGCGGTATCGAGCGTTGGCAGGGAGACGGCATCATTGCCGACTTCGATGACCCGCTGATTGGCGAGGCGCTGGCCGGGAGTCGGATACCGGTGGTGGCGGTGGGGGGATCTTACGAGGACGTCAGCGCGTACCCCAAGGGCATTCCCTATGTCGCCACCGATAACTACGCCTTGATGAAGCTGGCCTACGAGCATTTGATCGAGGCCGGGCTGACGCGCTTTGCCTGTTTCAGCCTGCCCGAAGCCCAGGCCAATCGCTGGGCGCAGGAGCGTGAGAAAGCCTTTCGCGGCCTGGTGCAACGCGATGGTTTGCCGGTGGAGATCTATCGTGGCCTGGGCACCAGTGCGCCGTTGTGGGACAGCGCGGTGGAGCAGCAGATTGCCTGGCTGCACAGCCTGCCCAAGCCCATCGGTATTATCGCGGTCACCGATGCCCGCGCCCGGCAGTTGTTGCAAGCTTGCCTGACGGCGGGCATTGCGGTGCCGGAGGAGGTGGCGCTGATCGGGATCGACAACGACCCGCTGACCCGCACCCTGACGCGGGTGCCGCTGAGTTCGGTGATCCAGGGCACCGAGACCATGGGCCGTACTGCCGCGGCCTTGTTGCATCAGATGCTGCACGGCAAGCCCTGCACCGGCACGCAGGTGCTGGTGCCGCCGGACGCGATCAACGTGCAGGCCTCCAGCCTGCATCAGCCCTTGGGCAACCCTTATGTGATGCAGGCATTGCTGTTTATCCGTCAGTACGCGTGCCAGGGGATCAAGACCGACCAGGTCGCCGCCTATGTCGGGGTCTCACGCTCGTCATTGGAAGCGCACTTTCGCAAAGTGCGTGGGTGCAGCGTGCATGACGAAATCCTGCGCTTCAAACTCGCGGCCGCCGCCAAGGGCCTGGAGAACCAGGACCTGGCCATCGCCGACATCGCCGCCCGCTGCGGCTTCACCTCTGCGCAGTACTTGCATACGGTGTTTCGCCGCGAGTTTGGCTGTACGCCACGTCAGTATCAGCAGGGCAGGCCAGTTGCAGCGCCTGTTGCATGTTTGCCAGCTTGATCTGGGTTTCTTCGTACTCATTGGCCGGCAGCGAGCCCTCGACAATCCCGCAGCCAGCAAACGCGTGGCAGTGCCTGGGGGTGATCAGCGCCGAGCGCAGGGCCACGAGAAAATCGCCATTGCCCTCGGCGTCCAGCCAGCCCACTGGCGCGGCATACCAGCCCCGATCAAAGCCTTCGTGTTCACGGATAAAATCCAGCGCAGGCGCGCGCGGTAGACCGCCGACTGCGGGGGTAGGGTGCAAGGCCTGGATACCGTCCAGCAGGCGCTTGCCGGCGTTGAGCCTTGCGGTGATGGGCGTGCTCAAATGCTGCACGGTGGCAAGTTTCAGCAAGTTGGGGTGCGGCGCGGCGTGCAGGTCACTGACCTTGTCACCCAAGGCTTGGGTAATGGTCTGCACCACCAGTCGATGCTCGTGCTGCTCTTTCGGGTCGGCCAATAAACGTTTCCCCAGCGCCTGATCTTCATTGGGCTTGCACCCACGACGGGTGCTGCCTGCCAGGGCGTGGGTGGTGAGACGGCCCGCCTCGCAACTGAGCAACCGCTCGGGTGTGGCGCCCATGAAGCAGTGTTCGCCCCGGTGAATCGCGAACAAGTGCGAGGCGTTGCGCCGAGCGTGCAGGCGGCCCATCACCGCGCCAGTGTCGAGCGCGGCGTCCAGGTGGTGGTCGATATGCCGCGCCAGCACCACCTTGCTCAAGTCACCCCGGGCGATGACGTGCAAGGCGGTGTCGACCTTGGCCTGCCATTGATCCCGCGGCAGTGCGACGCGTTCCACCACATGGGGGGCGGGGGCAACGTGGGTGGCTGGGTTGAGCAGTTTTTCATGGGCGGCCAGGCTTGCTTGCGCCAAGGCCGCAGGATCGCTGCCGGGCTCGACCACGCGCTGGCAGCGCAGCCAGCGCCCGTGGCTGTCCTCGCTGAGCAACCAGTGGGCAAGGTGGAAACTGGCATCGGCAAACGGCGCCCAATGGGATGCGCAGGGCTGCTGCTCATCAAAGCGCATACCGCCCAGCAGCAAGGGCGGATGCGGGCCGTCCACCAGCGCATCGGCGCACAGTGCGAACCATTGGCGATCCACTTCGGCCATGCGCTGGGGCCCCGAGGCTTCGATCTGCCAGGCGCAGCCGAGGCCGAACAAACTTAAGTCCGGCGAGTGCGCGCACCAGAAGAAACCCTGGCGATGGGCCTCGTACAGTGCCAGGGGCGCGAGCGTCGGCGCGGGGTAGGCGCTGACGGCAATAACGGGGCGCTGGTACGCCACCGCCCGTTGATGCGCGGCCTGGAAGGTCTTGAGCAAATCGGCCGCGTTCATACGCACTGGCTCTTTTTCTGTAGCCAGAAGGCCGTCTGCTCGGCGATGTACCAGTGGATGATCTGGTTGAACAGGCCCTCGACAAACTCGCCATCCAGCCCGACCTCCTGCGCCCACTGCCGGCGCTGGGGCAACATCGCCGCAACGCGATCGGGTGCGGCGATGCTGGCCTGGTCGGGTTTGAACGCGGAGGCGGCCTTGACGTATTGCATGCGCAGGCCGAGGGCGTCGATGATCTGCTTGTCGAGGCTGTCGATGGCATGGCGAATGTCGTGAAGGCCAGTGCAGTGTTCCGGGGTTTTCATCGTGCGTCTCCCTGAAGGTCGGTGGTGCGCTGCAACAGGTGGTCGATCACCGGTCGCGGCTGATGTTTGAGGTAAAAGTGGTCGCCGTCGAACAGGCGGATATCCGGGGTATGGCGGCTCAGGTCGGCCCAGGCGCTAGCCTGCTCCAGGCTGACTTCGGCGTCATCGCGGGCCAGCAGCACGTCCAGCGGTGCCGTTAACGGCTGCAGGTTCGCGGGGCGCCAGGTTTCGATGGCCTGGTAGTCGCTGCGCAACGCCGGCAGAAACAGCGCGCGTAACTGCGGGTTGGCCCACAGGTCGGCGGCCTGGGCGTCCTGGCGCAGGATGTCGGCAATCAACGCGCTGTCGTCCTGGCGATGCAGGTCGCTGGACGGCTGCCGGTGCGGCGGTGCGTGGGCCGAAACAAACACGTGGTCAGGGCCGACACCGTCGGCCTCCAGCAGTGCGCCCACGGCATAGGCAAGCGCCGCGCCCATGCTGTGGCCGAACAGCCACAGGGGCCGCGCAGGCAAGGCCAGCAACGCCTGGCTGATGTGCTCGGCGAGGGTCGCCAGGCACGGGATATGCGCCTCGTTGAAGCGCTCTTCACGCCCGGGGTACTGCACTGCCAACAGGTCAATGTCACCCGGCAAATGCGCCAGCCACGGCCGAAAAAAGCTCGCGCTGCCACCGGCGTGGGGCAGGCACACCAGGCGTGCGCGGGGCTGTTGACCCTCACGCAATACACGCAGCCACGGGCTCATAAGGCCAGTACCTGTTCCGCCAGGGCCTTGCGGTTGACCTTGCCCAGGCGCGTCAGCGGAAACTCGCGCAGCACCTGCAAGCGGTCTGGCAACTTGTAGGCCGCCAGCCCACGTTCGCGCAGCCAGGCGTTGATCGACGCCAGGTCCAATGACGCGCCGTGGGCCAGTATGCAGGCGCAACTGCGCTCACCCAGCAACTCGTCGGCCAGCGCCACCAGCGCCACATCGCGGATCAGCGGATGGCCGAGCAGCAGGTTCTCGATCTCTTCCACCGGAATCTTTTCGCCGCCCCGGTTGATTACATCCTTGCTGCGGCCCTCGACGATCAAATGCCCTTCGGGCAGGCGCCGTACCAGGTCGCCGCTGCGATAAAAGCCATCGGCGGTAAAGGCGCGCTGGTTGTGCTCGCGAGCGTTGTAGTAACCGCGAATGGTGTAGGGCCCGCGCACCAGCAATTCACCGACGTCGCCGGGGGCCACCGGCACATCGTCGGCATCGACGATACGGATCTCATCCGCAGCGGTCAGCGGCAGGCCCTGGGTGTCGAAGACCAGCGCCTGCGGGTCATCCAGCCTGGTAAAACACAGCAAGCCTTCGGCCATGCCGTACACCTGTTGCAGGCCACAGCCCAGGGTGGGGCGGATGCGTGTGGCGATCTCGGCCTTGAGGCGTGCGCCACCGACTTGCAGCCATTGCAGGCTGCTGAGGTCGTTGTCGGACCATTGCGCCACTTCCAGCCACAGCAACACCAGTGGCGGGATCAAGGCCGTGTGGGTGATGCGTTCGCGCTCGATCAGTTCGAAGGCGGTGTCGGGGCTTGGCTCCGGCGCCAGTACCAGGGTGGCGCCGACGCTGAACACTCCGAGTGCCCCCGGCGAGGCCAGCGGGAAGTTATGCGCCACCGGCAGCGCCGCCAGGTAACGGGTGTGGCGGTCGAAACCGCAGGCTTGCGCCGCCAGCCGGGCATTGCACGCATAGTCGTCATGGGTGCGCGGGATCAGCTTGGGCAGGCCAGTGGTGCCGCCGGACAGCAATAGCACCGCCACATCGCGAGCGTCCGGCGCCGGGAACGGGCGAGGCGTGGCGACGCAGTCGGCCAGGGCCACGAACTCCTCGGCCACGCCTACCACCCACACCTGTTGCAGGCTCGACACCTGGCTACGCAACGTGCGCGCCAGGGGCCGATAATCGAAGCCCAGGTGCCGGTCGATAATCACATAGGCCACCGCTTGGCTAAGGTGCGCCAAGTGGGCCAATTCATGTTCGCGGTGGGCCGGCAGCGCAAACACCGGGATCGCGCCCAGGCGCAACAGAGCGAAGGTCAGGCTGAAAAACTCGGCGATATTGGGCAGTTGCACCAGCACGCGCTGGCCGGCGACCAGCCCGCGCGCGGCGAGGCCGGCGGCCAGGCGGTCGGCGTGTTGGTCCAGCTCGGCGTAGCTCCAGCGTCGGTTGCCGTCCACCAGCGCCTCTTGCTGCGGCGTACGCTGGGCTTGCTCATGCAGCAGTTGGCCCAGTGGCACGCCTTGCCAGTAGCCTTGCTCGCGGTAGCGGCGGATAAAATCTTCGGGCCAGTCTGTGAATCCATCAAGCATGGCTATCTCCATGTGCAGTCGGGCAGCTCAGCAATTGCGCACCGTGTAACGTCAATGGTTGCGCCAGGCCGGCGACTTGCACCGCCTGTACGCCGGTAAATTCGGCGGGTTGCAGGTGCAACATCGGGTCATCGCCCGCGAGCAAATTGAGGGCGCTGTGATCGGCGGGGCTTACCCCCAGGTGAATGGCCGCCAGCCCCGTGGCGCCGTTGGGATGGATCAGTCGCTGCGGGTGCTGGGAGGGCGAATAGGGCGTGACCAGAAACGGCAGACGCTCATGCCGCGGGTAAACAAACCGAAAGCGCGTCTGGCTGCCGTCCGCACAGGTGCGTTGCCACTTCACCACCCGGCCCATGGCCACGCCGCCGGCCGCCAGGTTTGTCAGACGGGGTGCCAGGGCCAGGTCATCGCAGAGCAGCGCGAGGTCGCAAAAACCTTCACCCTGGGCAGCCCAGCGCAACATGCGCCGCCCGGCGCCACGCCCGGCCAGGCAGTCGATGGGCCACTTGAACAGCCAGGCATGACGCGGGGTGGTGAGCAGCTCGATGATCGGCCCGTGGCTGAACCAGATATGCGCGTGTTGCGCGCGGGCCTCGGCGGTGGCGTAGATAACCTCGAAACCGGCGGCGCGAAAGTTCGCCACCGCCTGGTGCAGGTCGCGAACCCACAGCAGCACATGGCTGCAGGACGAACGGGATTGGGCAGTGTTCAAAGGGGCAGGGCTCCCACGAGTTGCGCGCTGGGGTCAGCGCCTGGCGGCTGTACGGCGTCGGCGCAGCGATGCAGTTCGGTCATCGGCAGCGTGCGGGGAATCGGCGGTTCAATCAGTTCCGGCATGCCGATCAGGCTGTTCATTTCACGCCAGGCCATCGACACCTCGGTGGCCCATATGCCGCTGCGCAGGCGCTGCGCCGGTTCGGCGATGTCGGCGCATAGCGCATCCAGGGCGAGGCTGACCGCATCGGGCCAGAGCTGGTTGAACACCTGGTGATAGCTGGCGGGTATGTGCGGGTCGAGCACCACCATGCTCGGCCCGGCCAATCGTTCACTGCCTTTGCCTGCCATGATCAGGCGGTCGGTGTCGTCCCGTGGTGCGTGCAGGCGTGGGTTCCACAGCACCGGGCCGTGGGTGTCGCACAGGCTCAGCACGCCGCCTTCACAGCCGACTTCAAGGCGATGCAGCAGGAACGAGTGGTTGTCCGGGTCCTGGGGATGTACCTGGTTTTGCACGCGCAGGCTGATCGGCACGCCATTGAAGCTGGCGTTCAACCGGGTGAAGGGCTGCGCACCGACACTGGCGGCCGGCGCCGCAAATACCCAGGGCCGCAAACCACCGGCCAGGCGCCCGAGAATATCCAGCAACGGGTAGGCCACCTGGCTGTTACAGGCCGCGTCGATATAGGCCAGCCCTTGTTGCTCACGCAGGTACGCGGCTACCGCCAGAAAACGCCGGATCGCAAGGATATTCGGGTACAGCGTATTGACCGCATAGGCCGCCTGGCCCTGACGCGCGGCCTGCATGCACGCGGCGATTTCGCGGTGATGCACCGGGTGTTCCTGCAATACGTGAATGCCACGGCGCAAGAACTGCTGGGCCAGTTCGCTGCCCACGCCACCGGTGGCGCCGGAACGCACCACCACGCAGGCAATGTCGACGCTATCGGGCACCTGCTCGACGGCCTCGTACAGCGCCACCCCGTAGTGATCGGCGCAGGCCTTCGAATAGGCATTGCCACGCGACAGGATACCGACCAATTCATAGCGCTCATGGGCTCGAGCCAAGGCTTGCAGGTAGATGCGGCCGAACGCGGTGCCGGCGACGATCACGCGTGGACGAGCGCGGCTCATGACCAGGTCACCGGCAGGCAGTGGGCACCGCGAAAGAACGTCGCCGTTTTCCACTGCACCTGCCCGCAGCGTTGCAGGTTGGGCAGGCGTTCTACCAAGGCTTGCAACGCCTCTTGCAACTCCACCCGCGCCAGCGCCGAGCCGATGCAGTGATGCAGGCCGTGGCCGAAGCCGAAATGGCCGCCGGCATCGCGTTGCAGGTTGAGGGTTTGCGGGTCGGCAAAGCGCGCCGGGTCATGGTTGGCCGCACCGATGGATGCGAAAACGGCTTCGCCCCGGCGAACCAGGGTTTCACCCACCTGGATATCTTCGAGGGCGTAATGCACAAACATCGCCGCCGACGCCAGCGGGATATAGCGCAGCAGCTCTTCCACCGCCTGGGGAATCTGCTCGGGATGGGCCTTGAGTTGTTGCCACTGTGCGGGATTGTCCAGCAACACCAGAATGAAATTGGGGATCTGCGAAGCACTGCCTTCGTAGCCGGCGACGAGAATGGCGATGCACAACAGCAGCAGTTGGTCTTCGCTCAGGCGCTCGCCTTGGTCATCGGCCTGGGCCAGGGCGGTCATGAAATCGTCCTGGGGCTGACGGCGCCGCTCGGCGACCAGGCCCTTGATGTATTCGGCCAGTTCGCCCAAGTGCTGTTGGGTCAACGCGGCGTCTTCGGCGCGGGTCGACAGCAATGAGTCGTTCCATACCTTAAAGCGGTCACGGTCTTGCAGCGGTACGCCCAGCAGCTCGCAAATCAACGCCAGGGGCAACGGTAAGGCATAGTCGCTCACCAAGTCGGCGGGCGGGCCGGCGGCGAGCATACGGTCGATCAACTCATGGGCGTAGGCCCGAGCATGGGGGCGCAGTGCTTCGACGCGCCGCCGGGTAAACGCCTGGGCGGCGCGGGAGCGGATCCGCGTGAGTTGCGGCGGGTCCATCATCACGATGCCGCCGGCAATTCGCGGGAATGCTCGCGGGGCATCGTCGCGGCGAAAGGCTTCGCTGCGGCTGAAACGCCGGTCGCCCAGCACCAGGCGCACATCGTCATAGCGGGTGGCGAGCCAGGCTGGCGCGCCGATGGGCATCTGGATACGCAGCAGGCCCGGCGCTTGCTGGGCATGGCGGTAAGGCTCGGCGAGCTCCAGGTCGGTGAAGGCATTGAAAGGGTAGGCCAGCGGGGTCATGGCAAGTCCTTGGCGGTAGGCAGGTCGGGCAAACGGTCGAGCAGTTCCAGGTGCAGGTCTGGGTGTTCCAGGTGCGCGGCCAGCGCGGCGCGGCTCAAGCGTTGGCAGGGCACTTGGGCGACGAACACACGATGGCCGAGCGGCGCCAGCGGGTGGTCGGCGGCGGGCAGGCTGCGATTGCCCTGGAACCCGGCGCGGGCCAGGGCGGTTTGCCATTGGTTGAGATCGAGGAAGGTACTGCTGCTCAGCGCGCGCTCATCGCTGGCCTGGTTGAGCATGAAAGCCTGGGAGGCCATCACCCAGAACTCCTCCTGGGTCGGCTCGCTGAACACCAGCCAGCCGCCGGGTTTGAGCAAGGCGAGCAGGGTGGCCAGGGAGCGCTCGGTGTCGCGGGCGGCATTCAGCACGCCCCCGGCGACGATCAGGTCCCAACTCTGGGTGCGATAGCCTTGGGCAGGGGCGGGGCGGTCGATATCAAACACCCCGTGGCGCACCCACGGCCAGGCGTGCAGACGCTCGGCGGCCTGCTCGCTGAAGTAGCGCGACACGTCGGTGCACAGATAGTCCACCGTGACCTTGGCCAGGGCCGGCACCACGGCCTGGGTGGTGGAACCGGTGCCGGCACCGACTTCCAGCACCCGCAAGGTCTCGGTGCCGCTCTGGCGCGCAGCCCAGGCGCCAATCCAGTGAGCCACGGCGCGATGCTGGTACTGCGCCGCCAGGCTTTCGCGGTACAACGCCGCCGCACGTTCGGTGCGGCCTTCGGGAAACAGCAGGTGCACCGCTGCGCACTCACCGCGCATCAACGCCGGCAACTGGCGAGCGTTGTCTCGCGCGTAATCGAGGGTGGCGCTGCCGCCGGTGTTGCGCGCCCAGTCCAGGCTCAACTGTGCCCAGATGCCCTCCAGGCTGGCGTCGCTCCAGGCGCAGGCGTCGAGGTTGGGATGCAGGCGGTCGCCTTGGCGGCGCAGCAAATCCTCGGCTTGGAGCACGTCGAGCCAGCGTGCGATGAGTGGGCGGTGGCCGGGGGCTATGCCGGCATTGGCGAGGCTCTGCGCCACATCGTTGAGTGGTGCGGGCAGCAGGCCGCACTGCTCCAGGCCATTGAGCATCGACAGCAAGGCGGCGTGGCTCAAGCGCTGGTTCAACTGTACGGCGTCGGTCAGCTGCGTGACGCTGAACTGCTGATCGACGGCGGCTGCGGTCGCGTCCAACTGATCGTCCACTGTCGCCGGTTCGCACGGCTGGGGCACCGCGAACAGTGTCGTGCCGTGCAGCGCCACCGCATTCACCTGGGGATGTTCCAGTGCCCGCCGGCACCAGCGCTGGTGCTCACGCTTGACGCTGACCAAGTCGCGCCCGTCATCGGTAAAACCCTCTACGTGGCAATCGAGCTGCGCCGCTGCCCGTTCCGCCAACTGCCAGTCGCCCGGTCGGGGGCTGATGAATAACAGCTGTTGCAGATGGCTCAGATCACTCAGGGCCAGGGCGGGAAAGTCCAGCAGACGCTCCAGTTGTTCGGCGCTCATCATTACCACCGCCGGACGCTGGCGTTCGAGCACTGCCAGCAAACGGGCCGGGGCCTGTTGATGCAGGCCCAGGTCGGTAAAGACCGGCAAGCGCCAGGGGTGCTTGCCGGCGGGCAGTTCGATCAGCAAGGTGTCGATATTCATGCTCAAACTCCTCTGGCCTGGAACAAGCGCTGCCCCGCAGCAGCGAGCGGTTCGCCCGCGTCAGGCCATACCTCCAGCAACTCAAAACCTGCGACCTGCAAGGTCTGGCGCCACGCGTCGACAGCCATGAAGGCTTCATCGCAAGCACGCAGCGGCGCATCGGCCGGCGGCGACAGCAACAGGTGCATGAAGGTCAGCATCGCCGGGTTGTCGGCGATGGATTCACTAAACAGCAAGGCGCCGCCGTCGCGCAGGCTGGTGCGGATCTGGCCGAGGCAGTCGGGCAGGTCGCGGGCGTTGTGCAGCGCGTTGCCGGCAATCACCAGGTCTTGGCTGCGGGGCGCTATGCCCTGGTCGCTGAAGCGGCGATTGAGATCGAGCAGGCCGAACTGCATCCCCGGCTCAAGACGAAACTGACGCTGGGCCGCACTGGTGAACAGCGAGCTGATGTCGGTAAAGCGATAATCCTTCTCGCGTTCTTGCAGCGCCGTCAGCACCGTAGCGGTGGTGCAACCGGCGCCGCCGCCCAGCTCCAGCACCTGCAGCGGCCCGGCAGCGGCGTTGACTTGTCGCGCCCGGGTGCCCAAAGCGTGATTGACCGCCGCAGTGAAGTGGTTGTGCTGGTAGGCGCCCATCACCTTCACCGGGTCCCCGCCAAGCATCAGCAAGTGGGTGAGGGTGAATTGATCGCGCAGCAGGTCGGGCAGGCATTCGATCACTTGGGTATGCAGGCGCGCCATGCTGGCTGGAAAGCCCAATGCGGCATACAGGCGCGGCAGTTCACCCACTTGCGGGTCATCGGGGGGCACTGGCCAACCCAGGCGTTTACCTTCCTCGTGCAGCAGGCCGGCACGGGTCAACGCGGCCAGCCAGCGGCGTACCACCCAGGCATGACGGGCCGCCGTGCCCAGGGCCTGGTTGATGTGCTCGGCAGTGCGCCACGCCTGCAACGGCAACGCATGGCTGTGCAGTAACACCTGGGCCATCACGCCCAGGCTCAAGTGTTCCAGCTCGTTCAGGGCGGTGTTCATAGGCAACCTTCTTGGGCGACGTGCAGTTGATCGAGCGGGTCGTGCAACAGGTTCAGGCTACGAATCGCCGAGGTGCACAGCAGGCGCTCCAGGCTGGCGGCGGGCGGCAGGGCCTGGGCCGCTTCATGGCAGCCGGCGCTGATCTCACCCTCCATCACGCTGATCACCGTGATCGCGGCCATGGCTGCGGTGAGCGCCGCATTGCCTGCGCCACTGAGCACCAGGCTGCGGGTCCGGACCTCGCTATCGTGCAGGCCCTCCAGTTGCAGCAGCAGGGTGACGAAGGGCGCCTGGCCGCTGAGGTCCAGGCGGCTGGCTTCGCACAAGCGCTGCACCGCTTCTGCCCTTGGCAAACCGTGAGCCTGGTCAAACGCCTTGAGCACGTAGCCGTCGGTGATCACGTTGAACCACTGGCCGATGTCCAGGTTCAGGTCCATGGCCAGGCGTTCACCCTCAAGGTTCAGGTAGGGCAGCAGGTGGACCGGGCCGGGAAAACACGGCACCGACACCTCGCGCCGGCGCCGCAGTGCGCGGCTGCGACGCCCGTGTTGCCAGGCCGCCAGCGGTTCGCTGCTGCCGTCCACCGCACCGTGCAAAAAGTCGTCGGCAGCCACGGCGGTAAAGTGATCGCGCAAGCCGAAATAGCTGGTCAGGCTGCGCACCTGGGTGAATTCCTGCTCGGCCAGCCAGCGCGGCAGCAGGCCGGTGAGCCCCGGTTGCAGGCCTGCGCCCAATATCGCGCAGCGGCCACACCATTGGGCTGGGTCGAGGTGCATATGACCGGCGGCGTCAACGTAATGGGCGTCGGCCTGCAACGCTGCCAGCGCGGCACGGTCCTGCATGCGCCACGAGGGGCCCGCGCAGTTGAGCAGCACAGCGCAACCACGGGCGAAGGTGGCCAAAGCCTGGGCATCGTTGAAGTCCACTGCGGCCCATTGCAAACGGGCTTGGGGCCATTGCTGCTGGAGAACCTGCACGCAGTGCGCGCCCTTGGCGGCATCGCGCCCGCCCAGGCGCAGATTGTTCACTCCCAGCGTCAACAACGCCTTGGCGCTGGCCAGTCCCACGTCGCCACTGGCGCCCAACACCCCGATCAGCATGGCTGCGCCTCGGCTTTCAAGCGCCAGCCGCCGGCGCGCTGGCGGTCATGCCAGAACCCGGCGTAGCGACCGTTTTGAGCAAGTAATTGTGCGTGCGTCCCCGATTCCACCAATCGGCCTTCATCCAGCACCAGTATCTGGTCGGCGGCCATGATGGTGGGCAGGCGGTGGGCGATCACCAGTACTGTGGCGTTTTGCATCAGGGCGTGAATCGCCGTCTGCACGAAGGCTTCATTGTGCGGGTCGAGGGCCGCCGTGGCTTCATCCAGCAGTACGATGGGCGCCCGCTTGAGCAGGGCCCGGGCCAGGGATACCCGTTGGCGTTCGCCGCCGGACAGCGCCGCGCCGCCTTCGCCTACGGGGGTGTTCCAACCCTGGGGCAGGCGCGCGACGATTTCATCCACACCGGCCAATCGCGCCGCTTCGGCCACTTGCTCGGCGCTGGCGTCCGGGCTGCCGACGCGGATGTTGGCCTCCAGGCTGTCGTCGAACAGGTAGACGTCCTGCATCACCAGGGACAACTGCGCCATCAGCGCTGCGTTGGACAGCTCGCGTACGTCCACGCCGCCAACCCTGACGCTGCCCTCGCTGGCATCGAAAAAGCGCATCAACAAGCGGGTGACGGTGGTTTTGCCCGAGCCCGAGGCGCCGACAATCGCGGTCATCGAATGCGCCGGTGCGCTGAAGGTCAAGTTATGCAGCACCTTTGGCCCGCTGGGGTACCCGAAGCTGACCTTGTCGAAGGCCAGGGTGCCGGGTGCCGTCAGCGGTTGGCTCACCGCGGGCTCCGGCAGCGGCGGCTCACGCAGGATACCCACCAGTTGCTCCAGGTCGTTCGCGGCCATGCGTAACAGACCACTGCGCGCCGCCGCTTCGGCCAGCGGCCCGACAAAACGTGCCGCCAGCGCGAGCAAGGCGACCAACTGGATGGCGTCGATTTCGCCATGGGCGGCCAGGGCGATGCCCACGCCCACCAGCAACGCAAACGCCAGTTGTACGGTCAGGCCACCGGCCAGCAACTTCGGAAAGGTCTGCGACAGCATCGAGCCGCCCGCGTGTTTCTGCGCCAGGTTGGCGGCCTGCAACGGCGCGTAGCCGTCCTGGGTGCGACCAAAGGCGCGCAGTACTGGCTGGTAGCGGGCGAACTCGACCACGCGGTTACCGGCCAGAGTCGCGGCGGCTTCCACGCGCGCATCATTGCTGCCGATGGCGGCGGCCGACCAGTGATGGGTGAAGTAGATCAGCGGCGCGCACAATGCGGCGGTCAGGCCCAAGCGCCAGTCGAACACGAACAGGGTCAGCGCCACGGTAGCCGGCACCACCACGCCGGACACCACCGGCCCCAGGTAATGGGCAAACAAGCCGGTGACCATCAGCGTGCCGCTGGTGGCACTGCGCGACAGGCGCCCGACCTTCTCGGAGTTGAACCAGCCCAGCGGCAGGCTGACCAGGTGCTGGCCAAGGCGGTCATGCAAGGTGGTCAACACCAGCAGCGCCAGGGCAAAGCCCTTCATGGCCTGCTGGTAATGGGCGATGCAGGTCAGCACCACCATCGCCGCCAGGCCAGCCAGCCAGAGGGACGCGCGGTGCAGGTCACCGGCAAACAGCGCGTGCAGGATCGGCACCAGCAACGCCACGGCCAGCCCTTGCAACACGGCACTGGTCACCAGCCAGGCGAGGTAGCGGTACAGGCGTGCGGCGTGGGCCGGGCCCAATAAAGTCACGAGGCTGCGGATCACAAGGACATCTCCAGGTCGGGGGCGGTGGTTTCGGTGCCGGCAAGCCACAGGCGGGCATAGGTGCCGTTCGCCGCCAGCAATTGCTCGTGAGTACCGTTTTCCAGCACGCGGCCCTGGTCGAGCACCACGATCTGGTCGACGCCGCAGATACTCGCCAGACGGTGAGCAATCACCAGCACCGTGCGGCCGCGGGCCAGTGCAGAGAGGGCATCCTGGATCAGCGCTTCGGACTCGGGGTCGGCGTGGGAGGTGGCTTCATCGAGGATCAGCACCGGCGTATCGGCCAGTAGCGTGCGAGCGATGGACAAGCGTTGGGCTTCACCGCCGGAAAAAATCGCGTCTTCGCCGATCACCGACTGATAGCCGCGGGGCAGGGCGCGGATGCGTTGATGAATCTGCGCGGAGCGTGCCGCTGCCTCGACGTCGGCATCGCTGGCCTCGGGGCGGCCCAGGCGCAGATTGTCGGCAACGGTGCCGTGCACCAGTTGCGCGTCCTGCAACACAAAGCCCACGTGTTGATACAGCTGGCGCGGGTCAATCTCGCGCACATCCACACCACCCACGCAGACCCGCCCGGCGTAGACGTCGTGAAAGCGCGGCACCAATTTGGCCAGGGTCGATTTGCCCGCGCCGGAGGCACCCACCAGCGCGGTGACGCTGCCTGCCGGGCAGTGCAGGTCGACGCCATTGAGGATCAGGTGCTCGGGGTCATAGCCGAACTGCACCTGTTCAAAACGAATATCACTGCCCTGGGGCATCCTGCACACCTTGGGCGTAGGCAGTTCCTCAACCTCAAGCAGCGCCTCGATGCGGTCGGCGGCCGCGAGGGCAGTGCGCTGGGCGGTGAGGCTCTGGTTGATCACCAGCAACGACTGCGGAATCACCACGGCTACCAGGGTTTCGGCGAACAGCTCCAGCGCTGTAATCCAGCCCTGGGCCAGCAACAGGCTGCCCACCCCCAGGCTCACCAACAGAATTACCGGCACGCTCAGGGCCATCGATGAAAACGCTTCCAGGCGCAGCAGCGGCCGCACCCAGCCAGCGTATTGCGTGCTGAACTGGTCGACCGCCTGCTGATAGCTGCGATGGGCCTGGCCCACCTGGCCGAACGCCTTGACCACGGCAATGCCGTGGACAAACTCGACAATCGCCGCGCTGACCCGGGTCATGCTCTTGTCGAGCAACTGCATCTTGGCGCCGAAGCCGCGCATCATCAGGCTGTAGGCCACCGCGTAGATCGGCAGGGTCAGCACCGCCAACAGCGCCAGGCGCCAGTTCAATGTGACCAACCAGATCAGCCCTGCCAGCGGGGTGACTATCGCCGCCGTCACTTCCACTGCGTGATGGGCAACCAGGTGGTGCAGGTCTTCCAGGTCGTCCTGCACCACTTTGCGCACCGCGCCGGAGGTGGTGTCGGTGTACCAGCCCAGCGGCACGCGCCCCAGCTTGCGCACCATGGCTTCGCGCAAGCTCGATTGCAGGCGGTGGTCGGCCAGGTGGGTCAGCCACAGCGCGACGCCGCTGGCCATCCAGCCAAGGCTCAGGGCGACCACTACCAGCGCCGCCCACAGCCACAACGTGTGGCTGTGGGCATTGCCGGCCAGCAGCAAGCGGCCCAGTTCGGTCAGGCCGATAAAGGGCACCAGGTTGACCAGTGCGCCGACGGCGGCGAATACCACACCGAGGCGGATCAGGCGGTTGACCGGGCGTTTGAGGGTATCGAGTGCGGTGCTCATGAGTTTTTCCGAAGGGCCTCAAGCAGGTGCGCGGTGACGGTGTGCACGTGGGGTGGCTCGATGACGCTGAAGTGGTTGCCCGGCACGTCGATCAGGTTGAATTGGCCCAGGCACGCGTCCTCCCAGAACGGCGCCGCCAGGTGGCCGACGCCGCCGGTGATCCCGAACGATTGCTGCTCCAGACAGCGCAGGTAGGTCATGTTGCCGAGGAACGGCGGCGGATCGAACCGTGCCGCCCGCATACTGTGGCGGCATACGCGGAACAGCGTGGGCACCAGCTCCGGGCCGATGGGCACCCCGGCCTGGCCGGACGCCAGGCGTGCATACTCGGCCAGGCGTTCTTCCTGGCTGCGCGCCGACTGTTGCTGCACCGCCAATGCCAGCGCGTCCAGGCCCGGGTCGCCGCCCAAGGCAGCCATGGCCCCGGCGGGTACGCGGCGGTTGTCGCGGGCCATCAGCAGGTCGATGGCGCGGTACACGTCGTAGTCTTCGATATGCGCGCCGAACACGGTCTTTACCGGGTCCAGGTTGAGGTTGGGCACGAAGATAGCCTCGTAGGCCAGCTCTTCGTCGGTGTCGATAAACATCGGGATACTGTCGATCAGGCTCAGGTCTACCACCTCCATGCCACGTTCCAGCAGGCGCCGGGCGACTTCGGTGGCGAGCAGGCCGCCCAGGCAGTAGCCGATCAACTGGAAGCGCTGATGGCCGTCGGCGATCAAGCGTTCGGCGTAGTCCTGGGCCACGCTTTCAATCAGGCGCTTGGGTTCCAGGGCCAGGTACTGCGCGGTGTCGGCCACCGCAAAACCGATCACCGGGCCGGCCTGCTGAGCGGCGAGTGAACGGCCCAGGTGCTGGAAATAATCCAGGGTGCCGAGGGCCGCGTGGAACATCACCCGTACCGGGCCGACGTCGCCGCCGCCAAAGGGCACTACCAGGGCGTTGCTGTTGGATGAACGCTGGGAATCGCCGGGCTTGACCGCAGACGGTGCGCTTTCTCCATGGCTGAGCAGGCGCGCCAGTGCGCTGACAGTCGGCTCGTTGAGCATCTGCCGCAACAGGGTGTCGTAGCTCACGCGTTGCGCCTGGGGCAGTTGTTCGCGCAATTGGCCGGCGACCCGGGCGAGGATCAGCGAGTCGGCGCCTTTTTCGTAGAAACTGTCGTCGGCGCCGATCTGCGCCAGGCCCAGGGCCTCGGCCCACACTTGGCACAGCTGCGCGGTGAGTGGGTCACTGGGTACCTGCTCGCTGCTGGCGGCTTGGGTATCCACGGCGGGGCGCCAGTTGGCCAGGGTCTTGCGGTCGACCTTGCCGTTGGCGGTCAAGGGCAGGCGGTCGAGTACTTGCAGGTGCGCCGGCAGCATGTAGTCTGGCAGGCGTTGCGCGAGGGCGCGGCGCAGGCTGTCGACGCTCAGGCGCTGGAGCCCGGCCTTGAAGCGTGCGGCGAACACCTGCATACCCAGGGCCGCCAGCGGGTGGTCGGCGTGGGGCAGGGTCGGCAGGCTTTCGCCGCCGAATGCCTGGATACGCTCACGCCAGGTGTCGGCGCTGCACAAGCCGCTGCGGCCTTGGTCGTGATCGCTGCCTGACGGCGTCATCATGAAGCCCTGGGTCAGCAGAATCGGCGGCCATTCGCCGGTTGGCTCGCTGAACACCAGCCAGCCACCCGGGCTGAGCAGTTCGGTGATCTGGCCGAGGGCGTTGTCGATGTCCTTGACGCTGTTGAGCATGCCCGCGCACAGCACGATATCCACGCTGTTGCTGGCCAGGCCCTGAGGGCGGATGGGCTGATCGATGTCCAGCACGCCATAACGCACCCAGGCGTGGTCGGCAAAGCGTTGCCTGGCCGCCGGCAGGAAAAACGCGGTCATGTCGGTGAACAGGTAATCCACTTCGAGCCCATCGAGCAGGCTGATCACCGGCGCACTGGTAGCGCCGGTGCCCGCGCCGATTTCGAGGATGCGCAGCGGGCCGTCGCCTTCGTGGTGGGTAGCAAGGCGGTTGATCAGCGCAGCGATGCTGTGGTTGTTGTAGCGCGACACGGCATCCCCGCCATACAGCTGCAATGCCAGGTTTTGCTCGCCCTGAGGGAACAACAGGTCGAACGGGTTGACCTCGCCGCGCAGCAGTTTCTGCAGTTGCCCGACGTGATTGAGCTGGTAGTCGAGCAGCGTCTGGCTGCACAGCCCGGACGCGACCGCCTGTTCCACCCGGCCCCAGGCCAGCGCCGGGTTTGGCGCGCTGTCGAGCAGGCGATAGCGGGACTGTTCACCGTGCAAAAGGCCCGCGTCACACAAGGCCGCGAGCCAGCGCCGCACCAGCCAGTGATGGCGGGGCTGCGCTTGCAGGGCCTGCAGGATGGTGGGTGCATCCGGTTCGGCCCACGCGCCGCTGAATAGATTGGCCTTGAGCATCACGTCCAGCATCGAACTCAACGCTGCGCCACTGAGGTCCGCCTGATAGTCGCGTACCTGTTGGGGGTCAAAGCTGCCGACCTGGCTGTCGGCGTAGCGCTGCACCGCCGTCAGCAACGGCGCGCCGGGTAGCGGTTCGGGTTCGGCCCGCGCAGGCGTGACGAAGGCCAGCAGTTCGTCGCTGAACAGGCTGACCGCGCTGTCCACGCCCGGGGTGGAGAGCAGTGCGGCGTCGATTTCGCCCAGTTCCACCCGATGTCCACGGATCTTGACCTGGCCGTCGTTACGGCCGAGGAACTCCAGTTCACCCCCCGGCAGATAGCGGCCACGGTCACCGGTGCGGTACAGACGCTGACCGTCGAGCGGGTGTGCAAGGAAGCGTGCCTCAGTCAGCGCCGGGTCGCCCAGGTAACCCTGGGCCAGGCCTACGCCGGTGATGTACAGGTCACCCGGCACCCAGGTCGGCACGTCGCGCCATTGGCTGTCCAGCACGCGAAAGCCCTGGTTGGCCAGCGGCAAGCCATAGGGAATGCTGCGCCACGCGGGGTCAATTGCGCCGATGGGGTGCAGGTTGGACCAGATCGAGGCCTCGGTGGCGCCGCCCAGGGCCACCAGGGCCAGGCCCGGCAACAGCGCGTGCAGTTGCGGCGCCAGGTTCAGCGCGATCCAGTCACCCGACAACAACGCCAGGCGCAGGCTGTCCAGGGGGCGCGGCTCGGCTTGCAGGTAGTGGGCCAGCATCTGCAATTGCGCCGGTACCGAGTTCCACAGCGTCACCTGATGGCGCTGCACCAGCTCGGCCCAGTGCGACGGGTCGGCGCCGCGTGCCGGGTCGGGCAGCACCAGGGTGCCGCCCACCGCGAGGGGGCCGAACAGGTCATACACCGACAAATCGAAACTCAGTTGCGCCAGGCCCAGCACGCGGTCGGCGGCGTTGACCGCAAAGCGCCGGTTGATGTCCTGCACGGTATTGAGCGCGGCGCGATGGCTGATCATCACGCCCTTGGGTTCACCGGTGGAGCCGGACGTGTAGATCACATAAGCGAGATCGTCGGGGCTGCCGTGCGGTGCCGGGAAGTCCGATGGGGTCAGCGCCAGTTGATCCACGGCATGCCAGTGCAAGCCCTCGGGCAATGGCGTGTGGGGCAGGGCCTGGGAATGGCCGAGCACGTGGCGCACCTTGGCGCTGTGCAGCACGCGGTCGCGGCGGGCGGCCGGGGCATGGCTGTCCAGAGGCAGGTAGGCGGCGCCGGCCAGCAGTACGCCGTAGGCCGCCACCACTTGGTCACGGCCCTTGGGCATCAGGATCGCCACCGGTTCCTGGGCGCGGCAACCGGCGGCGCTGAGGGCAGCAGCGACTGCCAAGGCACGCTCCATCAGGGCGGCGTAGGTCAGGCTGCCGTGGGCATCGATCACTGCCAGGGCCTGCGGCTGTTCCCAGGCCATGCTCAGCAGGCCGTCATGCAGGCGGCCGGTGGGCAGCGGCGCGGCGGTGGCATTGGCGGCCAGGCGCTCACGTTGTTGCCAGGCCGGCAACGGCACTTGCATGGGGTGGTCCCAGGCGGCCGGGTCGAGGGCCAGTAACTGCAACTCGGCGACGAATGCCTGCTGCATGTCTTCGATCAGGCCGTCGGGGAACACGCCTTGGCGCACATCCCAGTGGATGTGCAAACCCTGCGCGTCGTCCATTACCTGGCAGTCGAGGGTCACCTGCGGAGTTTGGGTGATGCCGTGGCCGACCTGTCGCTGGCTGGCAGGCGGTGGTTCGATCGCCAGGCCGATAGCACTGGTGAACACCACCGGCATGGACGCCGCTTCACGCCCGCGCCGGCGACCGATTTCGCGCATCACCTGGATGCCGGAAAACAGCCGGTGCTCCAGGTCGGCAAACAGTTGATTGCCCAGTTGGCGTGCCTGGCTGGTGAAATCCTGGCCCTGGGGATCCTTGACCTGCAACAGGCTGACCGAGGTGAAATCCCCCACCAGTTGACCCACTTGCGGATGCAGCGGCAAGCGGTTGAGCAGTGTCAGATTGAGGCTGAAGGTGGGTTGCTGGCTCCAGCGTTGCAAGGTGCCGACGTAGGCGCTGAGCACCACGATGGACGGGGTGAGGCCGAGGGCGCCGGCGGCTCTTTTCAAGGCTGCCCATGGCTGCGCGTGGAGTTGCGCGCAGTGGCGCTGGAAGCGCGGCACGCTGGTGTCTTCGCCGCTCAGGGGCGCCGGCAGTTGTGGGGCGGGGGGCAGTTCATCGATACGCGCCAGCCAGTAGTCACGGTCGCGTTGGTGGCGGCTGCCTTCGAGCAGACCCCGTTCGGCCAGCAGGTAGTCGCGAAAGGTGATGTCCAGGCTGGGCAAGCTGGCCTGGGGGTCGTGCAGTAGCTGTTCCAGCTCATTGAACAGCAGTTGCGCGCTGGCCCAGTCGGCGATCAATGAGTCCATGGAGAAGTGCAGGGTGTCGCCGCTGTCACTGCGGCTCAGGCGCAATTCGAACAGCGGCCAGATATCGGTAGGGTAGAGCTTCTGCTCCATGGCCTCACGTATCTGCTGCACGGCGTGCTGGTGCTGTTCACGAGTGGCGCCGCGCAGGTCGGCGACCGCCACCGGGTAATGGGCGACTTCGGCCAGCACGCGCTGGGAGCCTTCGCTGGCGATCACCGCGCGCAGCATGTCGTGCCGGGCAATCAGGCGGTTCCAGGCGTGTTCGACCTGCTGCGGGTCGAGGCTCGGCCAGCTCAGTTCGAGGTAACCGTGGCAGGCCACGTTGCCGTAGCCAAACGAAGCCTGTCGGCCGAGCAGGTAGGCGTTCTGCACATCGGTGAGCGGGAACGGCGCGTGACGCTGTGCCGGGTCGGCCATCACCTGGGGCCGCTCCTGGGTTTGCAGCAGGTGCAGGATCTGCTGCTTGTGCTCGCGCAGTTGCGCCAGGCGCTCGGCGTCGAGCAGGCCCTGGGGCGCGCGGAATTTGAGTTGACCATCCTGGGGCCAGAGTTCGACGCCCAGGGACTTGAGTTCGCTTAACAGTTTGGCGGCGGGCATGGGGGCAGCTCCTGGGATAAGGGCAGGTTGCGCGGGCATCAGATGACGCCCTCTTCAACGGTGTGCGGGGTGGGTTGGCGCTCGACGGCGTGGGCCACTTCCATCAGGCTGGCGGCGCCGAACAACTGGCCCATGGGCAATTCCAGGCCAACACGGCTGCGCAGCATTTCGAGAAACCGCGTGGCCAGCAGGCTGTCGCCGCCCAGGCGAAAAAAGTTGTCATGGCGCGACACGCTGGGCACGTTGAGCAATTGCTGCCACAGCTCGGCGACCAGTTGCTCTGCGGCGCTCAGCGGGGCTTCATCCACGGCGCAGCGGGACCGGGCAGCCGCCGCCAATGGCGCAAGCAAGGCACGGCGATCTACCTTGCCATTGCTGCTCAGGGGCAAGTGCTCCAGCACCAGGATCTGTTCCGGGCGCATATAGGCGGGCAGGCATTGCACCAGGTGCTGGGCCAGCACCTCGGCGCAGGTGCTGGCGGTGACAGCAGCCAGCAGGCGCTGATCCTCGACCAGCACCACGGCACGGTTCACGCAGGGATGACGGGCCAGCGCGGCTTCGATTTCCCCCAGCTCGATACGATGGCCGTGAATCTTCACCTGGGTGTCGGCACGCCCGAGAAACTCCAGCAACCCACCCGGGTGGTAGCGGCCCAGGTCGCCGGTGCGGTACCAACCCTCGACAAAGCGCTCGGCATTCAATTGCGGTGCATGGCGATAGCCGCGTGCGACGCCGCTGCCGCCAATCCACAACTCGCCCGTGACCCAGTCCGGGCAGTCGCGGCCAAGGGCGTCGACCACGCGGTAAGCCTGGTTCGCCAGCGGCACGCCGTAGGGGATCGAGCGCCAGCCCGGCAACAGTTGCCGTACCTCGTAATGGTTGGACCAGATCGCCGCTTCGGTGGCGCCGCCCAGGGCGATAAAGCGGCAATCCGGGGCTTGTTGGCGCAGGCGTTGCGGCAGGTCGAGGCCGATCCAGTCGCCCGACAGCAGGGCCACCTTGAGCGCCAGGGGTTGGCGCTCAAGGGCGTTGGCTTCCAGCAGCATGTCGAGCAGCGCCGGTACGCTGTTCCACAGGCTCACGCGGTGATGTCGCAGGGCCTTGAGCCAGGCGCGGGCGTCGCGGCGCTGGTCTTCGTCGATCAACACCAGAGCGGCGCCCACCGAGAGCAGGCCGAACACGTCATACACCGACAGGTCGAAGTCCAGCGCCGACAGCGCCAGACCGCGGTCCGACGCGTCGATGCCGTAGCAGCGGTTGATTTCGGCCACGGTGTTCATGGCGGCGCGGTGGGTGATTTCCACGCCCTTGGGCTGGCCGGTGGAGCCGGAGGTGTAAATCACGTAGGCCAGTTGGTTGGCGCACACGGCCAGCGGTGCCAATAGCGGTTCGGCGCTTTGCGCCTGGGACGGCTTGAGATGCTTGACGCCTGGCAGCTGTGGGTCGTGCTCGGCGAGGATCAGGCTGACGCCGGCCTGTTGCAGGATGCGCTGGCAACGCTGCAACGGCTGGTCGACACCCACTGGCAGGTAGGCGGCGCCGGCGGCCAGCACGCCCAATACACTCGCAATCTGTTGCGGGCCCTTGGCCAGGGACACCGCCACCAGGTCACCGGCTGCCACCCCTGCGTCCATCAGGCTACGGGCGATGCGCAACGCCCGTTCGGCCAGCTCGCCGTAGCTCAGGCTGCCATGCTCACCCCATAGCAATGCAGGGCGATGCGGGGCCTGGTGGGCGTGTTGGAAAAAGCCCTGGTGCAAGGTCGGATCACCCGGCACGCCGGGGCCGGGAGCATTCAGGCGGGCGCGCAGTTGCGCCTGGGCCAGGGGCAGCACGTCTGGCGGCGCGTCGTCCCAGGCGTGTTCGGCCAGCCAGTGGAGGCTGTGCAGGTAGGCGTCGAACATGGCCTCGACCAGCCCCTCGGGGAACAGGCCGACCACCCGGTCCCAGTTCAGGGCGATGCCGCCGTCGGCTTCCACCACCTGATGATCGAGCCATACCTGCGGAGTTTGGGTCAGGCCGAATACCTGCCGGGCGAACGGCCCGTCTACCGGTGCGGCGGTGCCATCCGGCACCCCCAGCGCACTGGTGAAGACCACCGGCATGTTGACCTGCTGTTCGCCGCGTTGCCGCGCCAGTTGACGCAGCAAGCTCACCGAACCGATGCAGCGGTGTTCCAGCGCATCGCCGAGCTGCTGCTGGGTGCGCCGTGCGCGGTCGATCCAGCGTTCGCCGACCTTGGGCGCATAGCCCAGCAGGGTCAGCGAGGTGAAATCGCCCATGACCTGATCGATCTGCGGATGCACCGGCCGGCGGTCAAACAGGGTCAGGTTGAGACTCAGGTCGGGGCGCGCACTCCAGCGCCCGAGGGTTTCGGCAAACGCGCAGAGCAGTACCGCCGAAGCAGTCAGGCCGTGTTGCTGGGCCTTGGCCAGGATCGCTTGCCAGGCATCGGCCTTGACCTGCCCTTGCAGGCGCTCGAAGCGCGGTTGGCCCAGGTTGGCGGGGTCGGTTGCCAGGGGCAGTTGCGGGTGCGGCGGCAACGTGGGCAGGCGTTCCTGCCAGAACTGTTGCGCGGCGTGCAATTCGTCAGGTTCCACACGGGATTGCACTTGATAGTCGCGAAATGAAAGCTGCAGCGGTGCCAGGGCCAGCGTCGGCTCGCGGTACAGCGCGTCGAGTTCGGCATAGAAACGCAGGATGCTCAGGGCATCAAGAATCAGGTTGTCCAGGCTGATCGCCAGCCGCGTGTGCCGGCCCTGGGTCACGGCCTGCACATCGAACAGCGGCCATTGGGCGGGATCGAACACGCGGTGGGCACAGTGTTCGCGCAGGTCTTCAAGGCAGGCGTAGCGCTGGCCGATCACGAAGGTGGGCACCTGGGGGAGGATGCGTGCCTGGCCTGTGTGGTCGAACACCGTGCGCAGCGTTTCGTGGCGTTCGATCAGGCGTGCCAATGCGTGTTGCAGGCGTGGCAGGTCGAGGTCTTCGACGTCGTATTCGCGGTAGAAGTGGCAGCTCACGCCGCCCAATACCAGGCTGGGGTCGCGGCCCAGCCAGTAGGCTTGCTGCACCTCGGTCATGGGGAAGGGCGCGTGACGTTGGTCGAGGTCCGGTACCACGGTGCGTTGTGTTTCGGCCTGGGCCTGTTGATGCAGGCCTGTGCAGAACTGCGCCAGCACCGGCTTGGCAAACACCTGGGCGATCCGTGCGCCCCCCAGCCCTTGTTCGGCCAGCAGGCGCACCAGGCGCGTGGCGCTCAGGGAGTCGCCACCGAGGGCAAAGAAGTTGTGCTCACGGCAGACCTCGCCACAACCGAGCAATTGCTGCCAGGCGCGGGCCACCTGTTGTTCGATGGCTCCGCAGGGTGGCGACAGCTGGGCAGGGACGGCGCTGCTGTGGTCGGCCAGCCAGCCGTTGAGTGCGTTGCGATCCACCTTGCCATTGCTTGTCAGGGGCCACTGCGCGCAGCCGAGGATCAGGCTGGGAATCATATAGGCCGGCAGGCGCTCGGCCAGGTCCGGCAGCTCCAGCACTGTGGGCTGCACCGGGCCATTTGCAAGGCGCACCACCGCTGCCAGGTGCTGGCCGACCAGCAGCGCCACCGCCTGTTCGACGCCGGGGCACGCCAGCAGCGCCTGTTCTACTTCACCGGCTTCGATGCGGTAGCCATGCAATTTGAGTTGGAAGTCAGTGCGCCTCAGAAACTCGACCGTGCCGTCGGGGTGGTAGCGCGCACTGTCGCCGGTGCGGTACCAACGCAGGCCCTGGTACTGCACAAATCGTTCGGCGCTGCGTACCGGGTCGCCACGGTAACCCTCGGCCACCCCGGCGCCACCGATCCACAGTTCACCGGCCACCCAATCCGGGCAGTCATGGCCATGCCGGTCGACGATGCGCAGGCTGACGTTATCCAGCGGCTTGCCGTAGGGCAGGCAATGCCAGTGCAGTGCCTGGCCGGGGGCGACTTCGAACAGCGTCGAGTGAATCGCCGCTTCCGTTGCGCCGCCCAGGGCCATGAAGCGGCAACCGGGCGCCTGGGCCCACAGACGTGACGCCAACTGCGGCGCGACCTTGTCACCACCGAGCAATACCGCGCGCAGGGGCAGTGGGGCGTCGGCGCAACCCAGCAACATGTCGAGCAGCGCCGGCACGCAATTGAGCACAGTGGCGCGGTGCTGCACGGCCAGTTCACGCCAGCGTGGGGCGTCGCGTTGCGCTTGGGGCTCGATCAGGATCACCGCCGCGCCGTTGGCCAGCGCGGCAAACAGGTCAAACACCGACAGGTCGAATTCCAGCGCGGAGAGCGCCAGGATTCGGTCTTCGCCATTGAGCTGCAAACGCCGTTGCAGGTCTTCCAGGGTGTTGGCTGCGGCCAGGTGGCTGACCTCTACGCCCTTGGGCTCACCAGTGGAACCGGAGGTATATAGAACATAGGCCAGGTCGCTGATCGCACCGGGGCGCGGCGCCTGCAACGCGGTGTCGGCGTGCGGCAAGCGGGTGAGCAGCAAGCGTGCGCCGGACGACTGGCAGATCTTGCAGCAACGCGCCTCGGGCTGGTCGGCGCCGATGGGCAGGTAGGTGGCGCTGCACGCCAGGATGCCCAGCACGGCGATCACCTGCTCGGGGCCTTTGGGCAGTTGCAACGCCACGATGTCACCGCGCTGTACGCCCTGGCCTTCGAGGTAGGCCGCGACGGCGAGGGCTCGCTCGGCCAGCTCGCCGTAGCTGATGATGTGGTTGCCGTGCAGCAGTGCGGGCCGGGCGGGCGTCAACTGCGCCTGGGTGAAAAAACCTTCGTGCAGGCGTGTTACCGGTAATGCTGTGCGCTGGCCCTGGGTGGCGCGGCGTACGTCAAGCTGGCTGGCGGGAACCAGCGCCGGCACCGCCTGATCCCAGGCCGCAGCATCATGGCACAGGCGCTGCAACAGGCCGGTATAGGCATCGAACAGGCCATCGAGCACACCCTCGGCGAACAACCCTTCGCGGGCGTCGAGGTTGACCAGAATGCCGCCGTCCAGCTCGGTGACCTGGGCGTCCAGCCACACCTGCGGGCCCTGGGAAATGATCCAGGCCGGCTGGCCGAAACTCTCCTGCACGCCCTCGGCGAACAATTCCCCCAGGCCCAGCGCGCTGGTGTACACCACCGGCGCCAGCACTTGCTCGCCGCGATGGCGGGACAGTTCACGCAATACCTCCAGGCCGGAAAACGCACTGTGTGCGGCATCGCCATGAAAGCGTCGTTGCAGCGCCGTGGCTCGGGCGGCGAAGGTGCCGGTCATGCGGCCGTCCCAGGCCAGCAGGATCGAGGAGGTGAAGTCGCCGACCAGGCGCTCGACATCGGTATGCAAAGGCATGCGGTTGAACAACGGCAGGTTGAGCAGCAGCTCAGGCGTCTCGCACCAGGCGCCAAGGGCTTCGCAAAACACCGCGGCCAGGGCCATGGCCGGGGTGAGGGCGTGCTCGCGGGCGTGGCGTTCGAACGCCTGGCGTTGTGACGGCGACAACCAGTGGTGACGGCGGCGCACCTGGCGCTCATCGCCCTGGCTCTTGATGGGCAAGCGTGGGGCGCCGGGCAACGCGTCCAGGCGCTGCAACCAGTAGTCGCGGGCGTGTCGATGGCGCTCGCGGTGCTCGGGGCTGGCGTGCTCCAGGCGCAGGTCGGCCAGGTAACGGGGGAAGCTGTAATCCAGCGCGGGCAGCGGCTGCAGGCGGTACAACTGCACCAGGTCGCCGAGCAGGGTACGCAGGCTCAAGGCGTCGGCGGCGAGCATGTCGAGGTTCAGGTGCAGGCGCGTGCCCTGGGGCAACAGTGATAACTGGATGTCCAGCACCTGGCCGTGTTCCACGGCCAACTGGCGATGGGAAAGTTCGGCGCGCAAGGCGTGCAGATGGTGTTGCCGCTGTGCGGCATCGGCCTGGCGCAGGTCATGCACTTTAAGCCCTGGCCATGGACTGCGGGGCAGGATCTGCTGGCGGCCATCGTCGAGGAATTGCGCCCGCAACATGGGGTGGCGGGCCAACAAGGCGTGCACGGCGGCTTCCAGGCGGGCCGGGTCAACGTCGTGACCGTCGAATTCGTTATAGAAGTGTGCAGCCACACCGCCCAGTGCCTGGCCAGGGGCACGGCCGATCCAGTACGCATGTTGCATGGGGGCCAGTTCGAAAGGCTGGCCATCGTCGGCGCTGTGATTGACGGGCGCGGCAGGAGCCGGCGCGGTGTCGAGCAGGGCCAGCCAGGCGCACAGGCGCGGGTCGGCCACCAGCTCGGCGAAACGTGCGGCCAGACCCTGGCGCCGCCATTGGCCGGCCAGGCGGATCAGGGTGACCGAATCCAGGCCCCATTCGATCAGGTTGGCCTCCAGGGGAATCTGCTCGGCAGGCTGTCCCAGGGCTTCGGACAGGGAACGGCGCAGCAGGGTTAGGGTTGAGGTGCTGGGAGTGGCCATGGCTCAACGTCTTCTCATCGCTAGGGCCCGGACCGGCGTTGGCCCAGGCGCTGAGGGGCAGGTAATTGCGTGGAAGAAGATGCTAGTCATTCTCATTGTCTCGACTACCCGGATCGAATCGTTTTTGCCCCGTATCCGTTTCCCTTGCGCGGTTTCGGGCGTGTGAGGGGTGGGGCATAACGCCGATCAGCGTGCGGGATACGGTTGGAAAATGACTTGAATCGGGTAGAGCCGCGCCGCCGCCCTTGACTACCGTCGCTCGCCGCCCTTTTGCAGGGCTTGTCCTTGAGGGAGTTGTGGATGTCAGTCGATTCGGGTTTGCAGGTGCGCGGTTTGTGCAAGCGCTACAACAATGGCGTTGAGGCGCTGCGCGGCGTTGACCTGAATGTGGGGCCGGGCATGTACGGTTTGCTCGGCCCCAATGGCGCGGGCAAAAGCAGCCTGATGCGCACCCTGGCGACCTTGCAGCAGCCGGACACCGGCAGCATTCACCTGGATGGTGTGGATGTGTTGGCCGATGCCGGGCATTTGCGTCGTCGCCTGGGTTACTTGCCACAGCAGCTGGGGGCGTATCCGGGGGTGAGTGCGCGGGATTTGCTCGATCGGTTTGCCTGGCTCAAGGGGCGTACCGACACTCGCCAGCGCCGCGAGGAAGTCGAGGGCTTGCTGGCCAAGGTCAACCTGCAGGAAGCCGCGCACCGGGCATTGGCCACGTATTCGGGGGGCATGTTGCGTCGCTTCGGCATTGCCATGGCCCTGATCGGCTCGCCGCGCTTGCTGATCGTCGATGAGCCGACCGCCGGGCTCGACCCGGCCGAGCGCAACCGTTTTCACCGGGTGTTGGCGGATGTGGCGGCCGAGTCCATCGTGTTGCTTTCGACCCATATCGTTGAAGACGTCGAGAACCTGTGCAGCCGCCTGGCGGTGCTGGCCGCTGGGCAGATTATTGTCGAAGGGCGCCCGGCGGATTTGCTCGAGGCTGAGCAGGGCCGTTTATGGGAGGCGTCGTTCGGCCGTGGTGAGCCGCTGCCCGACGCCTTGCATGTGGCGGCGAGCCCCGACGGCAGCCGCGTGATCGTGCACGGCGAACGTCCGGCTGATCCGCGCTTCAGGCCCCACGCGCCGCGCCTGGAAGACATCTATTACCTGGCGCTGGCCCAGGCCGGCGAGGCAGTCGCGGCATGAATACCTTTGCTCTCTTGACGCGCGAGGCCTGGGTGCAAGTGCGCGCCGGACTGTGCAGCGGCATTCCACTCCTGGTGTTCCTGGGCCTCACCGGCTATTTGCTGATGTCCCTGACCAATGCCGACTACGTGCAGAAAATGGGCGCCAGCGACATCGCACGCAATGCGCCGAGCCTCATCTACCTGATGTCGTGCGGTTGCATGTTTTTCCTGTTTTTCGCCTGGGCCTGGGTGTTCGCCCAACCGGCACTGCGCGACCGCAAGGCGCAATTGGAAGAGGTGCTGCTGGCCTTGCCGCTGTCGCTGCCGGCGCTGCTATGGGGGCGCTTTATCGGTGCGGCGCTGGTGGGTGGCTTGCTCGCCAGTTCGCTGATCGTGGGCTTTCTGGTCAGCCCGGTACTGGGCTGGCTCGGCTGGGTGCCGGCCGCGAGTATCGGTGCACCGATGTGGTCGGCGCTGGGGTTTGCCTGGGTTGCGTTGCTGTTGCCGGTCAGCACCGGGGTTGGAGCCTTGTACTACCTGCTGGCCTTGCGCAGCCGTGGCCTGGCGGCACCGTTTGGGTTGGCGACGGTGTTGATGCTGCTTTGGATGTTTGCCGTGGTGGTGCTCAAGGGGGGGCATATCAACCCGCTGTTGGCTGCCAGCCTGGACCCGTCGTTGTTCACCTTTGCCCAGGCCCAGGTCGAGACCTGGAGCGCCGCGCAGAAATCCCAATCGCTGTTGGCCTTGACCCCGGGGTTCTGGCTTAACCGGCTGTTGTGGTGCGTTGTGCCGCTGCTGTTATTGGCCGCTGTATTGGCCCGCACCACGCGCCAGGGCTTGATGGGCAAACGCAGCGGGGCAGTGCTGTCGGAGCCGCCGATGTTACTGACAGGCGCAGTGACCTTGCCTGGCCCGCTGACCCATAGCCAATGGTCGCGCGCCCTGTGGCGCGAGGCACGTTGGCAGGTACGCCAGCTGTTCGCCCGGCGCCTCTGGTGGGTGGCGCTCGGCTTGCTGTTGGTGATGGGCGTGCTCAGTGGCTTTGTCCACGGCGTGTGGCATGCGCGAGGGCCGATGGTGCCCCGGGCGGACCTGACCCTGCCGTTGTTGTCGAGTGCGTTGTTCCTGGTGATCGCCTTTATCGTAGCGGCGCTGGTTGGGCTGGTGTGCCGGCGCGATGACGTCGAAGGGTTTGGCGCTATGTTGCAGGCAACTGCGGCCCCGGCGTGGTTGCGATTGCTGGGGCGGGTGGCTTGTGTGCTGCTGGCGACCCTGACGCTTGCGCTGGTGCCGGGCCTGGCCAGCTTGCTGATCAGTGCGATTGCCGCGCCCGACAGCCTGGCGCCGGGCTTTGTGCTGGTGTATCAGGCGTTGGTGTTCGCGCCGCCGCTGGTGGAGCTGGCGATGCTCACGGTGCTGGTGCATGCGCTGATCCGCCGATCCGGGCTGGCGTATGCCACCTCGATGCTGCTGACGTTCTTCCTGGTACTCAACCATGAGTTGGGCCTGGTCACCTATCCGGCCTATGCCATGGCTATCCCTGCGCATGTGAGTGTGTCGCTGCTGACCGGCTGGGCGCCGTGGCTGGCGTTTCTGACGACCCTGGCCGGCTGGAAACTGGCCGGTTGCCTGGTCATGCTCGCGATCGCGGCACTGGCCTTGCCCCGTGGGCCGGAGCGTCGTCGATTGAGCGACGTGCGCCGCGGTTTGCTCGGCTTGCCCGGTGTGTTGCTGGCTCTGGGTGCTGTCGGCTTGCTTGGCAGCGGCGTGTTGTTGCAGCGGCATTTGGTGGAGCAGGGCGATTACCAGTCTGTCGCCGAGCAGCGCGCCGAACGCGCCGACTGGGAACGGCGCTGGCTGCCCGGGGCGAGTGCCTGGCAGGTGGCGGGCGGGCAGTTGCAGGTGCAGGTCGATTCGGCCGCCCGGCAGGTGGTGGGGCAGTGGACGTTGGATGGGGTGCTCACTACCGGCCTCGATGCCGAGTTGCCACCGGGGATGCAGGTGACCGCGGTCAGCGTGATGGGGCGCCCGGTTGTGTTTGAACACGCCACCGAGCACCTGCGGGTGCCGTTGGAGGGGTGCGCAGCAAGCGGTTGTCAGGTGGTGTTGAACTGGACGGTGAGTGCTGACGGCTGGCCTGCCGAAGGTGAAGCATTCTGGCTTGGGCCTCAGGGTGTGTGGCTGCAAGCGCACCGTGTGGTGCCACGCCTGGGGCTGGACAGTGAGCGGTTGTTGCGTGCACCGGCCCAGCGCAGCGAAGCCGGGTTGCCGACAGCGGTGCCCCGGTTGCCGACGGGTGCGGCGGTGGCGGTGGATGCCGTCGCACCGGCCGGGCACTGGCAATGGCAGCTTGAGGTCGATGGCCAGGCCTTTAGCGGCAGCAGTGAGGGGCCGCTGGACTTTGCCTATGCCACGTCGGCTCAGAAGGATATCAGCCGCGAGCACACCGCCCGTGAAGTGCAGGAGGACCTGGACGCGATGAGCGCCTGTGTGGCGCGGCGCCTGGGCAGCCGCCCCAGCGTCGAACAACTGAGTCAGTGGCCTGTCGGCATGGGTGCCAGCCGTCTGAGTCACGGTCATTTACTGCTTGGCCAGTCACCCAATTGGGACGTGGCGCCGACAGGCGTCGGGCGCTGGACGCGCCGTGCCCATATCGCCGAACTGCTTGCCCGCCAATCGCTGGTCGAGGCGAGCAACCTGCGCCAAACCCCCGGCTACCTGTGGCTCAGCCAGGGTGTGGCAGGTGCGCTGGGCCTGCTGTGTGTGGAGGACATCGACGGTGCTGATGCCCGTGCAGCGCTGGTCAAGCTGATGGCCGACGACCTGACCCGTGCTCTGGGCAACGACGGTGAGCCCGTCGGCACCCTGGCCGATGCCCGCGAACAGGGGTGGGCCGCCAGTTATGCCGCACTGGTCAGCCTTGACTGGGTCGCCGGGCAAACTCCCGAACAGCTCACGGCGCTGACCGCCGATGTCCGTAACGGCCAGGGATGGCCAACCGCGATCCAGGGCCTGCTGGGCGCGCCCTCCGATCCTGCGATTGCCGCCGCGCTCAAGCGCTGGGGGCCTGTGCAATGAAGTTGAATCATCCCTGTCTTTTGGAGCTTTGCCATGTCATCTGAACTGTCTATCCAGCCGCTGCGTCGTCCTTTCGGTTGGCGCGCCAACGTATTGACCCAAGCCATGGCGCTGACCTTGTCCAGCCAGATGTGCACGGCCTATGCCGCTGACTATCAACCCGCCGCCAGCAGCGAGACCATCGAGCTGGCGCCGGTGACGGTCAGTGCGCGGTTGAACCAGGAAAGTGCCAAGGACATTCCATTCGGTCTCTCGGTGCTTGATGGGAAAACGCTTGAGACCCGGCGGTTACGCACCCTGGAAGATGCCTTGCGTACCACGCCGGGGGTGGATGTGAACTCCTGGGGCGGCGCCAACGATGCCAACGTGCGCATCCGCGGGGTCGGCTCGCTGAACCAGATGAGCATGGATGACGGCTCGGTGGTGCTGAACGTGGACGGTGTGCCGATGTCGGTGCGCAACGCGGCAATGGCCACCCTCGACGTGCAGCAAGTGGAAGTGCTCAAGGGCCCGCAAGGCACGTTGTTCGGACGTAACAGCGAGGCCGGCGCGATTAACGTCACCACCCGCAAACCCACCCGTGAGTTGGAAGGCTATGTGCGCGGCGAGGTGGGCAACCAGGGCCAGTTCATGACCGAGGGCGCAGTGGGCGGGCCGCTGACCGAGTCCCTGGCCGGGCGACTTGCCGTGCGGCGCAGCGGCTTTGATAACTGGGTCGATGACCAGCAGGATGGCGACCCCCTGACCAAGCCCCGCGACCTGGCATTGCGCGGCAGCCTGTTGTGGGACAACGATGAAGGCACCACCGGCCTGCTGACCGTCGAACGCCAGCGCGCCGATCATTATGCCGGCTCGGAGATCCTGCGCCCGTTCGGCAATCGCCCGAGTCTCGATTACACCCCGGGTACGTTCAATGGCAACAAAAAGACCAACGAGCGTTATTCCTTCGAGCTCAACCATGACCTGGCCCAGGCCCGGATCACCTCGATCAGCGCCTACACCAGCACCGACTTCAATGCGGTCAAGGGTTATGACCGCAACATCACCCAGGCGCTGTATGGTCAACCGTTTGAATACCTGATCGAAGACTCGGCCCACGAGCGGGTCTGGAGCCAGGACCTGCGCCTGGGTTCGCTGGCGGATGCCGAGGTGTTCTGGGTGACCGGGGTGAACCTGTCGCGCTCCGAGCGCAGCTTTGACTCCAACAACTTCACCAACGGCGCGAAGCAGTTGCGCGACTTCACCACCAACAGTTATGCCGCCTACGGCGAAGTCACCTTCCCGATTGCCGAAGACTGGAAACTCACCACTGGCCTGCGCCACACCTGGGACCGCAAGACCTACGGCGCCGACTACAGCGGTGGCGGCAAGCTGGTCAGCGACAGCCGACGCTTGCAGGACGACTACAACACCGGGCGCGTGGCCCTGAGCTACGCGTGGACGCCGCAGACCAACCTGTATGCGGTGCTGTCGCGGGGTTACAAGTCGGCAGGATTCAACGACTACGCCACCTCGATCAAGGACAGCGAACCCTACAAGGCGGCCAAGGTGAACTCCGCCGAGGTCGGCTTCAAGCATGAAAGCGAAGGCGGCGCGCTGAGCCTGGAAGGCGCGTTGTTCATTACGCGTGTGCAGGATGATCACTTGCTGGGTTATGACTTCACGTCCCTGGCAGTCAGCGCAGTGAATGCTGATACCCGCAGCAAAGGCGCCGAGTTGTCGAGCACCTGGCATGTCACCGATGCACTGACCCTGGGCAGTGCCATCAGCTACACCAATGCGGTGGTCACCTCGGACGCACCGGGTGTGTCCGGTGGTGATGTGGCCAAGGGCAGCCGCGTGCCGGATGTGCCGTTGTGGAGTGGCAACTTCAGCGTGGCCTGGAATAAACCCTTGGGCGAACTGCTGGGCTTGCCGGCGCCGCGCTTGAATACCTTGCTCAATTACCGCATCCAGAAAAACCGCCCGGCGGATCCGCAGAACCACTACGACCTCAAGGGGTATGCCAAGCTGGACTTGCACCTTGGAGTAGAGAGTGGGGGGTCGGAAGTATATCTGTGGGGTGATAACTTGCTGGATGCGCGGTATGACCTGTATGGCTCGTATTCCACTGATACGGTGCTGACCGGGATGCCGGGGCGCGGGCGTTCGGCGGGGGTGGGGTATAGCTATCAGTTCTGAGGCAGCCACTGGGTGCAATGTGGGAGGGGCTTGCTCCCGCTGGCGACCTGACAGTTGACCAGGATGTTGGATCAGACCGAGTACATATCCATTATTTAGGTAACGGCCACTATTGGTTCCGCTTTTACAGCGGGTCACTTTGAAAAGCGCAAAGTAACCAAACGCTCTTGCCCCACCACTCGGCACCTCGCTTAGGCTCGGTGTGCCCGTAATCCGACATGCATTTAGGGGGCCGCCGCCACGCGCCATCCATGGCGCGGGGCGGCTAAACCGGCATCCCTGCCGGTTTACCCCCCAAATCCCTGTCGAATTCCGGCCAGCGTGGTTTAACGGGGTGCCTGAGATCAAGATCAAAAGCAGATCAAGAGCGAGAGCGGCTCGCTGCGCATCGTGGTTACCGTCGGCTGCTACACAGCTGTGTAGATACCCATGCCCCGATGGGGGAGTGTCAGTCAGGACATCTGTGACTGATCCACCGCCATCGGGAGCAAGCCCCCTCCCACATTTGAACTCAGGACAGCCGGCCGAATCGCGTCGGTTCAGAATTGATAGGTATAGCCCACGCCCACCGTCCGCCGCCGCGACGGCCCACCATAGGCCACCGGGTCACTGTAGAAACCATAGGTGTCATACGTCTGGTTCAACAGGTTGTCGGCAAACGCATACACCTCGCCAAACTTGCTCTCCAGCCCCGCCCTCAGGTCAAGCTTTTCATAGTTATCCAGATTGAAGTGATTCTGCGGATCGGCCGCGCGTTCGCCCACCAGGTGGTAGTTGAGGCTGGTGTTGAGGGTGGTTTCGCCGAGGCTGGCGAGGCTGCCCAAAGGATGTTTCCAGCTGGCGTTAAAGTTGCCGCTCCAACGTGGTACATCGGGGGTACGGTTGCCGGCGGCGACGTCGCCAGCCTGGATGCCTTGCACACCGCTGGTGATCTTGGCATCGAGGTAGGTCGCGCTGGCTGCCAGGGTCAGGCCGTAGTCGAAGCGCCAGCTACCTTCCAGTTCGGCGCCGCGGGTGCGGGTGTCGGCGTTGAAGGCGTTGGTGGCGAAGGTCGCCGCGTCGTAGCCAAGCAAGTGATCATCGTGCACGCGGGTGTAGAACAGCGCGCCGTTGAGGCTGCCGCGACGGTCGTCGGTCTCGCTCTTGAAGCCCAGTTCGACGGCCTTGCTGACGGCGGCCTTGTAGGGTTCGCTGTCGCTGACCTGGGAGGCATAATCATTGAACCCGCCGGATTTATACCCTCTCGCCAATTGCACGTAGACGTTGGTCTGTGGGGTGATCGCATAACTCAGGGCGACGCGGCCGGTGCCGTAGTGGTCGGTGAGTGTGCGCGAGTCGTCCACGGTGCTCGAGCCTGAGAAGTATTGGCCGTCGTAGGTCTTGCGGTCCCAGGAATGGCGGTAGCCGGTGGTGAGTTTCAGGCGCTCGGTGAGCGGGACAGTCACTTCGCCGTAGCCTGCGTAGGTGGTGGTAGTGAAGTCGCGGAACTTGGCGCCGGAGGTGCCGTAGGTGTTGCGTGGGGTGTCGTAGCTGCGTTCATTGCGGCTGGCGGCGACGCCGGCGACCCAGAACACGTCGGAATCGGGCAATGAGCCCAAGTGTATATCCTGGCTCCAGCTGCGCTCGAAGGATTTATCGACCACCCAGAACTCACCGGGCGTGCCATAGAGGGCGCCCATCAGCTTGCTGTCGTAGGCGATCAAGCCGGTGAAGTCGGCCGTGCCAGTGGCGGTGGTGGAGGTCAGCCGGCTGTTGGCGAAGTCGTGGTCGACCTTGATCGTGTAGCGCTCGGTGGTCTTGTCGTTGTCGTCGAACAGGCCGGGCGTCAGATCCAGGCTCGGGTGGCTGCCGTAGGGGCGCAGTACCAGGGAATTGGTGGCGCGTTCGGTCTGCTGGCGTTCGGCGCTGAACAGCACGTGGGTGTCATCGTTGAGGTCCCACAACAGGCTGGCGCGATAGGCTTCGTTGCGCGGTTTGGTAATGGGGTTATGGGTCTGGTCGTTGTCGATCCAGCTGTCGTAGCCGGCACGTCGCACCGCCAGGCGGCCGCTGAGGCTGTCACTGAGCGGTCCGCCAATGGCGCCTTCGGTGAGGAACTGGCCTTTCTGGCCGACTTCACCACGCACATAACCTTCGAGTTCCCGGCTGGGTTGGCGGGTGGTGATATTCACGGCACCGGCCTGGCCGATTGCGCCGGACAGTGTGCCCTGCGGCCCCTTGAGCACTTCGATGCGGTCGACGTCGAGGGTGCCGAACCCCAGGCTGCGCGACGACACAGGTACGCCGTCGATATTGAATGCGACCGAACTGTCGTCCATGGACATCTGGTAAAGCGAACCGACACCGCGGATCAACACGTTGAAGTCGTTGGGCCCGCCGGAAGAATTGACGCTGACCCCTGAGGTATTGCGCAGGGCGCTTTCCAGGGTATCGAGGCGTTGGGTACGCAGTTGTTCGCCATCGACCACACTGACGCTGATCGGCACTTCCTTGGAATCTTCCTGGGCCATGCGCGCCGTTACCGTGGAGGCGGGCAGTTGCAGGGGTTCGCTGAGGGTGGCGGCGAAGGCAGGAGGGGTCAGTGTCAAAGCAATCACTATTGTTATACTATTACATTTGTAGCAAGATTGACGGGTAGCCGCCGTGTTGCATCGTGCAGACATGATGGGACCTTGACTGAGAGTTCTGATCGGCGTGCGTTGCTCAGGGGCAGCAGCAATCTGGCTTGGCACGTGCGGTACGCCAAATGCTAATAATTATCAATTGCAGGGTTCTACCCCGATGTGGTCTGATTCGAGCCGTATCCGGTCAGCCAGGAGATTTACGATGTCAGCCGTTCAGGGAGGCGCAGGAGAACCGATGCCGGTCTCGCGAATCATTACGGGAGGGTTTGGTAGCGATCTGGGGCCGGGAGCGCATTGCCGGGTCACGCGTATGACCCTGCAGGAGGGCCTGGACATCCTGCGTTGGCAGAGCACCTTTGAGCAGCCGGTAGAGTTGCCCTTGCAAGACGACAGCGAATGCATTCACTTCAGCTTCACCAACCTGCTAAAGGGCAAGGCCGCGTGCAGCTTTCGCGATGGGCGCCGACAACGTCGCTATGTGATTGATGAGGGCGCGGGCAGCATCAGCTTTGGCCGTTGCCGCCATGGCCTATATCACCAGCACGGCGAGATCGACAACATCACCGTCATGATCCGCCCCGAGTTGCTGGCCCAGTGGGAATTAAAGCTCGACCCGCTGCTGAACAAGGCATTGGCCTGCGAACATTGCTTCCTCGACGGCCATCGCAGCGGTGAAATGAGTGCTACCGCGCACATGCTCGGCCTGGCCATGGACCACGGCGCCAGCCTGCCATCGGCCCCGCCGCGCAGCAGCCTGTGGCTGTACGGGCAAAGTGTCACACTGGTCAGTCTGTTCCTCGAAGCGCGCCAGGATGGCGAATGCACCTGCCGCGTCAGCCACACCGACCGCCAGCGTCTGGTGCGGGCCCGCGATCGTTTGCTGGAAGACCTGGGCAAGGCGCCAAGCCTGTCGGAGTTGGCCCGTGAATCCGGCTTGAGCCAGCCCAAGCTCACCCGCGGGTTTCGCCAACTGTTCTCCAACAGCGTCTATGGCGTGTTCCAGCAGACGCGCATGATCCAGGCGCGCAGCCGCTTGATGAGCGGCAATGAATCGGTGATGCGCATCGCCTCGGACCTCGGTTATGCCAACGCCAGCCATTTCGCCACGGCGTTCCGCAAGCAGTTCGGGATCAATCCGTCGATGTTGAAAAATGGCGGGCGCGGCAGAGCCCTGGATGCCGGCTGACTAGAAGGTCGCCTTCACCTGCATTCCCAGCACCAGCGCGTTGTCGATGTTCTGTGCGGAAAACGCCCCCGGCTCGATGATGTATTGCACGTCCGGGCGCAAGGTCAGCCACGGTGTGGCCTGGTAGCCGTAGCTGAGTTCGATCAGCTGTTCAGCGTTGTCCAGGTTGGCGTAGGCCGCATCCGCATTATCCCGGCTGCGCGGGTTGGGCACTGCACGGCCATAACCGAGGGCGACGGTATCCCGTGGGCGACTGTCGAACGGTTTGTACAGCACCAGCCCCGCGCCATACCACTTGGTGAACGGCGAGGCTGCTTCGCTGGCGGCAGAGTATTGGCCGAAGGCGTGCAAGCTGCGGCCTTGGGAGGATCGGGAGGCCCACACCGCCTGGTCGATCAACAGGTAGTGACCGCCGCGGCCGCTGACGTCCTTGTTGCTGCCAATGCGTTTTACATCGGAACTGTCGTAGTAATAACCGAGTTTGTATTCACCCGGCAGGCTGCCCGCGTGCTTGTAGATCAGCTCGATGGGCACCACGGTGCCGGTGGTGTGCTTGGGCCCCAGGTGCCAGGCGCGGCTGGAGTTGCCATTGCTGGAAGGGTCGACGTTGAACGCCGCCACCCGCAGTTGCCAGTTTGGCGAAAAGTCATATTTCACCCGCGCGCCCAGGTGCGCATTCGGGTAGTTGGCCCATCCACTGCCGCCCGACATGTTCAGCGGATGCCCGCAGAAACCGGCGTTCATGAAGTTGCACAGAATGCCGCTGTCCAGGCCGCCGAGGTCATTGCCCATGGCCATGTAGCCGAGCTTGACGTTGAGTGCGGGGGTGAACAGCGTGCGCTCGTAGCTCAACTCGGTGAGGCGCGTGTAGAGGCCGCCGTAGTTTTCCTGGATCGGCAGGCGGTTGCCCACCAGGTCTTCGGAAGCGCTGTTGCCGCGCCGGTCGTTGATGGTCAGCTGGATGCGGTCGCCGTTGTTGAAACCGTAAAGCTTGCCCAGGTCGAACTGCACGCCGAGCTTGAGGTTTTGCGAATAGCGCGCCGAGCGATGCTGGCCGCCGTGGGCGTTGTAAGCGGTTTCGCCACTGTAGTCGCCGGTAAAGCGGATGCCTTGTGCGTCGAGTTCACGGCGCAGGCCGCCCCAGTCGCCGGTCAGGGTGGTGTCGTCGGCTTGAACGGGCAGGGCAGCAGTCAACGCCAGGCCGAGCACCAGGCGCCCAAGGGAGGTATGAGAAGTAGGGTTCATGCGGGGTTCCAAACGCAAAGCGCGGTGCGGGAGCACCGCGCGAACAGAGGGGGTTACGGCAGGGCGTAGGCGATCACGTAGTCGCCACGGTCGGTGGACTGGCGCGCGCCGCCGGCGGTGACGACGATGTACTGCTTGCCGGTTTTTGGCGACACGTAGGTCATCGGGCCACCCTGGCTGCCGACCGGCAAACGGGCTTTCCAGATTTCGTCACCGTTGCCACTGTTGAAGGCGCGCAGGTAGAAGTCCTGGGTGCCGGCGATAAAGATCAGGCCGCCTTGGGTGGACAACGTGCCGCCCAGTGTCGGCAGGCCGACTTTGATTGGCAGGTGCATGCGGATGCCCAGGGGGCCGGTGTCTTCAACCGTGCCCACCGGCACTTGCCAAGCAACTTTTTGCGTCTTCATGTCGATGGCGGTCAAGGTGCCGAATGGCGGTGCCTGGCAGGGAATGCCGGCCACCGACAGGAAGCGGTTCTTGTTGACCGCGTAAGGCGTGCCCTTGAGCGGCACGGCGCCCATACCGGTGTTCAGTGCTTCACCACCGGAAGAAGCCTGGGCCTTGTTTTGCGACGGCACCATCTGGATCCACAGCCCCAGGCGCATGTCGTTGACGAAGATAAAGCCGTGTACCGGATCGGTGGAGATGCTGCCCCAGTTCATGCCGCCGAGCGAACCCGGAAAGCTCAGGGATTTATCGGTGCCCGGTGCGGTGTACAGGCCGTCGTAACGCATACCTTTGAAGTCGATACGGCACAGCAACTGGTCGTACGGCGTAGCACCCCACATGTCCGATTCGGTCAGGGTCTGCGCGCCAATCTGCGGCATACCCACCGATTTTGGCTGGGTCGGGGAGTACGGTTCGTTGGGAATGTTCGCGGCCTTGACCGGCACTTCCTGCACGTCGGTCAGCGGCTTGCCGGTGGCGCGGTCGAGCACGTAGATCTGCCCGGCCTTGGTGCCGATCACCACGGCCGGTACTGCCTTGTTGCTGCCCGGCGCAGTGAAGTCGATGAGGCTCGGCTGCATCGGCAGGTCGAAGTCCCAGAGGTCATTGTGGACGGTCTGGTAGACCCACTTTTCAGCACCGGTGGACGCGTCGAGCGCCAGCACGGAGGCGCCATATTTGTGGTTCAGCTGGGTGCGTTCCACGCCGTAAATGTCGGTGGAGGAGCTGCCCATCGGCAAGAAAACGGTGTTCATCAGCGGGTCGTAGGACATCGGTGCCCAGCTGTTCGGCGTGCTGCGCACATAGGTGCTGCCCGCGGCCGGCGCTTGCTTGTCTTCAGGGTTGCCTGGGTCGAACGCCCAACGCATCTGGCCGCTGATCACATCAAAGCCACGGATCACGCCGCCTGGCATATCGGTCTGCACGTTGTCGGCGACACGGCCACCGACAACGACGGTGGTGCCGGCGATCAAGGGCGCCGAGGACAGTTGGTAGTAGCTGTCCGGCACATTACCCAGGCCGGCTTTCAAGTCCACTTGGCCATGGGTGCCGAAGTCTTCGCAGAACTTGCCGGTGTCGGCGTCCACGGCGATCAGGCGCGCATCAATAGTGTTGGTCAGCAGGCGACGCTGGCACTGCGCACCGGCAGGCACGCTGGCGGCAATGATCGGCGAGCTGTTGGGCTGGGTCGGCTGGGCAATCGGCGCAGTGGCGTCGAAGTAGGCCATGCCACGGCAACGCTGCCACACCGCTGACTGGGCGTTGACCTCGTTCTTCCACAGCTCTTTGCCGGTGTCGGCGTCCAGGGCGATCAGGTTGTTGTGCGGGGTGCAGATGAAGACTTTGTTGCCGATCTGCAAGGGCGTCAGCTGGTCTTCGGCGCCGTTGCCGTCGCTGATGGCCACGTCACCGGTGTGGTAGGTCCAGGCGACTTTGAGTTTGTCGATGTTGTCGCGATTGATCTGGTCCAGCGCGGCGAAGCGGCTGCCGCCCTCGGTGTTGCCGTAGTGCGCCCAGTCTTTCTGTGCATCGGCTTCGGCTACCGGGGTGATGCCAGGGCCAGCACCGGTCGGCGCTACGCTTGGGTGAGCGACGAACATATTGCCTGCCGCCACCGCCACGCCGACTGCCAACAAAGCCGCGACCGCATAAGCGCCACGCGCCGGTTTGCCGGCCAGCAATGGATACACCAGCGCCACCACCACGCCGATCACCGCGAACATGAACAGCCGCGAGAACAGCGGCCAGTACACCAGGCCGACGTCGGCCACCGCCCATACGGCCGTACCGACGAGGAACGCGGCAAACCACCACGCCCCGGCAGGCTTGCGCCGAGCGATCAACAGGCCGGAGACAGCCATGGCCACGCCACCTGCCAGGAAGTACCAGGAACCTCCCAGGCTGACCAGTTTGGCGCCGCCCACGGCAAGCGCAAGGCCGAGCAGGGCGATGACAACGCCCAGGCCCAGGAGTAGAAATCTAGAGACGCCAGCGGCGCGCGATGCTCGTTTCATGTCGAATAGACTCGAGTGAGAGAGGGCAAAGACGCGATTTTAGCAAGATAAGTAACCGGTTAGTACATTGTGCCTCGTAATAGTCTTTTACAACTACGGCGATGATGCCTTGGCTCAGGCCAACGCATCGCGCTGCATCGATTGCAGGTTCTTCTCAATGGTTTCGCAAATCGCCTCCATCTGGATCTGATGTTCGCTGGAGTGAAACGGGCTTTGCAGGTCGGTGCCGATACGCTCGATGGCCAGCAGCATAAAGCCCACTACCGTGGAAGCCAGCGGGGTAAACCAGCCGAGGGATTCCACCAGGCCCACCGGTACGATCAGGCAGAACAGCGAGATAAACAGCCGCGGGAAATACACGTAGGGGTAGGGCAGTGGCGTATTGGCGATGCGCTCCATGCCGCCTTGGGCATTGGACAGGTCGACCAGGGTCGACTCCAGCCGCGCCAGGCGAATACTGTCCAGGTGGCCGGCCTTGTATTCCTTGGCCAGCAACGCCGCTGACCCGGTCAGGATGTCATTGGCAAAATTGTTGGTCGCGCCATTGCGGGCGAATTCCTCGGCCGGGATAAACGCTCGCACTTCATCCGGGCAGGGTTCGCCCTTGAGGTGGGCGGCCAGACAATTCACATACGCCACATGGCGGCGCAGCAGTGTGGATTTGATCGGATTCACTTCGCCGTCGGGGTCATCCAGCAGCGTCAGCACCTGGCGCGCAAAGCTGCGCGAATTATTGACCATCGCCCCCCATAACGTGCGCGCTTCCCACCAGCGGTTATAGGCGCTGCTGTTGCGAAAACTGATCAACACCACCAGCGCCGAACCCAGCAATGTCAGTGGCATCAGCGGCAGGTTGATCTTGGTGGTGAGAAACAACATGAAGTCCACGGTTACTGCCACATCCCACAGCAATAGCCAGAACAGGGCCCAGCCCACATAGCCCATGGTCTTGATGATCAGGCGGTATTTTTTCAGGACGGCAGCTTTCAAACGAGAACCTCGCGGCGGGCAATTGGCAACAATGCTCTGTTACGACGCCACGCAAGGGAGAAAGGTTCGCCGGTTGCTGAATCGATTCGTCGACCAGTCACTAGCTTCGGAGGATGTAACGAGAAGTTACGCGCAGGTGTGCGCACAGGGTCCACTTCAATCTGGAACAACTTTGGTACTGATGACGTCTTGTCCGGCAATCGCTGTACATTGCGTTCGAGGCAAAAAGCCATTAACCGTAGGGTTTACCACGTGATTTGTTTTGGGGCCGGGCTGCAGGGATTTCGTAGCTGAGATCAGTGGAATCAAGTTGGATGATCAGGGCTCTTTCATGCATGTCAGTTCGTTGAAGTCGGCTATGTGTAATACCGCGCAAGCGCTCGAACGTCATAAGGATTTTGAATCGTGCCTGAGAGCGCATTACCACGTGCTGCTCGTGCCCTATTCCCGAAGACCGTTTTTCTACAAGAGTGCACTTAAATACAGCCGTTTGATGGTGTCGTTTGCCTTATTGAGTGAATACTTCGCCACACCCTTACCGTTATTGTCGGAAGTTAAGACCCTGTGTGTGACGCGCAGGTATTGTTCAAAAAACAGCCTGGAATCAATGTTCCTGTTATTGCGGGCGCTGGGCTTCATGGACGTCGCGCCGCACCCCGAAGACAGTCGCTTCAGGGTCTACGCGCCGTCGGATGAGGCCTGTCGCGAAGCGCGTTTGATGTTGACCTCGCTCACCGAGTCATTGGCGCGGCTTTACCCTGAGCGGGCGATTTTCCGGCAAATGCGCGAGTTGGATGACCGTGGCTTCCTGTCCCTTTATTTCAAGGGCTTTGCCATTATCCTCGACGCCGATCTCACGGTGGATGTACTGCTTCCCGAGTGTTACTGGTTGGTGAAAAGAGACGCCGGGCATCTGTTGATGCTGGCGATTTATAACGATGCCTTCGCGCCGGAAAATGATCGGGCCACGTTCCGATCATCGTCTTACCTGGCCTTGGCCAAGCAACTTTCCGTGTCCAAGACCCACATTATTCGAATGGTCCAGGAGGGCGTCGAGAAGGGGTATTTCAAAGCTCACTCCAAGACCCGGCTGGAAGTGCTGCCGCCTTTTGTCAGCCTGGTAAAACGCTTTATGGCCTTTTCTTTTGCGCTGGGCCTGCATGCTATTGAGATGGGAGCGTAAGGATGCCTGCTAACTTGAAGTTAAGGCCCAGGATGCGCAGGTTATTGTCGCCTGCGGTGACCCAAGCGGAATGGATCGGGATCATTGCCTGGGTCGGTATCTGGCTGATTCATCCGACCATGCAGTTCGACCTGTCCATGTTGGGTGTCACCATTGGCCTGTTGCTGGTATGCCGGGTTCACTCCAAAACCGCCAACTTTCTACTGTGGCGGATGCTGGGAGTGGCCTATATCGTGATGTTGTCCGTGGGGTTTGCCTATGTCATTGGCCTTAATCAGGAGTTGCGTATCTACGGCTTGCCCCTGGCCGTGACTCTGGTGGTGGGTAGTGCAATCTTGTTTATCAGTGTTCAGGACTATCTGGTCGGCGCCCTGTTGGTCTGGTCCATATTATGGTCGCCGATGCAGGCCGATATATATGCAGGAACACAGGCTTATCTGCTGATATTTTGCGCATCTTCGGTCTCCATCGGTTTTATCCTGAGTTACTCGTATTTGAAGAACCTGCGTTCGGTGCTGTTGGTGGAAAGCGAGTTTCGCGCCTTGGCCGAAACCGATTACTTGACCTCCATCCTTAACCGTCGCGCTTTTATGCAAAGCTTCGAACAGTTGCTCGACAGCGGCCAGGCTGGCTACTTCATCATGTTGGATATCGACAGCTTCAAGGCAAAAAATGATCTGTACGGTCACGATGTCGGTGACAAGATCCTGCGGGCCATGGCCGTGTGCCTGAAAAACGCCAAAGGCAGCCACAGCTTTGGAAGAATCGGCGGGGAAGAGTTCGGCGTGTTGTTGCAGGACGATGACCCGGCCTTCGCCCGTGAGTTCGTGCTGGGTTTGTTGCAGGCCATACGCTCAAGTGTTGCCGCGCCTCACAACTACACCTGCAGTGCGGGCATGGCACGCTTCGCGCCAGGTGACGAGTTATCGGCGGTGCTCAAGATGGCGGACAAAAATCTCTATGGCGCCAAACGCAATGGCAAGGACTGCGTGCACCTTAATGGCGTGTTGCTGCAGCCTGTTGCGTCCTGAGGGGCAAAACGCCCGCTAGGATTGCGCAAGAACACTCGCCAGCAACCCTGGAAAGCGGCCCTCAAGCTCTTCACGGCGCAACGAATTCATATGGGTGGTGCCCACATTGCGCGTGTGTACCAGGCCCGCATCACGTAACACCCTGAAGTGGTGGGACATGCTGGACTTGGGTCGCCCGCCATCCAGTTCACCACAGCTGGCTTCAGCCACGCCGGCCAGGCAGCGCACGATGTCCAGGCGCACGGGGTCGCTGAGGGCGTACAGCACGCGCTCAAGCGTCAATTCTTGCAGGGTAGGGTGTTTAAAGGCTCGCATGGGGCGGATCATAACAGGGGGGTAGCGTTCAATACCATAGTTCGATTACCATCGAACTATCGAATCACACACGCTTCTCTCGGAGTATCTGATGTCCGCATTGTTCGAACCGTTCAAACTCAAAGACGTTACCTTGCGCAATCGCATTGCCATCCCGCCGATGTGCCAATACATGGCCGACGACGGCATGGTCAACGACTGGCACCATGTGCACCTGGCCGGCATGGCCCGGGGCGGTGCCGGCCTGCTGGTGGTCGAGGCCACGGCAGTCGCACCGGAGGGGCGTATCACCCCAGGCTGCGCCGGTATCTGGAGCGATGCCCATGCCCAGGCGTTCGTGCCGATGGTCAAGGCCATCAAGGCCGCAGGTTCGGTACCGGGCATCCAGATCGCCCACGCGGGCCGCAAAGCCAGCGCCAACCGCCCCTGGGAGGGCGATGACCACATCCCGGCTTCCGATGCCCGCAGCTGGGAAACTATCGCGCCGTCGGCCATCGCATTCGGCGCCAATTTGCCCAACGTGCCGCGTGCCATGACCCTGGAAGACATCGCCCGCGTCCAGCAAGACTTCGTCAATGCCGCCCGTCGCGCCCGCGATGCCGGTTTTGAATGGATCGAACTGCACTTCGCCCACGGTTACCTGGGCCAAAGCTTTTTCTCCGAGCACTCCAACCAGCGCACCGATGCCTACGGTGGCAGCTTCGATAACCGCAGCCGTTTTCTCCTGGAAACCCTGGCCGCCGTACGTGAAGTCTGGCCGGAAAACCTGCCACTGACCGCACGCTTTGGCGTGATCGAATATGACGGCCGCGACGAGCAGACGCTTACCGAATCCATCGAGTTGGCGCGCCGCTTCAAGGCCGGTGGCCTGGATCTGTTGAGCGTCAGTGTCGGTTTCACGATTCCTGACACCAACATCCCGTGGGGTCCGGCGTTCATGGGGCCAATTGCTGAACGTGTACGCCGTGAAGCCGGTATCCCGGTGACATCGGCGTGGGGCTTTGGTACTCCGCAACTGGCCGAAGGCGCGCTGCAGGCCGGTCATCTGGACCTGGTGTCGGTAGGGCGTGCGCACTTGGCCGATCCGCATTGGGCGTACTTTGCTGCCAAGGAGTTGGGCGTGGACAAGTCCTCCTGGACCTTGCCGGCGCCTTATGCACATTGGTTGGAACGCTACCGTTGAGGCCAGCCAGCCGGTGATATGAGCCACTCGATTGAGTGGCTTTTTTTCGCCCGTGGTTTTTGCAGTACCCGCTCGATACAACGCCGATACTCGAAAAATAACAAATGAGAACCGATATCAAACGAGAATGTGCTGAGATATGATGCGCGGCGAATTATTGGCAGGTTTGCCGCCCCATCTGGCTCATTCACTAGGTTTACATCCATGCGTCGTACCCTGATTTCAATCTGTGTGCTCCAGGCGTTTTCCCCTTTGACCTGGGCAGAGGATGCCCCTGCTGAAAAAGCCAGTATCGAGCTGCAAGCCACCAATGTGACTGCTACTGCAGATTTCGAATCGGCGCAGGGCCCGGTTCAGGGCTACCACGCCACCCGTTCAGCCAGTGCGACGCGCACCGACACCTCTATTCATGAAACCCCGCAGTCCATCAGCGTTGTCTCCAAAGACGTAGTCGAGGATATCGGCGCAACCCGCCTGCAAGATGCTCTCGACTACGCTGGCGGCGTCGGTCGCGCCAACAACTTTGGCGGCCAGGGCCTGACCACCTTCACCGTGCGTGGCTTCACCACCGGTGAGTTCTACCGCAATGGTTTCCCGATCAACCGGGGTTACCCGAACATGCCGGATGCCAACACCATCGAACGCCTTGAGGTGTTGCGCGGCCCCGCAACCATGCTCTACGGTCGTGGCGACCCCGGTGGTACGTTCAACGTGGTGTCCAAGCAACCCTTGTCCGAACGCACCGTCACCCTGGGCAGCCAGTTGAATGACCAGGGCATGAAGCGCGGCACCCTGGATGCCTCCGGCCCTCTGGACGAAGAGGGCCGTCTGGCGTATCGCCTCAACGTGGTGGGCGAGGGCGGCGATACCTTCCGCGATCATGTCGAGACCGAGCGCTACGGCGTGACGCCGGTGATCACCTGGCAGGCCACCGATGCCACCAAGGTGACCTTCGAAGGCGACTTCATGCGCAACAACCACCCGCTGGACCGTGGCCTGACGCGTTTTCCCAACCAGCGCGGCACGCCATCGCGCGATACGTTCTGGGGCGACAAGGATGCCGGCAAGCTGCACAACGACAACAACATGGCCCAGTTGCGTTTCGAGCACGCGCTCAACGACAACTGGACCCTGGGCGGCGGTTTCCAATGGTTGGACGGCAGCTTGAAAGGTAACGCCATTGAAGCCAACGGACCGGGCAGCCTGGGTGCCGATGGCCGTACCCTGCAACGCAACTTCAACTACCGCAAGCTGGAGTGGACCGACAAGGATTATCAGCTCAACCTGACGGGCCACTTCTCCACGGGCGGGTTGGAGCACACCTTGCTTACCGGCATCGAGTACGAGGATTACGACTACAAGTCGATCATCCAGCGTTCCAGCGCGGCCCTGGGCACTTACCCGATCGACATCTTCAATCCGGTGTACGGCCAAACGCGCCCGGCGCTGACTCGCACGCCCACCCACGATAAAGAAAACCTCAAGACCTACGCTGCCTTCGTGCAGGACCAGGTGGCACTGACCGAGCGTCTGAAAGTCTTGGCAGGTGCGCGTTTCGAGCGTTTTGAACATGACTACCAAAGTTATGTGGCGGGAGTAAAACCGTGGACCGCCGCCGACAACGCCGTCACCCCGCGTGTGGGCGTGATCTACGACCTCACCGACACCGTCGCGGTCTATGCCGACGCCGCCCGTTCGTTCAAGCCCAACACCGGCGCCAGCCGCGAAGGCGGTGGTTTCGCGCCGGAGAAAGGCAAGTCCTACGAGATGGGTATCAAGTGGGAAGCGCTTGATCGTCAACTGAGCGTCGACGCGGCGGTCTACCAGATCGAAAAGAAAAACGTGCTGGCCACCGACCCTTTGGACAATACCCTGAGTGTCGCGACCGGCCAGGTACGCAGCCGCGGATTTGACCTCAACGTGGCAGGCAACCTCACACCCGAGTGGCGTGTGATCGGCGGCTACGCCTACGTGGACGCCGAAGTGACCCGCGACACCACCCTGCGCTCCGGCACCCGCTTGATGAACATCCCGCGCAACAGCTTCAGCCTGCTCAACGTCTACGAGTTCCAGGACGGCGCACTCAAAGGGCTGGGCCTGGGTGCCGGTGGCAAGTACGTCGACCAGCGCGCCGGCCAGACCGCCAATACGGCCTTCTCGATGGACGCCTACACCGTGGTCGACCTGCTGGGTTACTACAAGGTCAACGAGCAGGTGCGTCTGAACCTGGACGTCAAGAACCTGTTCAACCGCGAGTATGAGGAAGGCGCGTTCGGCAATATTTACGCTTACCCAGGCGCACCACGCACCGTGCAGGTCGGAATCTCCTACACGCTATAAGGCTCTACACAGTACTAAGTGTGGGAGGGGGCTTGCTCCCGATAGCGGTGAGTCAGTCTCAATGTTTTTGACTGATACACCACTATCGGGAGCAAGCCCCCTCCCACATTTGCAGCTGCGTTACTGTCAGGTTTGACAGTAGACAGTGAAGGGCGATGGAGGGATGTTTACCGTTAACGTGTCAGCGTAGTGGTCGGCGCTTATTATTTTTCCAAACCACGCTTAATAGGGATATTAAAAATGGAACGGGAACTCCTCATTGAAACCGATGAACTGATTAAAAAAACCAACGATGCCGAGCGTCTGTTCACCCGATACGCCACCAAGTGCTACACCTCGGCCCTGCAAAAGTATGGCAAGGAGATCAGCGAGACTTCGTACACTTATCTATTGGCCGAGCTTGCCGAAAGTTCGTTGAGCTCCGAAATCCTCGGCCGGCCAGGTGCCAATATCAGCCTGGTCAGGATCGAGATAGAGGAGGTCATGCTCGAAGCCGACGTGATCAAGAAATTGAAACGGGCCGAAACCCACTATCTGGAAACGCTGGAATCGGTGCGTAAGTTCGAAGACCTTAAACGCTTCGAAAAAATGCAGGACACCTCCGATATTGTCCGCTCAATCAAACTGGGCGTGTCACGTTTCAATATCCTGTTTGTCATCCTGCTGATCGGCGGCTTGACGTGGGCGGCGATCAATCTGCCCAAAGAGGCCCTGGCGCTGATTTCCGCCGCTATCGGCGGGGCTATCACCCACTTGTTGTCCGAGCGCCAGGCGGTGCTGGCGCTGAAAAAAGAGGGCGATAACACCTGCCCCAGAGCCAACAATAACAATCAGGAGTGAGTGCGACGGGGTTGGGTTACAACGGCGTCAACACATTCATCACCGTATCCAGCGCCACCCGCGTGTCATCCAGTTGTACCAGCGAGGCATGCCTTGCGCCCAGCGCATCGCGGTTCTGGATCGCGGTGAGGATTGCCTTGTGCCGGGGCAGGCTCAGGCCCTGGATATCCGGGCGGCGGTTGGTGATATTGATCGACTCGCGCAGCGGCAACGAGAGCATGTTGCACATATAGGCGAGCAGGTCGTTGCGGGTGGCGTCGGCAATCGCGCGGTGGAAGTCCAGGTCGGCCTGCAACAGGTCCTCGTGGGTCTTGGCGGTTTCCATGCCCTGGTAGGCTTGTTCGATGATGGCGATGTCTTCATCGGTGGCGGTGGTTGCGGCCATGGCGGCGATTTCCGGTTCGAGGATGCGGCGCACCCCGGCCAGCGTATTGAAGAACTCACTGTGGGGCGTGGACTGCATCAACCAGGACAGCACATCTGGGTCGAGCAGGTGCCATTTCAAGCGTGGCCGTACCACCGCACCCACCCGTGGCTTGGAATACACCAGGCCCTTGGCGCTGAGCACCCGCGTCGCCTCGCGCAACACCGAACGGCTGACCTGGTATTCCTCGCACAGCGTGGCTTCCATGGGCAGCCGTTCTTCGGGCTTGAAGCGACCGGAAACGATGTGCATGCCCAGGTCCTGAACGATCTGGGCATGCTGGCTCTTGCGCGGCTTGGGCGGCTGGTGATCCATAACGACGGGCAGGCTCTGGCTTGAATTCGCCGCATCATAGCATCCCAATTAGTGGGAATGCCGTGGGACTTCCGCTCCGCGACAGCCCACCAGGAAGTCAAAGTCGCAGCCCTGGTCGGCTTGCAGCACATGGTCGATGTACAGTTGGCGATAGCCACCGACGATCAGCTTTTGCGGTGGCGCCAGATCAGCCATGCGCGCTGCCAGCTCGGCGTCGGGGATGTCCAGGTGCAGGCGGCCATTGGCGCAGTCGAGTTCAATCCAGTCACCTTCCTTCACGGCCGCCAACGGCCCGCCGGCAGCGGCTTCCGGTGCCACGTGCAAGACCACCGTGCCGTAGGCGGTGCCGCTCATGCGCGCATCGGAAATGCGCACCATGTCGGTAACGCCCTGGGCCAGCAGCTTGGCCGGCAGTCCCATGTTGCCGACCTCGGCCATGCCTGGGTAACCCTTGGGGCCGCAGTTCTTCATGACCAGGATCGAGTTGGCGTCCACGTCCAGCTCCGGATCATTGATGCGCGCCTTGTACATGTCGAAGTTTTCGAACACCACCGCACGGCCACGGTGTTGCATCAGTTCGGCGCTGGCGGCAGACGGCTTGAGCACCGCACCCAACGGCGCCAGATTGCCGCGCAGCACGCAGATGCCGCCGTCGGCGCGAATCGGGTTGTCGAGGGTGCGGATCACTTCGTCCTGGCCGTAGATCGGCGAGTCCTTGGTGTTCTCGCCCAGGGACTTGCCGTTGACGGTCAAGGCGTTCGGGTGGGGGATCAGGTTGGCCTCTCCCAGGCGACGCAGCACGGCAGGCAGGCCGCCGGCGTAGTAGAACTCTTCCATCAGGAAGCGCCCCGAGGGTTGCAGGTCGACGATGGTCGGCATGCCACGGCCGATGCGGGTCCAGTCATCCAGGTCCAGCTCCACGCCGATGCGCCCGGCGATGGCTTTAAGGTGAATCACCGCGTTGGTCGAACCGCCGATGGCCGCGTTCACGCGAATCGCGTTTTCAAACGCTTCTTTGGTGAGGATCTTCGACAACTTCAAGTCTTCGCGCACCATCTCGACCGCACGCATACCGGACATGTGCGCCAGCACATATCGCCGCGCATCCACCGCCGGGATCGCCGCGTTGTGGGGCAGGGACGTGCCCAGTGCCTCGGCCATGCACGCCATGGTCGAGGCGGTGCCCATGGTGTTGCAGGTGCCTGCCGAGCGCGACATGCCGCCTTCGGCCGCGAGGAAGTCATCCAGGGTGATGGTGCCGGCCTTGACCTGTTCGCTGAGCTGCCACACCACCGTGCCCGAGCCGATGTCCTGGCCCTTGTGTTTGCCATTGAGCATCGGCCCGCCGGTGACCACGATAGCCGGCACGTCGCAACTGGCGGCGCCCATCAGCAGCGCCGGGGTGGTTTTGTCGCAGCCGGTCAGCAGTACCACACCGTCAATCGGGTTGCCGCGAATCGCTTCTTCCACATCCATGCTTGCCAGGTTGCGGGTCAGCATCGCGGTAGGGCGCAGGTTGGATTCGCCGTTGGAGAACACCGGGAACTCCACCGGGAAGCCACCGGCCTCGATCACGCCGCGCTTGACGTGCTCGGCGATCTGGCGGAAATGCGCGTTGCACGGGGTCAGCTCCGACCAGGTGTTACAGATGCCGATGATCGGCTTGCCATGGAACTGGTGGTCGGCAATGCCCTGGTTCTTCATCCAGCTGCGGTACATGAAGCCGTTTTTGTCGGCGGTACCAAACCACTGGGCGGAGCGTAGGCCGGGCTTTTTGTCAGGCATGTTCGATTCTCTTATTGTATGACTATATGTTCTATGCGTGCTTAAACATAAGCGCAAAATCGCTTATTTGGAAGTGTTGTTTTGTAAATAGTCATACTATATAGTCTTTCTCAACTGAGGTATGACCCTGGCGGATTTCGCGAGAGGCGTCCCCCGAGCTTCTATAAAAACAACAATCGGAGATCGACCCCATGAGCCAGGAATTGCGGCTTATTCGGCGCATCACGCTGAAACTGATTCCCTTCCTGATCCTGCTGTACCTGATCGCTTACGTAGACCGTTCCGCCGTAGGGTTCGCCAAGCTGCACATGGGCGCCGACGTTGGTATCGGTGATGCTGCCTATGGTTTGGGCGCAGGGTTGTTCTTCATCGGCTACTTTCTGTTCGAGATCCCCAGCAACCTGATGCTCGACCGCTTCGGCGCGCGGCGCTGGTTTGCGCGCATCATGATTACCTGGGGCGCCATCACCATCGGCATGGCCTTTGTGCAGGGGCCGCACAGTTTCTACGTGATGCGCTTTCTGCTGGGCGCGGCGGAAGCCGGGTTCTTCCCCGGGGTGCTGTACTACATCACCCAGTGGTTCCCGGTGCGCCATCGCGGCAAGATCCTTGGGCTGTTCATTCTCTCCCAACCCATTGCAATGATGATCACCGGCCCCGTGTCCGGTGGTTTGCTCGGCATGGACGGGATTCTTGGCCTGCACGGTTGGCAGTGGCTGTTTATCGTGATCGGCACCCCGGCGATCCTGCTGACCTGGCCGGTGCTGCGCTACCTGCCGGACGGTCCCAGGCAGGTCAACTGGATGAGCGAGCAAGAGAAAACCTGGCTTACCGGCGAGCTGGAAAAAGACCTGCAAGCCTACGGCCAGACCCGTCACGGCAACCCGCTGCACGCGCTCAGAGACAAACGCGTGCTGTTGCTGGCGCTGTTCTACCTGCCGGTGACCCTGAGCATCTACGGCCTGGGCCTGTGGTTGCCGACCCTGATCAAGCAGTTCGGTGGCAGTGACCTCACCACCGGCTTCATCTCGGCCGTGCCCTATATCTTCGGCATCATCGGCCTGCTGATCATCCCGCGCAGTTCCGATCGTTTGAACGACCGCTATGGCCATCTCGCCGTGCTCTATGTGCTCGGCGCCATTGGCCTGTTCTGCAGTGCCTGGCTGAGTGTACCGGTGCTGCAGATGGCCGCGCTGTGCCTGGCGGCCTTCGCGATGTTTTCCTGCACGGCGGTGTTCTGGACCTTGCCGGGACGGTTTTTTGCCGGTGCCAGCGCGGCGGCTGGCATCGCCTTGATCAACTCGGTGGGCAACCTTGGCGGCTATATCGGCCCGTTCGTGATCGGGGCGCTCAAGGAGTACACCGGCAACCTCGCCTCGGGCCTGTATTTCCTGTCCGGCGTGATGCTGTTCGGGTTGCTGCTGACCCTCGTGGTCTACCGCTTGCTGGAGCGCAAGCATGTACTGCCGGTCGATCAATTTGCTGCCAGCGCCCGTGGCGCCACACGTACTTAAATCCAGGAGAACCTGCATGCGTTTAGTTCAGTTCGAGTTGAGCAACGGTGAGCGCCGCGTCGGCGTGGTGGAAGGCGACACCCTGCGGGAAGTGCAGGGCGCGCACAGCGTGCGCGAATTGGCCCTGGCCGCGATCGAAGCCGGGGTCAAATTGCAGCAACAGGTACAGAGCCTGGGCCTGGGCGCCAGTCATGACTACGCGGCGCTGCTGGCCGAACTTAAAATCCTGCCACCGCTGGACCACCCGGACCCGGCCCATATGCTGATCAGCGGCACCGGCCTGACCCACCTGGGCAGTGCCTCGGCCCGCGACAAGATGCACCAGCAGGCCGGTGATGACAGCGCGATGACCGACACCATGCGCATCTTCAAATGGGGCGTGGAGGGCGGCAAACCCGCTGCCGGCCAGGCCGGTGTGCAGCCGGAGTGGTTCTACAAGGGCGACGGCAGCATTGTCGTGCGCCCAGGCGCCGCCTTCCCGGTGCCGCCGTTTGCCGAAGACGCCGGCGAAGAGCCGGAAATCGGCGGCCTGTATGTGATCGGTCATGACCGCAAGCCTTATCGCCTGGGCTTCGCGGTGGGCAACGAGTTCTCCGACCATGTGATGGAGCGCAAGAACTACCTGTACCTGGCCCATTCCAAACTGCGCAGTTGCAGCTATGGCCCGGAGTTGCGCGTGGGCGAGTTGCCCGCGCATCTGGCCGGTACCAGCCGCATCCTGCGTAACGGCGAGGTGATCTGGCAGAACGAATTCCTCAGTGGCGAAGCCAACATGTGCCACAGCCTGGAAAATCTTGAATACCACCACTTCAAATACAGTCAGTTTCTCAAACCGGGCGATGTGCACATTCACTTCTTCGGCACCGCCACCCTGTCATTCGCCGACGGTATACGTACTCAATCGGGCGATGTGTTCCAGATCAGCCAGGCTGAGTTCGGCGCGCCATTGATCAACGGCATCGGCACGGTCGACGCGGTATTCGAACCCGGCCACGTCATCACCCTTTAAGGAGACCTACATGACCCAGTTCCTCGGCCACAACTACATCGGCGGCCAGCGCAGCGCCAACGGCAGCGTCAAGCTGCAGAGTATCGATGCCACCACCGGCGAAGCCTTGCCCCAGGATTTCTACCAGGCCACCCCGCAAGAGGTGGATGCCGCCGCCAAAGCCGCAGCGGCCGCTTACCCGGCCTACCGCGCCTTGAGCGCCGCACGGCGTGCGCGGTTTCTGGACGCGGTGGCCGATGAGCTGGACGCGCTGGGCGATGATTTCGTCGAGTTGGTCTGCCGCGAAACTGCGTTGCCTGCTGCCCGTATCAAAGGCGAACGCGGGCGTACCAGTGGCCAGATGCGCTTGTTCGCCACCGTGCTGCGCCGTGGTGATTTCTACGGGGCGCGTATCGATAAAGCCTTGCCTGATCGCCAGCCGCTGCCACGCCCGGACCTGCGCCAATACCGTATCGGCCTGGGCCCGGTCGCCGTGTTTGGCGCGAGTAATTTCCCCCTGGCGTTTTCTACCGCCGGTGGCGACACCGCCGCTGCGCTGGCCGCCGGTTGCCCGGTGGTGTTCAAGGCGCACAGCGGGCACATGGCGACCGCCGAGCGCGTGGCCGATGCGATCATCCGCGCCGCCGAGGCCACCGAGATGCCCGCAGGCGTGTTCAACATGATCTTCGGCGGCGGTGTCGGTGAAGCGCTGGTCAAGCACCCGGCAATCCAGGCGGTGGGCTTCACCGGTTCGCTCAAGGGGGGTCGTGCCCTGTGCGATATGGCGGCCGCACGCCCGCAACCGATCCCGGTATTTGCCGAAATGTCGAGCATCAACCCGGTCATCGTGCTGCCCCAGGCCCTGCAAACGCGCGCCGAGAGTGTCGCCCGCGACCTGACTGCCTCGGTGGTACTAGGCTGCGGTCAGTTCTGCACCAACCCCGGACTGGTGATTGGCATTGCTTCGCCTGCGTTCACCGCGTTCACGCAACAGGTCGCGCAATTGATCGGTGAGCAACCGGCGCAAACCATGCTCAACACCGGCACCCTGGGCAGCTACGGCAAGGGCCTGGAAAAACTCCTGTCTCACTCGGGGATCCAGCATCTGGCAGGCAGCACGCAAGTGGGCAACCAGGCCCAACCGCAACTGTTCAAGGCGGATGTACGCTTGCTGATCGACGGCGACGAAGTGCTGCAGGAAGAAGTGTTCGGTCCCACCACGGTGTTCGTCGAGGTCGTCGACCAGGCTCAACTCAGCGCCGCCCTGCATGGGCTGCACGGCCAGTTGACCGCCACGATCATCGGCGAACCGGCTGACCTGCAACAGTTCGCCGAGTTGACGCCGCTGCTGGAGCAGAAGGTCGGGCGCATCCTGCTCAACGGTTACCCCACGGGGGTGGAAGTCTGCGATTCGATGGTGCACGGCGGGCCGTACCCGGCGACCTCGGACGCCCGCGGCACCTCGGTCGGCACCCTGGCCATCGACCGTTTCCTGCGGCCCGTGTGCTTCCAGAATTACCCTGATAGCCTGCTGCCCGACGCGTTGAAAAACGCCAACCCGTTGCGTATCCAGCGCTTGGTGGATGGCGCGCCGTCTCGAGAATCGCTGTAAGTCATCAGGAGGCTTCATGTCGTTGAGCGCAGTCACCGCACACCGTGCCCGGTTGGGCGAAGGGCCGTTCTGGGATGTTCGATCCCAGGCGCTTTACTGGGTGGATATCGCCGCCAAACAGGCACTGCGCTGGATGGACGGGCAGTTGCAGGTTTGGCAGTTGCCCGAGCATGTCTCGGCGTTTATTCCGTGTGAAAGCGGCGATGCGCTGGTGACCTTGAGCAGCGGTGTGTATCGCCTCGACCTGGCTACCCAGACGCTGACCCTGCTGTGCGTGGCCGACCCGCAGCCGGGCAACCGTGGCAACGAAGCGCGCTGCGATGCTCAGGGCCGGCTGTGGCTGGGCACCATGCAGAACAATATCGGTGAGCAGGGCGAAGACCTGCCCATCACCCGGCGCTCCGGTGGCCTGTTCCGTGTCGATGCCGATGCGCGTGTCACGCCGTTGCTCACCGGGCTGGGCATTCCCAACACGTTGCTTTGGAACGAGGAGGGTAGCCAGGTGCATTTCGGCGACAGCATGGACGGCACGCTGTATCAGCATTCAATCCAGTCCGACGGCCAGCTCGAACCCGCCCAGGTGTGGTTTGCACCCCATGAGCGCGGTGGGCCGGACGGCTCGGCCATGGACAGCGAGGGCTACATCTGGAACGCCCGTTGGGACGGCAGTTGCCTGCTGCGCCTGACGCCCGCAGGTGAGGTCGATCGCATCATCGAGCTGCCGGTCAGCCGTCCCACAAGTTGCGTGTTCGGTGGGCCCGACCTCACCACCTTGTATATCACCAGTGCCGCGAGTCCCTTGGATCACCCTTTGGACGGTGCGCTGTTGGCCATTGAAGTCGATGTCCCTGGCAAGCCTTGCCATCGTTTCGCCGGTTAAACCCAAGACTCAAAAACAACAACAAGAGGTGTCGTTCATGAAAAAGGTTCTACGCGTTCTGGCTGCCGCTGTTGCGTTAAGCAGCCTCAGCAGCATCGTATCCGCCGAAGAAGTGAAGATCGGCTTCCTGGTCAAGCAGGCCGAAGAGCCGTGGTTCCAGACTGAATGGGCCTTCGCCGAAAAAGCCGGCAAGGAGCATGGCTTCACGGTGATCAAGATCGCCGTGCCCGATGGCGAGAAAACCCTCTCGGCCATCGACAGCCTCGCCGCCAACGGCGCCAAGGGCTTTGTGATCTGCCCACCGGACGTGTCCCTGGGCCCGGCCATTGTCGCCAAGGCCAAGGTCAATGGCCTGAAAGTCATGGCCGTGGATGACCGCTTTGTCGATGCCAAGGGCAACTTCATGGAAGACGTACCGTACCTGGGCATGGCCGCGTTTGAAGTGGGCCAGAAACAAGGGGCCGCCATGGCCGCCGAAGCGAAAAAACGCGGCTGGGACTGGAAGGACACCTATGCGGTGATCAACACCTTCAACGAACTCGACACCGGCAAGAAGCGCACCGACGGCTCGATCAAATCCCTGGAAGACGCTGGTATTCCCAAGGATCACATCCTCACCGCCGCGCTTAAAACCCTCGACGTACCCGGCAGCATGGACGCCACCAACTCGGCCTTGGTCAAGCTGCCGAGCGGCGCGAAGAACCTGATCATCGGCGGCATGAACGACAACACGGTACTGGGCGGCGTGCGCGCCACCGAAAGTGCCGGGTTCAAGGCGGCCAACGTCATCGGCATCGGCATCAATGGCACCGACGCCATTGGCGAATTGAAGAAAGCCGACAGTGGTTTCTTCGGCTCCATGCTGCCGAGCCCGCATATCGAAGGCTATAACACCGCGCTGGCGATGTACGAATGGGTCACCACCGGCAAGGAACCTGCCAAGTACACCGCCATGGACGAAGTCACCCTGATCACCCGCGAGAACTTCAAGGAAGAGTTGACCAAAATCGGGTTGTGGAAATGACCGCTGCGGCCCTGCGTTTTGACGCTATCGGCAAAACCTTTCCCGGGGTCAAGGCGCTGGACGGCATCAGCTTCACTGCCCACCCCGGGCAGGTACACGCCTTGATGGGCGAGAACGGTGCGGGCAAGTCGACGCTGCTGAAAATCCTCGGCGGCGCCTACATTCCCAGCAGCGGCAGCGTGCAGATCGGCGCGCAGGTCATGGTGTTCAAGAACGCTGCCGACAGCATCGCCAACGGTGTCGCGGTGATCCACCAGGAACTGCATCTGGTGCCGGAAATGAGCGTGGCCGAGAACCTGTTCCTCGGGCACTTGCCGACGCGTTTCGGTGTGGTCAACCGCGGCGTGCTGCGCCAGCAGGCGCTGGCATGTCTCAAGGGCCTGGCCGATGAGATCGACCCCGACGAGAAGCTCGGGCGCCTGTCTTTGGGCCAGCGCCAACTGGTGGAAATCGCCAAGGCGTTGTCCCGCGGTGCCAACGTGATCGCCTTCGATGAGCCGACCAGCAGTTTGTCGGCGCGGGAAATCGACCGGCTGATGGCAATCATTGCGCGCCTGCGCGACGAGGGCAAAGTGGTGCTCTACGTGTCGCACCGCATGGAAGAAGTGTTCCGTATCTGCGATGCGGTGACGGTGTTCAAGGACGGTCGCTACGTGCGCACGTTCGAAGACATGAGCACGCTGACCCACGACCAGTTGGTGACCTGCATGGTCGGTCGCGATATCCAGGACATCTACGACTACCGCCCACGCGAGCACGGCGAAGTGGCGCTCAAGGTAGACGGCCTGCTCGGCCCGGGCCTGCGCGAGTCGATCAGCTTTGAGGTGCGCAAGGGCGAGGTCCTTGGGCTGTTCGGGCTGGTGGGGGCAGGGCGCACCGAGCTGTTTCGCCTGCTCAGTGGGCTGGAGCGCACCAGCGCCGGCAGCCTGCAGCTGTGCGGGCAAACCCTGCAATTGCGCTCACCCCGCGACGCCATCGCCGCCGGTATCTTGCTGTGCCCGGAGGATCGCAAAAAGGAAGGCATCATCCCGCTGGGCAGCGTCGCCGAAAACATCAACATCAGTGCCCGGGATGCGCATTCCACCTTTGGCTGGCTGTTGCGCGAAGGCTGGGAGAAAGCTAACGCCGACCGGCAGATCCAGGCGATGCGGGTCAAAACCCCGAACGCGGCGCAGAAGATCCTGTACCTCTCCGGCGGCAATCAGCAGAAAGCCATTCTCGGTCGCTGGCTGTCGATGCCGATGAAGGTCCTGCTGCTGGACGAGCCCACCCGCGGTATCGACATCGGCGCCAAGTCGGAGATTTACCAGATCATCCATAACCTGGCGGCCAGCGGCATTGCGGTAATCGTGGTGTCCAGCGACCTGATGGAGGTGATGGGCATTTCCGACCGCATCCTGGTGCTGTGCGAAGGCGCCATGCGCGGCGAACAACTGCGCGAGCACGCGACTGAATCCAACCTGCTGCAGCTGGCCTTGCCGCGCGGCCTGGCGAACTGAGAGAAGACCATGACTATTCAAAACAACGCGCTGCCTTCGGCACGCAAACCCCTCGATATGCGCGCATTGCTCGACAACTGGGCGATGCTGTTGGCTGCGGTGGGCATCTTCGTGCTGTGCGCGCTGCTGATCGATAACTTCCTCTCGCCACTGAATATGCGCGGGCTGGGCTTGGCGATATCCACGGTGGGCATTGCTGCGTGCACCATGCTGTTCTGCCTGGCGTCGGGGCACTTCGACTTGTCGGTGGGCTCGGTGATCGCCTGTGCCGGTGTGGTGGCGGCGATTGTGATGCGCGATACCGACAGCGTGATGCTGGGCATCGGCGCTGCATTGTTGATGGGCCTGATGGTGGGGCTGATCAACGGCATCGTGATCGCCAAGCTGCGCGTCAATGCCTTGATCACCACCCTGGCGACCATGCAGATTGTGCGCGGTCTGGCGTACATCTTCGCCGACGGCAAAGCGGTGGGTGTGTCGCAGGAACAGTTCTTTGTGTTCGGCAACGGCCAGTTGTTCGGTGTGCCGGTGCCGATCCTGATCACCATCGTGTGCTTTCTGTTTTTTGGTTGGCTGCTCAACTACACCACTTACGGGCGCAACACCATGGCCATCGGCGGCAACCCGGAAGCTGCGTTGTTGGCGGGGGTGAACGTTGATCGCACCAAGATATTGATCTTCGCCGTGCACGGCCTGATCGGCGCCCTGGCTGGAGTGATCCTGGCGTCACGCATGACCTCGGGCCAGCCGATGATCGGCCAAGGCTTCGAGCTCACAGTGATTTCGGCCTGTGTGCTGGGCGGCGTATCCCTGAGTGGCGGCATCGGCATGATTCGCCATGTGATTGCCGGGGTGCTGATCCTGGCGATCATTGAGAATGCGATGAACCTGAAGAACATCGACACGTTTTACCAGTACGTGATTCGCGGCTCGATCCTGCTTTTGGCCGTCGTTATCGACCGCATGAAACAACGTTGATCCAAGCCATCGGGAGATCAAATGTGGAAGGGGCGGTGCAACGATTCGACTTGCCCCTCTCACATGTTCACCGAGCACGAGCCATCCAGACGGGTGGGTGCCAAGGCCGTTACAAAATCAAGCTTGCCCCTGCCTGAACAAATCCATTGCAACGCTTCAAGCGACCAACGGGGGCTTGCGTCACCTCTGTTTAATTGTTAGCTTCTGGCAAAATGTTAACGATAACATTTGCTCTAACAATAAAAACAAAACAGAGACTCATGCCATGAAAATGCTCCCAAAAACCCTGTGTTTACTGGCTGTCGGCATCACCTTCGGTACTCAAGCCTTTGCCGCCACACCGCCCGCGCCCATTCGTATCGGCGCCTCCTTCCAGGAAATCAACAACCCCTATTTCGTCACCATGAAAAACGCTCTGGAAGAAGCCGGCGCGACCATCGGTGCCAAGCTGATCATCACCGACGCCCGCCACGACGTGTCCAAGCAGGTCAGTGACGTCGAAGACATGCTGCAAAAAGGCATCGATATCCTGCTGATCAACCCTACCGATTCGGTCGGCGTGCAGTCCGCCGTCAAGTCGGCCCACGCCGCAGGTGTCGTGGTGGTAGCAGTGGATGCCCAGGCGGACGGCCCGCTGGATTCGTTCGTGGGCTCGAAGAACTTCGACGCGGGCTTCCAGGCGTGTGAATACCTGGCGAAGACCATCGGTGGCAAAGGCAATATCGCCATCCTCGACGGCATCGCCGTGGTGCCGATTCTCGAACGTGTGCGCGGTTGCAAAGAGGCGGTGGCCAAGCATCCGGACATCAAGATCGTCAGCATCCAGAACGGCAAGCAGGAGCGTGACCAGGCGCTGACCGTGACCGAAAACATGCTGCAGGCCCAGCCGACCCTCAAGGGTATTTTCAGCGTGAATGACAACGGCTCCCTCGGTGCGCTCTCGGCCATCGAAGCCAGCGGCATGGACGTGAAACTGGTGAGCGTCGACGGTGCGCCGGAAGCGATCAAGGCGATCCAGAAACCCGGCAGCCATTTCATCGCCACCTCGGCCCAGTACCCCCGCGACCAGATCCGCCTCACCCTGGGCATTGCCCTGGCCAAAAAGTGGGGCTCTCAAGTCCCGGCCAGCGTGCCGGTGGACATCACCTTGATCGACCAGGCCAAGGCCAGGGACTTCAGCTGGTAAATCCCCAGGCCCCACGCAAACCGTGGGGCCCAGGTCTTCCTTCTGAACGCGAGGTCGGCGGTATGAGCAGTCTTCTGAAGCTGGAAAACATCTGTAAGCGTTACCCGGGGGTCCAGGCCCTCAAGTCCATCAACCTGCAAGTGGAGCGCGGCGAAATCCATGCCTTGCTGGGGGAAAATGGCGCGGGCAAATCCACCCTGATGAAGATCCTCGGCGGCGTCGAGCATCAGGACGAAGGGCAGATCCTCATCGACGGCCAGGCGCAGCAGTTCGCCACTTACCGCGATGCCATCGCCGCCGGTATCGGCATCGTGTTCCAGGAGTTCAGCCTGATTCCCTACCTCACGGCGGTGGAAAACATCTTCCTCGGCCATGAGTTGAGCAACCGCTTCGGCCTGTTGCGCAAACGTGAAATGACCGAGGCGGCGCAGGCGTTGTTTCAGCGTTTGGGGGTGAGTATCGACCTGCATTGCGCGGTCAAGCACCTGAGCGTGGCCGAGCAGCAGTTCGTCGAGATCGCCAAGGCCCTGGCCCTGGACGCACGCCTGCTGGTACTCGATGAACCCACCGCGACGCTGACGCCCAGCGAAGCCGAGCTGCTGTTCGAGATCATGCGAGAACTCAAGCGCCAGGGCGTGGCGGTGATTTTTATCTCGCATCACCTGGAAGAGATTTTCCAGGTCTGTGACCGCATCAGCGTGCTGCGCGACGGCGGCAATGTGGGCGTCACCGACGTGGCCGACAGCGATATCGACCGCCTGGTGGAGATGATGGTGGGGCGCCGCCTGGAGTGCAGTTTCCCGCCCAAGCCCACTTGCGAGCGCGGCCCGCTGTTGCTGGAGGTCAAAGACATCCAGCTGGTGCGCAATGGCCCACACAACAGCTTCCAACTGCACAAGGGTGAAATCCTGGGCTTTGCCGGGCTGGTGGGGTCGGGCCGTACCGAATTGGCCCTGGGCATGATGGGGGCGCTGCCGTCCGTGAGCAAAGAGGTGTGGTTGCGCGGCGAAAAAATCAGCCTCGATGACCCGGCCCAAGCCTTGGCGCACGGCATCGGCCTGCTGCCGGAAAGTCGCAAGAGCGAAGGGCTGATCACCGATTTCAGCATTCGCGAAAACATCTCCCTGAACAACCTGCCCAAATATCAGAACGCCTCGGGTTTGATCGACAAGGCCAAGGAGTGCGCCAGCGTCGAAGCACTGATGCGCCAGCTGTCGATCAAGGCGCCCAGCGGTGAAAGCCGCGTGCTTAACCTCAGCGGCGGCAATCAGCAAAAAGTCGTAATCGCGCGCTGGATCAACCACCACTGCGAGGTGCTGGTGTTCGACGAGCCCACCCGCGGCATCGACGTCGGCGCCAAGGCGCAGATCTACGCGCTGATGCGCAGCCTCACCGAACAAGGCTACGCAATCATCATGATTTCCTCCGAATTGCCCGAAGTCATCGGCATGTGCGACCGCGTCGCCGTGTTCCACAAGGGCGCGATCGTCAAGGTCCTGGAAGCGTCCGCCGTCAATCCTCAAGAGGTCATGCGCCATGCAACAGGGGGCTCAAGTGAATACGTCCATTAACACCGCAAACACCGGCCGCTTGCGCCTGAATATGGCACGGCTGCTGCGCTCGCCGGCGTTCTATCCCTTCGTGGGGCTGGTGGTGGTGACCCTGGTGATGATCCTTGCCAGCGATACCTTCCTCACCGCCAGCAACCTGTCCAACATCGCCCGCCAGGTGTCGATCAACGCGATCATCGCGGTGGGCATGACCTGCGTGATTCTTACCGGTGGCATCGATTTGTCGGTGGGGCCGGTGATGGCGTTATCCGGCACGCTCACGGCCGGTTTGATGTTGGCCGGCGTGCCGCCCGGCCTGGCGATTGGCGCCGGGCTGCTGGTAGGCGTGGCGTTCGGCATCGGCAACGGGCTGTTCGTGGCTTACCTGCACATGCCACCGATCATCGTCACGCTGGCGACCATGGGCATCGCCCGTGGGTTCGGGCTGATGTACACCGACGGCTACCCGATTTCCGGGCTGCCGGAGTGGTTCGCTTTTTTCGGGCGCGGCAGCGTGTTCGGTATGCAGGTGCCGATCCTGATCATGGTGCTCACTTACCTGGCCGCCTATGTGCTGCTGCAACACACGCGTATAGGCCGCTACATCTACGCCATCGGCGGCAATGAAGAAGCGGTGCGTTTGTCCGGGGTGCGTGCTGCGCGCTTCAAGCTGCTGGTGTACGGCATCAGTGGCCTGACGGCGGCGATAGCCGGGCTGGTGCTCACCTCGCGGCTAATGAGCGGCCAGCCCAATGCCGGTGTGTCGTTCGAGCTTGATGCGATTGCCGCCGTGGTACTCGGCGGTGCATCGATCGCCGGCGGGCGCGGGGTGATCGTCGGCACCTTGCTCGGCGCCATGCTGCTGGGCGTGTTGAACAACGGCTTGAACATGCTTGGCGTGTCGCCCTACGTCCAAAGTGTGATCAAGGGCGGGATCATTTTGCTGGCGATCTTTATCAGCCGTCAGCGCCATCGATAAATACCTCACTACACAGGATCGAACACCATGGACAAGCACACCCACATGCAAGCCGTCGTCTGCCACGGCCCGAAAGACTACCGCCTGGAACGCATCGGCAAACCCCAGGCCCGCGCCAATGAGCTGGTGATCCGCATCGCTGCCTGCGGTATCTGCGCCAGTGACTGCAAGTGCCACTCCGGCGCGGCGATGTTCTGGGGCGGTGACAACCCCTGGGTCAAGGCGCCGGTGGTGCCGGGACATGAATTTTTTGGCTACGTAGTGGAGGCGGGCGAGGGCGCCGAGGAACACTTCGAGGTCAAGGTCGGCGACAAGGTCATCGCCGAACAGATCGTGCCGTGCGGCAAGTGCCGTTTCTGCAAGTCGGGCAAATACTGGATGTGCGAAGTGCACAACATTTTCGGCTTCCAGCGTGAAGTGGCCGAAGGCGGCATGGCCCAGTACATGCGTATTCCCAAGACTGCCATCGTGCACAAGATCCCTGAGGCGGTGTCCCTGGAGGATTCGGCGCTGGTGGAGCCCATGGCCTGCTCGATCCACACCGTTAACCGCGGCGATATCCAGCTCGATGACGTGGTGGTGATTGCCGGTGCGGGCACCCTTGGCCTGTGCATGGTCCAGGTTGCCGCGTTGAAAACCCCGAAAAAGCTGGTGGTGATCGACATGGTCGACGCGCGCCTGGAACTGGCGAAAAAATTCGGTGCCGATGTGGTGATCAATCCCGCCCGTGACAACGCCCGCGAGATCATCAATGGCCTCACCGAAAACTATGGTTGCGATGTCTACATCGAGACCACGGGGGTACCGGCCGGCGTCATCCAGGGCCTGGACCTGATCCGCAAGCTTGGGCGGTTTGTGGAGTTCAGCGTGTTTGGCGCCGAGACCAGCGTGGACTGGTCGATCATCGGCGACCGCAAGGAACTCGATGTACGCGGCGCGCACCTGGGGCCGTATTGCTACCCGATTGCCATCGACCTGTTCGAGCGTGGCCTGGTCACGTCCAAAGGCATCGTCACCCACGATTTCCCGCTGGACGACTGGGCCGAAGCGTTCGAACTGGCGAACTCGACCAAGTCGATCAAGGTGCTGTTGAAACCGGTGCTGCCCGTCCATGAGTAACAACATGAACTACGTCATGGGTGTCGACATCGGCACCCAGAGCACCAAGGCGCTGCTGGTGGATGCCCAAGGCACGATCATTGCCCAACACAGCCAGGGCTATCGCGTGGATACCCCCAAAGTGCGCTGGGCCGAGCAATGGCCGCAGGTGTGGCTGGACGCTGTGCAAGCCTGCGTTGCCCAGTGCATGGCCAAGGCTGGCGTACCGGCGGGGCAGGTCAAGGCGCTGTGCATCAGCAGCCTGTACGGCGGCTCGGGGATTGCCGTGGATGCGCAGATGACACCGTTGCACCCGTGCCTGATCTGGATGGACCGCCGCGCTGGCGAGCAGGTCGAGTGGGTGCGTGAGCATGTGGATCTGGAGCGGCTGTTCGCGGTCACCGGCAACTCGGTGGACAGCTACTATGGCTTCACCAAGATGCTCTGGCTCAAGCAGCATCAACCGCAGGTGTGGGCGAACACTCGCTACCTGCTGCCGCCCAACAGCTACATAAACTGGTGCCTGACCGGCGAGTTGGCGGTGGACCACAGCAGCGCCGGCAATATCGGCGGGGTGTATGACGTGGCGGCGCGCAACTGGTCCGAAGAGATGCTCGCGGCGCTGGAGATTCCCCTGGCCATGATGCCCAAGCGCCTGTTGTATTCCGGTGAGGTGGTGGGTGAGCTGTTGCCGGACTGGGCGGCACGCCTGGGTTTGCAGGCGGGCATGCCGATCCTCGCCGGCGGCGTAGATGCGGCCATGGCCACCTTGGCCGCAGGCGTCACCCAGCCGGGTAATCATGTGGCGATGATCGGCACCAGCATGTGCTGGGGCTACCTCAACCAGCAGGTGGATGCGCACCACGGCCTGGTGAGCATGCCGCACGTCTACAACGGCCATCGCGACCTGTACATCTTTGGCGGCGCGATCACCGCCGGGGCTTCGGTCAGCTGGTTTCGCGAGCAGTTCTGCCAGGCCGAAGAGCAGCAAGCCCAGGCGACGGGGCAAGACAGCCTGGTGCTGCTGGAGCAGAGCGCGACGAAGATCCCGGCGGGCAGTGAAGGCGTGGTGTTCCTGCCGTACCTGATGGGCGAGCGCAGCCCGGTATGGGACGACCGCGCCAGCGGCAGTTTTGTCGGGCTGAACCTGTATCACAGCCGCATCCACCTGTATCGCGCGGTGCTGGAGGGGGTGAGTTTTGCCCTGCGCCACAATATCGAAGCGGGCACCCAGGGCGCGCATTCCCTTGACCCGCGTTTGATCGTGGTGGGTGGGGCCAGCCATTCGGATTTGTGGATGCAGATCATTGCCGATGTCACCCGCTACCCGGTGTACACCATTGTCCAGGAGGTTGAAGCGGCCCTGGGCGCGGCGTTGCTGGCGGCGCATACGGTGGGGTTGGTCAGTGATGAGGCGATGGACACAGGCTGGGTGCAACTGGAGCAGCGGGCACAGCCCAAGCGCGAGAATGTCATGGCCTATGACCGGGCGTTTACCGAGTACCTGAAGCTGTATCCGGCCCTGAAACCGATCATGCACACCCTGCAAACCACCTGACCCAACACAGTCCAAACAAAAATGTGGGAGCGGGCTTGCCCCAATGAGCAGAGGTATCTACACAACCTGGTAGCAGCCAACACTAACCACGATGCGAAGCGAGCCGCTCTTGATCTTGATCTGCTTTTGATCTCAGGCGCCCCGTCAAACCACGCTGGCCGGAATTCGACAGGGATTTGGGGGGTAAACCGGCAGGGATGCCGGTTTAGCCGCCCCGCGCCATGGATGGCGCGTGGCGGCGGCCCCCCAAATCCCTGTCGGATTACGGGCACACCGAGCCTAAGCGAGGTGCCGAGTGGTGGGGCAAGAGCCCTTTGGTTACTTTGGGGCTCTTTTCCAAAGTGACCCGCTGTAAAAGCGGAACCAACAGTGGCCGTGACCTAAATAACGGATATGTACTCGGTCTGATCCAGCATCCCGGTCGGCCCTCAGGCCGCCATCGGGGGCAAGCCCCCTCCCACAGTCAATCTTCATTGTTCTTGAGATTTTTATCTATGAACGCAGTCTTCGATTTCACTCAGCACCGCATCCTAGTCACCGGCGCCAGCAGCGGCATCGGTCGCGAAATCGCGCTCCAACTGATCAACAACGGCGCCGAAGTCTTCGCCCTTGGCCGCGACGCCCAAGCGTTGGCCGAACTGGGCTGCCACTCCCTCTGTGTGGACATTGCCGACAGCGCAGCCCTCGATAAAGCGCTGCAAGACCTGCCCCTCATGCACGGCCTGGTCAACTGCGCCGGCATCTCGCGCCTGGAACCCGCCGCTGCCATCAGCGCCGAGGCTTTCGACCAGGTAATGAACGTTAACGCTCGCGCCGCGGCCCAGGTGGCCAGTCGTGTCGCGGCAAAGATGATCGCGGCGAACGTCGCCGGCAGTATCGTCAACGTCTCAAGTCAGGCGTCGTTGGTGGCACTGGATGACCATCTTGGTTACTGCGCCTCCAAGGCTGCGCTGGATGCGATCACCCGTGTGCAGTGCGCTGAGTGGGGCCGTTTTGGTATCCGCGTCAATGGCGTCAACCCCACGGTGACCTTGACGCCGATGGCAAGCATGGCCTGGTCCGACCCGGCCAAGCGCGATCCGGCGCTGGCGGCGATCCCCTTGGGGCGTTTTGCGCAACCGGCGGAAGTGGCGTTGCCGGTGCTGTTCCTGCTGAGCGACGCAGCCAGCATGATCAGCGGCGTGAGCCTGCCCATCGACGGCGGTTACACCAGCCGCTAGCCGTTTTCCAACTGGCCGGCGATGACCACCTTGTCCCGCGGCTTGTACGGATCTTCCAGGCGATCGAGCAGCAAACGTACCGCGCTGCTGCCAGCCAGTGACGCGTCGTGGGCCACGCAGGCGATCGGCACGCCAAAGATATCGGCGAAGGGCAGGCGGTCGATGCCGCAGATGGTCAGGCTGTCATGGGAGATGTTGTGCATGCGCAGTGCGCGCAGTGCGCCGAGGGTGATCAACTGGTTAAAACCCATGATCGCGTCCGGCGCCGAATGTTCGGCGAGGTAGTCCAGGGTGTGCAGGTAGGATGGCATCAGCGTGTAGTCGCCCGCCTGCACTTCAACGTGCACCTGGGGATGCTCGGCCAGCACTTCGCGCAAGCCTTTGAGGCGCTCCACGGTGATGCGCGAGTGCTCGGGGCCGGTCAGCACCAGCAGGCGCTTGAGGTGCGGCGTCTGGCGCAACAAGTAGTGCGCGGCCTGGATGCCGCTGTGGTAGTTGTCGAGCACCACGCGGCTGAACGGGCTGTCGTGGATCGTGCGATCCAGCAGCACCACGGGGGTCTTGCCGTTACCCAGGCGTTCCAGGTAGTCGGGCTGGTAGCTGGGCTCATCGGAGACCGGCGACAGGATGATCCCCGCCACGCGGTAACCCAGCAGCGTATCGACCGCCTTGTTTTCCAGTTCTTCCAGTTCGTCGGTATCCACCAGCATGATGGTGTAGCCGTGTTGTTTCGCCTCGCGGGAAATGGCCTTGATCATCTCGCTGTAGAACGGGTTGTCGACCGACGCGGTGATCACGCCGATGATCAGGCTTTCACTGCGCTTGAGCCCGCGCGCGAAGGCGTTGGGCACGTAGTCGAGCTCGCGTGCCACCTCCAGGATGCGCGCCAGCGTCGCGGGTTTGACCAGGTCAGGTTTGCTCAGCGCCCGGGACACGGTGATGGTGGTCATGCCGACCCGTTTGGCAATGTCGCTGATGGTGACGGACTTTTTCTTGTTCATCGGTAAGGCTGCGAGAGGACACATCAGCAGGCTAGCATGTGTGCAGGCCCAGTGTGATTCAAATCAGCGGGTCCCAGCGTTGCGACCAGTCACCTTCAGCCTTGACCACCTCGCGCAGCAACGCCAGCGCCTGCTGCAGCACCGCCGAATCCCGCGCCCGCGAATACACCAGGTAAGTCGGGAAACTGAACTCCGGCGCCTTGGGCACGCGCTGCATCACGCCACTGTCCAGATAGCTTTGTACCACCCGCGTGCGGAAATACCCGGCGCCGCCGTTTTCCAGGATGTACTGCAGCGCCAATGGGCCCAGGTTGAAACTCACGGCGGCACGTGCGCGGTCGGGCAGGGCGGCGTCATGCTGCTGGCGGAAACCCTGGCCCCAGTCGATATACACATAGGGCTCGGGTTTGCTCGCCAATTGCACCAGGATCAGTTTTTCTTCCAGCACTTGCTCTACCTGCAAACCTGGCCAGTACTGCGGCTGGAACACCAGCGCGGCATCGAGCACGCCCAACTCCAGTTGACGCAACAGGTACTCGCCCTCGCGAATTTCGGTACGCAGTGCATGTCCGGGAATATGCTCGCGCAGCGCCTTGGCCCAACCGAGCATCAGCGGGTTGCACAGGCTGACCTCACCGCCGATATGCAGCACATTGCGATAGCCATCGGGTAACGGTAGGTCACGGCGTGCCGCTTCCCAGGTTTGCAGCAACTGGTTGGCGTACACCACAAAGGCCTCGCCATCGGCGGTCAGGCGTGCACCGGCACGGTTGCGAATAAACAGCGTGCTGCCCAACTGGCTCTCCAGGTTCTTGACCCGGGCGGTGATGGCGGTCTGGGTGACGTGCAGTTTCTCCGCCGCTGCGGCGAGGCTGCCGCAGCGGGTGATTTCGAGGAAGGTGCGTGCCAGTTCGATGTCCATGAAGCCCCCCGGAAGATGAATGGAGGGCATTGTAGTGGAATGCGGTAAAAACTGTGGGAGGGGGTATGCCTCCCACATTTTCGATTGAATCTCAGCTCAGGGTTTCAGGTGCTTGCAAATGCTCGGTAGGGAAGGCTTTTGCATAGGCATGACACACCCTCAACACCTGCTCATCGGCAAACCGCGCAGCCACCACATGCAACCCCACCGGCAAACCATTGGCGGCCAACCCGCACGGCACCGACGCAGCCGGTTGCTGGGTGAGGTTGAAGGGGTAGCTGAACGGCGTCCATTGCATCCACTCGTTCATCCCCGAGCCGGGCGGTACGTTGTGCCCGGCTTCGAACGCGGTAATCGGCATCATCGGCGATACCAGCACGTCGTAGTGCTCATGGAACGCCGCCATGCGCGCAACCAGTGCGGCGCGCGCTTCCAGGGCGGCGTTGAAGTCGTCCAGGCTCAGACGCCCGCCCCGTTGCGCAATACGCAGCAGCCCCGGGTCCAGCAGTTGCTTTTGCGCATCGCTCATCGCCCCGGTCAGGCGTGCAGCGCCGGCGGCCCACAGGGTGCTGAACACCTCAAGCGGGTCGCTGAAACCCGGATCGATCTGTTCGACATGGGCGCCCAATTGCACCAGGCCCTCAACCGCCTGTGCGACGACCTTGGCGACCTGCGGATCCACATCCACATAGCCGAACGTTGGGCTATAGGCGACACGCAAGCCTTTCAAATCTGCACCCGGCGTAAGCCAAGGGGTGGTCCTTGGCGCCCCGATCAGGCCATCGCGCACATCCACTTGTGCCACGGTCTGTAGCATCAGCACGCTGTCTTCCACGGTGCGGGTCATGGGCCCCAGATGCGACAGGATGGTCATGGAACTGGCCGGCCACTGCGGTACATAACCGAAGGTCGGCTTGATCCCGAACGTTCCGGTGAACGCACACGGGATGCGAATCGAACCGCCCGCATCGCTGCCCTGATGCAACACGCCGAGGTTCAACGCCGCCGCCGCCCCCGCGCCACCCGACGAGCCGCCCGCGGTGGTGCGTGTATCCCACGGGTTGCGGGTGATGCCGTACAGCGGGTTGTCGGTGACGCCTTTCCAGCCGAACTCCGGGGTGCTGGTCTTGCCCAGCAGCACCGCACCGGCCTTGCGCATGAAGTGCGAGAAGGGCGCGTCCACATTCCAGGGCCCCTCGGCGGATGAGGTGCGCGAGCCCTTGCGCGTGGGCATGCCGAGGGTCAGCGTGAGGTCTTTTATCGACGCTGGTACGCCATCCAGTGCGCCGCAAGGGGCACCTTTTAACCAACGTTGTTCCGAGGCCCGCGCCGCGCTCAATGCCCCCTCAGGATCGACATGGCAGTAGGCGTTCACCACCGGGTTGTAGCGTTCGATGCGCAGCAACGCATCTTCGGTGACCTCTACCGGTGACAAGCTCTTGTCGCGATAATGCTTGAGCAGTTGCACCGCCGTCAGTTGGCCGATCTCACTCATGCTTGAACTCCCTGAGCCGCGTTGACCATGGCCCGCAGCAACACCGCGCAGCCAGCCGCCAGATCATCCGGCGCGGCGTTTTCGATTTCGTTATGGCTGATGCCGCCTTCGCACGGCACGAAGATCATCCCGGCGGGGCCCAGTTCGGCGACGAAAATCGCGTCATGCCCAGCGCCGCTGACGATGTCCATATGGCTCAAGCCCAAGGCCCTCGCGCCATCGCGCACGGCATTGACGCAGGCCGGGTTGAAGTCCAGCGGCGGGAAGTCGGCGGTGGGTGTCAGTTCAAAGGTCAAGCCGTGTCGGTCGGCCGTGGTTTCGATCACTGCGCGTACTTCATCGACCATGGCTTGCAGTTTGTCCCCATGCAGGTGACGCAAGTCGAGGGTCATCTGCACCTGGCCGGGAATCACATTGCGCGAACCCGGGTGCAGGCTCAGGCAACCAACGGTGCCGCAGGCATGGGGCTGTTGTTGATGGGCGATACGGTTGACCGCGCTGACCACCTCGGCGGCGCCGACCAGGGCATCCTTGCGCAGGTGCATCGGGGTGGGGCCGGCGTGGGCTTCGACGCCTGTGAGGGTCAGGTCGAACCATTTCTGGCCCAGGCAGCCCATGACCACGCCGATAGTGGTGGCCTGGTCTTCCAGTACCGGGCCTTGCTCTATATGGGCTTCGAAGTAGGCGCCGACCGGATGGCCCAGAACCGTACGGGAACCGGCATAGCCAATGCGCTGTAGTTCGGCACCTACCGACAGGCCCTGGTCGTCGCGTTTGTCGAGGGTGTCCTGCAAGTCGAACTTCCCGGCAAACACCCCGGAGCCCATCATGCACGGCGGGAAGCGCGAGCCTTCTTCGTTGGTCCACACCACCACTTCAATCGGCGCCTGGGTCTGGATCTGCAAGTCATTCAAGGTGCGGATCACTTCCAGCCCGGCCATCACCCCGTAGCAGCCGTCGAACTTGCCGCCGGTGGGTTGGGTGTCGATGTGGCTGCCGGTCATCACCGGGGGCAGGGCGGGGTTGCGTCCGGCACGACGCGCAAAGATATTGCCGATGGCGTCGACAGTGACGCTGCACCCAGCCGCTTCGCACCACTGCACAAACAGGTCGCGGGCCTGGCGGTCCAGATCGGTGAGGGCCAGGCGACACACGCCACCCTTGGCCGTGGCGCCGAGTCGGGCCAGGTCCATCAGCGATTGCCACAGGCGGTCACGGTTGATCAGCGGGGCGTTGCTCTGGAGCGGTTGCGCAACACTATTCATCAGAGATCTCCAGTCAGGCACTCAAGGCCAGATAACGGTTCTTGATCGACGGGTCGGCACGGAAGTCAGCGGCGCTGCCTTCGTACACCACGCGGCCCTGTTCGAGTACGTAATGACGGTCGGCGAGCTTGTCGCAGACCATCAGGTTCTGCTCCACCAGCAGCACCGGCAGGCCGTCGTCCTTGACCTTGCGCAGGATCTTCACCAGCTCGTCGACGATCACCGGGGCCAGGCCCTCGGTGGGTTCGTCGAGGATCAGCAGCTTGGGGTCGTTGAGCAGGGCGCGGGCGATGGCGAGCATTTGCTGTTCGCCGCCGGATAGCGCATGGCCGGCGTTTTTGCGCCGTTCCTTGAGGCGCGGGAACATGGCGTATACATCGTCCAGTTGCCAACGGCTGCTTTTGCGTACGGCGATGCGCAGGTTTTCCTCGACGCTGAGCAGGCGGAAAATCCCGCGGTTCTCCGGCACCAGTGCCAAGCCCTGGCGTGCAATTTCAAAGATTTTCTGCCCCACCAGCGCCTGGCCATTGAAGTGAATCTGGCCCTGACGCGGGCAAATGATGCCGAGGATGCTGCGCAGGGTGGTGGTCTTGCCGGCGCCATTGCGACCCAGCAGGGTCACCAGTTCGCCAGGGTTGACGGTCAATGACACGCCTTCCAGCACATGGCTCTTGTCGTAGTAGGAATGGATATTCTCGACGATCAGCATCAGGCGGCCTCCCCAAGGTATGCAGTGCGCACACGTTCATCGGCACGCACGAAATCTGGCGTGCCTTCCACCAGGATCTGGCCGTGGCTCATTACCGTAATGCGTTGGCTGATGGACATGACAATGCTCATGTTGTGTTCGATCAGCAGCACCGTGTGGTCGCGGCCGAGGTCGCTGATCAGTTGGGTCATGATCGGGATGTCGTCGATGCCCATGCCCGAAGTGGGCTCGTCGAGCATCAGCAGTTTGGGTTTGGAGCAGATCGACATGCCCACCTCCAGTACCCGCTGCTGGCCGTGGGACAACTCGCCGGCCAGGGTGTCGGCGCGGGCAGTGAGTTGCAGGCGCTCAAGGACCTGGTCGGCCATCTCCAGGTGTTCGCGCTTGCTGTCCACTCGGCGCCAGAAGTTCAAGGCCCGGGCGCCATCGCGGCCCTGGGCGGCCAGTCGCAGGTTTTCGCGCACGCTGAGGTTCTGGAACAGGCTGGTGAGCTGGAACGAACGCGCCATGCCCAGGCCGACGCGGGCATGGGCGGGCTTGCGCATCAGGTTGTTGCCGTCGAAATGGATCGCTCCGGCAGTGGCCTGGCGCTCACCTGTCAGGCAATGAAACAGGCTGGTCTTGCCAGCGCCATTGGGGCCGATAATGGTGTGGATAGTGCCGGCCTCGACCTTGAGGTTGACGCCATTGACCGCATGGAACGCGCCATAGGCCAGTTCCAGGTTCTGGGTTTCCAGCAGGATGCTCATAGCCCTGGCTCCTTGGCGACGGCCGCAGTTTTGCGATTGCCGCGCAGCTTCTCGAACAGCGACGCCAGGCCGCCCCACAAACCGCCGCGCATGAAGATCACCACCAGGATCAGGATCACCCCCAGCAGCATCAGCCAGCGCGGCCACAGGTCGGAGAGGAAATCCCCCAGCAGCACAATGGAGCCGGCGCCCAGCAATGAGCCGAACAACGAGCCCGTGCCGCCGACGATGGTCATGATCAGAATGTTCTCGGACATCGCCAGGTCAATATTGGACAGTGGCACAAAGTGCAGCAGCATGGCGTACAGCGCCCCGGCAATCCCGGTGACCGCCCCGGACAGCACGAACACCAGGATCTTGAAGTGCCGCGTGTCGTAGCCGATGGCCGAGGCCCGGGTTTCGTTCTCACGGATCGCCATCAGCGTGCTGCCGAACGGCGAAGCGATCACCCGGCGAGCGCCGATAAAGATCAGCAGGAACAGCACCGCGACAAATCCATAGAAGGCACGGGCATCGGCCAAGGACAGCAGCACGGTTTCACCCACACGGATTTCCGGGCGCGGCACGCTGAGCAGGCCGTTGTCGCCGCCGGTCCAGTCGCTCAGGGTGTAGGCGACGAAATAGGCCATCTGGCTGAACGCCAGCGTGAGCATCACGAAGTAAATGCCGGTGCGCCGAATCGCCAGGGCGCCCACCAGCAATGCCAGGAAACCGCCGGCGATTGCGGCACCCAGCAGTGCGGTGAACAACCCCAGTTGCAGGTGGATCATCAGCAACGCCGCGCAGTAGGCGCCGGCCCCGAAGAAGATGCCTTGGCCGAATGACAGCAAGCCGGTGTAGCCCAGCAACAGGTTGCAAGCCAGGGCGGCCATGGCAAAGATCAGGATCTCGGTGGCCAGGGTTGCCGAGGGCAGTATCAACGGCAGGCCGATCAGCACCGCCAATACCCACAGCAGCATCGCTTTGGATTGGGTTTTGGCAAACGGCAGGGGATTTTTCTCGCTCATGTCAGGCTCTCCCGAACAGGCCGTAGGGGCGGACCAGAATCACCACGGCCATCGCGCCGTAGATCATCAGGCTCGCACCCTGGGGCCAGAGTGTGGTCATCAGGCTTTGCACGACGCCTACCAGCAAACCGCCGACCAGCGCACCGCTGAACGAGCCCATGCCGCCGATCACCACCACCACGAACGCCACCCCGAGAATCTCCGGGCCGACAAAGGGCTGGGCGCCGCGCAACGGTGCGAACAACACCCCGGCGACACCGGCCAGGGCCACGCCGAGGGCGAAGGTCATGGAGAACAGGCGGAAAATATTGGTGCCCAGCAATGACACGGTTTCAGTGCTCTCACTGCCGGCGCGCACCAGGGCGCCGAAGCGCGTGCGTTCCAGCAGCAGCCACAGGCCCAGGCCGACCAGCCCGGAAAACACGATGAGAAACAGGCGGTAGTAGGGATAGACAAAATCCCCCACCACCAGCACGCCGCGCAGCAACTCCGGTACGGCGACACTTTTGCCCACCGGGCCCCAGATCATCACGCTGGCTTCCTGGATAATCAGCGCGATCCCCAGGGTTACCAGAATCTGGAACATGTGCGGCAAGTGGTAGATCCGCTGGATCAGCAAACGCTCGATCACCCAGGCCAGCGCAGCCACCACCAGCGGCGCGACGAGCAGCGCCAGCCAGAAGCTGCCGGTGAGGCTCACGGCGGTGTAGCAGATGTAGGCGCCCAGCAGGAAAAACGCGCCGTGGGCGAAGTTGACGAAGTTGAGCAGGCCGAAAATGATCGTCAGCCCGACCGCGATCAGGAAGTAGATCATCCCCAGCCCAAGGCCGTTGAGAATCTGGAACAGGTACAAATTGAGCATGCAGGAACCCTCTGCAGGCGGCCGCTTGCGCGGCCCTGCGCGACAAAAGTAAGCAGTCAGCCGAGCGTGCAGCCCGTCGCCTCGACCGGTGGGAACGATTGGCCGGCGCTGAGCACCTTGGCCAGGTCGTCCTTGTCGGCCATGTCGCCGCTGGCCTTGCCGACCAGCAGGTAGTAATCCTTGATCACCTGATGGTCGCCGGCGCGGATCGACTCCTTGCCGGTCGGGCCTTCATAGCTCAAGCCTTGCATGGCCTTGGCCACGGTTGCGCCGTCGAAGCTGCCGGTGGCGATGATGGTGTCGAGCATGACCTTGGTGCTGATGTAGTCGGCGGCCAGCGGGTAGGTGGGGTTGATGCCGTATTTGGCCTGGGTCAGCTTGACCAGTTCGCGGTTGAGTGGCGTATCGACCTGATGCCAGTACTGCGCGCCGAGGTACACGCCTTCGAGCACATCGCTGCCCAGTTCCTGGAATTGATCAAGGCCGGCCGACCATACCAGCAGCACCTTCATGCGTTCCTTGATGCCGAAGTTCACCGCCTGGCGCAAGGTGTTGGACGACTGGCTGCCGAAGTTGAGCAGTACCAGCACGTCGGGCCGGGTGGAAATGGCGTTGGTCAGGTAGCCGGAGAATTCCTGCTCCTGCAGCGAGTGGTAGCTGTTGCCGACATGCTCCAGGCCGTGTTCCTTCAGCACGCTCTTTGCGCCTTCGAGCAAGGCTTCGCCGAACACGTATTGCGGCGTGATGGTGTACCAGCGTTTGGCGTCCGGCAACAGTTTGATCAGCGGCACCATGGTTTCGCGGATCGCGCCGTAGGTGGGCACTGACCAGCGAAAGGTCGCCTTGTTGCAATCCTTGCCGGTGACTTCATCGGCACCCACCGGGGTCATGAAAACGCCGCCGACTTTATCGACTTCCTTGGCCACCGCCAGGGCGGAAGACGACAGTGTGCAACCCTGGAAAACGCGTGCGCCGTCCTGCGCGATTGCCTCCTGCACCTTGCGCACCGCCTTGCCGGCGTTGCCTTCGGTGTCGATAACCTTGTAGGTCAGCGGGCGGCCGAGGATCTCGGCATGCTGTTGCACGGCCAGGCGCGAACCCATGTCGGCAAATTTGCCATAGCTGGCAAACGCGCCAGACATGGACTTGAGGCCGTAAAAGGTAAAGGGCTCGGCGGCGAAGGCCGAACGCACGCTCAGCGGCAAGCTGAGGGCGGCGGCCGCGGTGAGGCTGGCTTTCAATAACGTACGACGCTGCATGGGGTGACTCCCTGGTTTAGTTATTGGCAGGAGCGGCAAGGGCGATACGGTGGTGCAAGGGCCTGTGGGCAGGCTTGTTATTGGGTAACTCGGTTCAACAGATGGACACGGTCAAATGTGGGAGCTGGCTTGCCTGCAATGCGGGCGCCTCGGTGTTACAGGGGGACCGAGTCGATGCCATCGCAGGCAAGCCAGCTCCCACATTGATCGGGTTTTGTTCCTAACGGTGATCAAACTCCAGAAGGAAGTGCGGGCTGACCTGGCCTTCCAGCGCAGTCATGTGGTGTTCGGCATCGCACATATGCTCATGCATCAAACTGCGCACGGCGCTTTCATCCCCGGCACGAAAGGCGATCAGCAGTTGTTTGTGATAGTCGAGGTTGGCCGCGTCGAACTGCTTGCGCTTGGGCTTGTAGGCTTTCTTCAGCACCACCAGGTCGCGCAGCAGGTCGTTGAGAAACTGCGCCATAAAACTCAGCAGCGGGTTGGGGCACGCCCGGGCCAGCAGGTTGTGGAACTCCAGTTCCGCCAGGCGCTGTTCGCGCTGGCCGGCTTCGCTGTCTTCGGGGGCGCTGCAAAAATCCACATTGGCTTGCAGGGCCTGATAGTCGTCTTCGCTCAAGCGCCCGAGCACCGATAGCGCCAGTTCCACTTCGATGACCTTGCGCAACTGATACACCTGCTCGCCATCCAGATGCTGGAAGTGCAGGTAGTTGCGCAAGGCGCGGCTGGCAGGTTCAGTGCCGGCCTGGTTCAGATAGGCCCCGCCACTGGGGCCGGTGCGCGTATTGACCAACCCTTCGACCTCCAATGCCTTGAGCGCTTCGCGTGCCGAGCCCTTGGAGCACTGAAAACTTTCCATCAGCTCGCGTTCGGTGGGCAAGCGGTCGCCGGGCTTCAAGGCATCGGTGACGATGGAGCGCTTGACCGACTCGACAATCACATCGGACAGCTTCTGGCGTTTGCGGCGTAGCGGGCGAGTCAGCATGGGTTCGATTTATCGTATTAATGCGGATAAATAGCACTTAATAACGATTGCATCGGAGCGTCAACGCAGCGTGTCGTTTTCGATGGCAACAGGTCGCAAATGCCCCCGGTTACTCCCAGGCACCGAGGTCAAGGCAGCGCGCGGAGGCGGGTGGCTGTTTGCCGTGGGCGAGGAAATCCCCCAGCCAGCGGCTGATACAGCCGTCGGCGCCGGACTGCTTGGACTCCTTGAGTAGTAACTGCTCAACGCCGACGGCGATAGTGTCGCCCGGCGCCGCATTAATCAGCACCATGCGGGCGACGCGCTGGGGGAAAAGCGTGGCGTAGCGGCTGCCAAGACGGGTAGCGGCAGCGTTGCCCAGGTAGTGCAGGCGTGCCTCGCCGAGCTGCCCGCGCACATACTCCATGTCCAGCGCTGCCTGCTCGACTGCGTTTGGCTGGCGCAGGTCGCGGGTGCTCAGTTCGATCACGTCATAACGGTCGACCAGCGTGCGATAAGCGCGGGTGGCAAGCGACTCCCAGCGGCTGGCCAGGTGCAGCACGAAAGACGCGTTGGCGGGCCGGGGCGGTTCGCCGGCCTGGACGAACACCACCCCCTCGCGGTTGAGCGGTTGCCTGGCGCCCACACGCGTCACGCTCAGGCGTATGCGACCGCGCCCGGGAGCGGCGTGGTCCCGCGGCACACTGACCAGGCCGCATTGGGTGCGCCCGACCACCTCAGGGTCCAGGCGCGCAGTGGTAGTGAGGGGGCAATCCAACAGCCAGTCGATTGCAGTGGGCACGATCAAGGGCTCAGCGCGCACTGCGTTTGCTATAAGCCAGCAGCTTATGCACACCAGGGTTTTTACAAGAACGCTGGGTGTCATCACGAGGTCCCGGGCAGCCGTATGTAACAGCTTTTTTACCAAGGACCTGGGGGTGGAGAATGTAAGGCTAAGAAACAGTTTGTGTAAGAAATACCGATTTTGCTTATCAGCTATCGGTCTTCCATCCACCCCCTAATGCCTTGTACAGCGCGATACTGGCTTGCAGCCGCGACAGGCGCAGTTGCACGTTCAGGTCCTGGGCGGCATAGAGGGTGCGTTGGGTTTCCAGCACCGTGAGCAGGTCTTCGGCGCCGGCCTCGTAGCGGCTTTGCGCAATCTGAAAGGCCGTTTGCGCCTGCTGCAGTTCTTCAGTTTGCCATTGGCGTTGCTGGTCCAGGCGAGTCAGGCTGCTGAGGGCTTTTTCCACATCGGCAAAGCCGTTGATGATCGCTCCGCGGTAGGTTTGCAGCAGTTCATCCTGGCGCGCACGAGCTTTATCGCGCTCGGCACTCAGCCGACCGTTGTTGAAGATCGGTGCGATCAGGCCCGAGGTCAGGGTGTAGAACGGGCTGCGCAGAACATCTTCAGCCTTGTACGCACCCGAGCCGAGGGTTGCGCCCAATGTCACCGAGGGCAGCATAGCCGCACGGGCCACCGTGACGTCGGCATTGGCCGCCGCCAGCTGTGCCTCGGCCTGGGCGATGTCAGGGCGGCGGCGCAACAACTGGCTAGGAACACCGGGGCCGATATTCGGCCAGGTCAGTGCCTGGAACGGCTCGCTGCCCAGCGCCAGGGCCTGTACCGGCTGGCCGAGCAAGGCGGCGAGGGTGATGCGCGATTCTTCGGCCGATTGCTGGATCAGCGGCAGTTGCCGTTGCTGGCCGGCCACCAGGCTCTTCTGTTGCGCGAACTCCAGGGCCGTGGCGGAACCGGCATCGTAGCGGGTTTGCACCAGGTCCAGCACATTGCGCGCATTGGCCAGGTTCAGCTCGGCGATCTGCAGGCGCTGGTGCGCGGCCAGGGTTTGCGCATAGCGGTCGGCGACATTGCTGAGCAAGGTCAACTCCACGTTGGCCTGATCGAACTCACTGGCGTGCAGGCTATGCACAGCGCTGTCTCGCGCAGCGGCGCGGCCACCCCAGAAGTCGATTTCGTAGCTGGCCGTGAGGTTGGCGTCATAGTTATTGACCGTCTTGTTGCTCTCGGTGGCGTCCAAGTCCGAGTTGCCGCTGCCGCGCAACAGTCTTTGACGGCTGGCGCTGAGGTTGAACGTCACCTCGGGCAGCAACGGTGCGCCAGCAATCACCGCTGTCGCCTGGGCCTGCCGCACCCGCGCCATGGCCGCAGCCACGTCAAAGCTGTCACGGCGGGCCTGATCGATCAGGCGGTTCAGCACAGGGCTGCCAAACTGCGTCCACCAACGCTGGTTGGTGGCCTGGTCGGCGTCGCGTTCGGCATATTGCCAGACGACGGGCGCGGCAATGCCGCTGTCGAGGGCAGGCGAGGTGCCGGCACAGGCATTGAGCAACAGGCACAGGCTGAGTGTCGACAGGTGCGGTGCGATGGATCGTTTATTCACTGGTCAATGCCTTAACCGGATCGAGCCGGGCAGCTTTACGGGCCGGCATAAAGCCGAATACGACGCCGGTGACCAGCGCACAGCCAAACGCGCCGAACACCGCCACCAGGGAAAACTGCACCGCTACTTCGGCTAGCACCAGCACGCCGCCCACCAGCAATGCCAGGGCGATTCCGAACAGACCGCCGACCACCGAGAGCATCACCGCCTCGGTGAGGAACTGGCGCAGGATGTCGCTCTGGCGCGCCCCGGTGGCCATGCGGATGCCGATTTCGCGGGTGCGTTCGCGCACGGTCATCAACATGATATTCATCACGCCGATACCGCCCACCAGCAGGGAAATCGCGGCAATCGAGCCGAGCATCAGCGACAGGGTGTTCTGGGTCCGCGCTTCGGCCTGGATCATCGCGGCGTCGTTCGTCAGGTGGAAGTCGCGTTTGCCGCCGTGCAGCGTTTGCATAAGCTGACTGATGGCCTGCTCGGCCTCTTGCACCTTGCGCGCATCGGCGGCGGCAATGGCAACGTATTCGGGGTTATAGGTGCCGAACAGGCGCACGCTGGCGGCGGTATAGGGAATGGCGACACGGTCATCGCTGTCTTGCATGCCGGAGCTGGAGCCTTTTTCCGCCAACACGCCAATCACCTGGAAGGGCACGTTTTCGATCAGGATGTATTGCCCGATGGGGTCTAGCTGGCCTTTGAACAGCTTTTCGCGCACGCGATGACCGATCACCGCCACCGTGGCCCCGGCGCGCTCGTCGGCTTCGGTAAAGTAGTTACCCTCGGCCACTGGCCAGTTGAAGATGTCCGGGAAGTTGGTGTCGTTACCGCCTACATAGGCCATGTAATCGACGTTGCCGAAGCGAACACCGGCGTAGGTGCCGTTCACTGGCATGATGCGCTTGACCTGGGGCAATGTAGCCAATGCGGCCACATCATTGAGGGTCACGATACCTGGCGGTGTGCGCGGGTTAGGCGAAAAACCGCTCAGGTAGATAATGTTGGAGCCGAAGGCCGCCATCTGCGCCATGACCTGGCGCTTGCTGCCTTCGCCTACCGCCAGCATCACCACCACCGACGCCACGCCGATGATGATCCCCAGCAGCGTCAGCGCGGTGCGGAAGCGGTTGATCCACATCACCCGCCACGCCGCCTGCACCGCGTCCAGCAGCTCGGCTTTCCAGGCACCATTGTGTTCGGCGCCGTCGGCCAGGCGCTGGCGCAGGTCCACGGCTTGCAATGCGTCGCTGCCAGCCGTGACGGGCACGTGGGGGGGGCTCAACGCCGAATCGCTGATGATCAGGCCGTCGCTGATCTCGATGATGCGGTTGGCGTGCGCCGCGACTTCGCGGTCGTGGGTAATCAGAATAACCACGTGGCCCTGGCTCGCCAATTCATCCAGCAGCACCATCACCTCGGCACCGCTGTGGCTGTCGAGGGCACCGGTGGGTTCGTCGGCAAGGATGATATGCCCGCCGTTCATCAACGCACGGGCAATCGAGACGCGCTGCTGCTGACCACCGGAGAGCTGGTGCGGGCGGTTGTTGGTGCGATCGGCCAGGCCCAGGCGGGTCAGCAGAGCCTTGGCGCGGGCATGGCGTTCGGCAGCGCTGATGCCGGCATAGATCGCCGGCATCTCGACGTTTTCCTGGGCCGAGCCGGACGGGATCAGGTGGTAGCCCTGGAACACGAAACCAAAGGCTTCGCGGCGCAGCCAGGCCAGTGCGTCGCTATCCAGGTGCGCGACGTTTTCCCCGGCGAACAGGTAGTCGCCCACGGTGGGGCGGTCGAGGCAACCGAGGATGTTCATCAGTGTGGATTTGCCGGAGCCCGAGGCGCCGACGATGGCAACGAACTCTCCTGCATGGATCGACAGGTCGATCCCGCGCAATACGTCGACCTGCGGGCTGTCGCCGCCGCCGTAGGATTTGCGGATGTTCTTGAGTTCGATCAGTGGCGTGGTCACATCAACCCCCGCTGCTGCTGGCGGGACCGATCAACAGGTGATCGCCTTCGTCCAGGCCATCCAACACTTCAACTCGCAGGCGGTCACTGATACCCAGCTGTACTTCTCGCTTCTGGATGGCACCGTTTTTGGTCACGACCCGCGCGATCTGCTTGTCGCTGCCTTGGCTGCCGAGCAGCGCTGCGACCGGGATGGTGAGAGCGTCCTTGACCTGGCTGGCTACGAAAAACACCTGGGTGGTCATTTCGGCCATCAGTGCATTGTCAGTGTTGTCCACATCCAGCAGTACGGTGTACAGCACTACGCGGCCACTACCGGTTTTGCTCGTGCTACTGGGGCTGCCACTGCCCTGGCTGGTTTCATTCAGCGGCTTGGGCGGTATCGGCAGAATCTGGCGCACGGTGCTGCTCCAGCGCCGGTTGCCGCCGGCGAGGGTAGTGAAATAGGCGCTCATGCCCGGTTTGACGTGGCCGATATCGGCTTCGGACACTTCGGCCCATACGGTCATCGGTGACAATTTGGCGATGCGCAGGATCAACGGCGTTTGTTGTTGGGCGTTGAGGGTTTGGCCGACTCGCGCATCTACCGCCACCACGGTGCCGCTCATGGGCGCGTAAATCCGCGTATAGCCCAGTTCGGCCTCGTCACTGCGCAGGCTGGCCTGGGCTTGGCGGATCTGTGCCTGGAACATATCGACACGTGCTTGGGTGGCACTCAGTTCGGCTTTGGCGGTTTGCACATCTTCTTCGCGGGTGGCGTTGCCTGCAACCAAGCGTTGCTGGCGCTGGTATTTCTGGCGTGCGAGTTCGTGCTGGGCTTTCTGTTCCTGCAACTGCGCCTTGAGGTTTTCAATGGAATAGCGGCTGGCGTCGAGCTTGGCCTGTTGCGTGGCGGGATCGATTTCCACCAGCAGATCGCCTTCCTTGACTTGATCACCAGCCTCCACATGGATCTTGCGAATCTGTCCGGACGCCTGGGCACCCACGTCCACATAACGGCGCGGTTGCAGGGTGCCCAGTGACGTAACGCTATTTTCAATGTCGCCGCGGGTTACGGTGACCGTGGGTAGGCTGTCGCGTCCCGACGGCAGCACTTGCCAGGCAGCCACCACAAGGATGGGGAGCAGGCACGCCAGCACAAGCAGGGCGCGTCGGGCAGGTCGAGGGCGTTTCATGTCTTGGTTCCAGCCAGGAGGTGTTGACCGCAGGAGCGGGGAGTTGACAGTTATACGAGAAAAAAGCTCGGGAATTTAGGTTGTTACACATGTGGTAACAGCTCGTGCGACGAAAAAAAATGCACCGTTGGTGCAAGACTCCTTTAAAAGTAGATGAGAATTACTATAAATTGCACACACTCAAACTGCCATCATCGATGGGCTCGCTCCTAACGGGCTGGGATCGTTAGCACCACGGCCACGGGGCCAGGAGTCATGTTGGAAAACTACTATCGCGAGCTGGTGTGTTTCCTGAACGCCAAGCTGGGCAACCGTCAGGTGGCCGAAGATGTGGTGCATGACGCTTATGTTCGGGTGCTGGAGCGTTCCAGCGACATCCCGATCGAACAGCCCCGCGCCTTCCTGTACCGCACGGCCTTGAACCTGGTGATCGACGGCCACCGGCGCAACGCCTTGCGTCAGTCCGAGCCTCTTGAGGTGCTGGACAGCGAAGAGCGCTTCGCCCCCTGTTCACCCCACGCCAGTCATGACCACAACCAGCGCCTGGAGATGCTTGAGCGCGCCCTGGCCGAGTTGCCGGCGGCGTGTCGCGACAGTTTCCTGCTGCGCAAGCTCGAGGGCCTGTCCCATGTGCAAATCGCCGAGCGCCTGGGGATTTCCCGCAGCCTGGTGGAAAAACACATCGTCAACGCCATGAAGCATTGCCGGGTGCGTATGCGTGAGTGGGAAGCGCACTGATCGCCAGTTGGTTAAATTTTATTTCACTGTCCTCGTTTCCTATCAACACACGGCCTGTTGTTCAGGCCATGAAGGTATTCCCGCCCCACCGCCAAGGGGCTTATCCAGAGGACACTGGAATGACACAGGCAATTGCTTCGCCCGCGGTTCACGACCTGATCGGTATTGGCTTCGGCCCTTCGAACCTGGCGCTGGCCATCGCCCTGCAGGAGCGTGAAAAGGCCCAGGGCAAGCTGGACGTGCTGTTTCTCGACAAACAAGCCGACTACCGCTGGCACGGCAATACCCTGGTGACCCAGAGCGAACTGCAGATCTCCTTCCTCAAGGACCTGGTGACCCTGCGCAACCCCACAAGCCCGTACTCCTTCGTCAATTACCTCAAGGCTCACGATCGCCTGGTGGACTTCATCAACCTGGGCACCTTCTACCCCTGCCGCATGGAGTACAACGACTACCTGCGCTGGGTGGCCGGGCAGTTCCAGGCCCAGGCCAACTACGGTGAGGAAGTGCTGGCCATCGAACCGATCCTGCATCAGCAGCAGGTGGAGGCCTTGCGCGTCATTTCCCGCGATGCCCAGGGCGAGCAGCATGTGCGTACCACCCGCTCGGTGGTGGTCAGCGCCGGCGGCACTGCGCGCATCCCCGAAGCGTTCAAGGCGCTCAAGGGTGACAGCCGCGTGTTCCACCATTCCCAGTATCTGGAGCGCATGGCGAGCCAGCCTTGCGTGGATGGCAAGGCCATGCGCATCGCGGTGATCGGCGGCGGCCAAAGCGCGGCCGAAGCCTTTATCGACCTCAATGACAGCTTCCCATCGTTGCAGGTCGATATGATCCTGCGCGGCTCGGCGCTCAAGCCGGCCGATGACAGCCCGTTCGTCAACGAAGTGTTCTCGCCCGCGTTTACCGACCTGGTGTTCCAGCAAGTGGGGGCCGAACGCGAGCGTTTGGTCGCCGAGTACCAGAACACCAACTATTCGGTGGTGGACCTGGACCTTATCGAGCGCATCTACGGGATTTTCTACCGTCAGAAAGTCTCCGGCATCGCCCGCCAGGCGTTCCGCACCATGACCGTGGTGGAGAAGGCCACGCCCGGGCCGCTGGGTATCGAACTGGTATTGCGCAACAACGCCACGGGCGAAACCAGTGTCAACCACTACGACGCCGTGATCCTCGCCACCGGCTATGAGCGCCAGATGCACCGCGAACTGTTGGCGCCGCTGCAAGCCTACATGGGCGACTTCGAAGTGGCCCGCGACTACCGCATCGTCACCGACGAGCGCTGCAAGGCGGGTATCTACATCCAGGGCTTCAGCCAGGCCAGCCATGGCTTGAGCGATACCTTGCTGTCGGTGCTGCCGATTCGCGCGGATGAGATTGCGGCATCGTTGTATGCCAACGATCGAAACCGTGACAAGGGCCGTTCGGTGCAGGACCTGCTCCTGGCCACTGCCAGCTGACCTGCCCCTCCTACAGACGGCACTTGTGACAACGTGCGGCTATTGGTACTGTACAAAAAACCAGTATCGGTAGCCCGCCATGCAGTTGATCGAAAAACTCAGCATCCTCGCCGACGCCGCCAAGTACGACGCGTCGTGCGCCAGCAGCGGCGCGCCCAAGCGCAGCTCCGAGGGCAAGGCGGGGTTGGGTTCCACCGACGGCATGGGCATCTGCCACAGCTACACGCCCGATGGCCGTTGCGTGTCGCTGCTCAAGGTGTTGCTCACCAACTTCTGCCTCTACGACTGCCAGTATTGCGTCAACCGCCGTTCCAGCGACGTGCCCCGTGCGCGTTTCAGCCCGGAAGAGGTGGTCACCCTGACCCTGGATTTCTACAAGCGCAATTGCGTCAGCGGGCTGTTTCTCAGCTCCGGCATCATCCGTTCGTCGGACTACACCATGGAGCAATTGGTGCGGGTCGCCAAACTGCTGCGCGAAGAGCATGACTTTCGCGGCTATATCCACCTCAAGACCATTCCCGATGCGGATCCTGCATTGATTGCCGAGGCTGGTCGTTATGCCGATCGCCTGAGCGTGAATATCGAACTGCCCACCGAGGCCAGCCTGCAGACCCTGGCGCCGGAGAAGCAGATTGTGTCGATCAAGCAGGCGATGCAGACCATCTACACCGGCGAGCAGACGGTGTTCAACGAGCCTCGCGCCCCGCGTTTCGCCCCGGCCGGGCAGAGCACGCAGATGATCGTCGGCGCCGACGACACTGATGACAGCACCATCCTCCACGGTGCCGAGGCGTTGTATGGCAATTTCAAGCTGCGGCGAGTGTACTACTCGGCGTTCAGTCCCATCCCCAACAGCCCGAAAAGCGTGCCCCTGGCCGCGCCGCCGTTGATGCGCGAGCACCGCTTGTACCAGGCCGATTTCCTGCTGCGCAGCTACGGTTTCAGCGCCAGGGAGCTGTTTGCCGGCCCCGGCCACCTGGCCCTGGATATCGACCCCAAGCTGGCCTGGGCCCTGGAGCATCGCGAAGTGTTCCCTCTGGACCTGAACCGCGCAGAGCCCACCCTGATTGCGCGCATCCCCGGTATTGGCCTGCGCACCACCCAACGCCTGGTGGATCTGCGCCGCGAGCGCAAGATCCGCTTCGAAGACCTGGCGCGTATGCGCTGCGTACTGGCCAAGGCCAAACCGTTCTTCATCACCAGTGACTACCACCCGCAACAGGCCGACAGCACAAGCGTGTTGCTGCGCGAGCAATTGCGCGACCGTCCGCAACCGCAACAGATGGGGTTGTGGGGATGATCAGCCTGGAATGCGACAACCTGTTCAGTACTTGGCGCGAACAGGCGCGCTGGCTGCTCAGCCATCAGGTCGACCCCAGCCAGGTGAGCTGGGGCGAGGCACAAGCAGCTGACCTGTTCGCTACCGATGAGCCGATCCCGCCAGGGTTGGGGCCGTTCCAGGCACGCATTCCCAAGGCGCTGTTGGAGTTGCTGGAGTCTGCCGCCTGTTATCACGGTGATCAACGCTGGAGCCTGCTGTATGAAGTGCTGTGGCGGGTCAGCCACGGTGATCGCACCGCGATGCTGGCGGGGGACAAGCTGGGCAGCGAGTTGCAGCGACGCATCAAGCAAGTCAGCCGCGAGGCCCATCACCTGCATGCGTTTGTGCGCTTTATTGCCCTGCCGGCCGAGGCGGGGCCCGAACTTCCTGAATACGTGGCCTGGCATGAACCGGCCCATGACATTCTCAAAAGTGCCAGCCAGCACTTTGTCGGGCGCATGGGCCGCCATCGGTGGATGATCGCGACGCCCCTGGACGGGGTGTATTACGACGGCGAGCAGTTGGTTCACCAACGCCGCTGCCCCGAGGCGTGGCAGCAACTGGCGCAAAATGTCGAAGACCCCCACAGCGCCATGTGGCTGACCTACTACAGTCACATCTTCAACCCGGCGCGGCTGAATCCCAAGGTGATGGAAGGGCACTTGCCCAGTCGGTTCTGGAAAAATTTGCCGGAGGGCAAGTTGATCCCGGGGCTGATCAGCGAGGCGCGTACGGGCAAGCAGAAGGATGGGCAGGCGAAGCTGGTGGGGGCCAAGCCAGGCAAAAGAATTGCAAACCCGGTCAATGTGGGAGCTGGCTTGCCTGCGATAGCGGTCGACCAGTCAGATGTGGGGTGACTGATGCACCGCTATCGCAGGCAAGCCAGCTCCCACATTTGGTTTTCGCAGCCTGGGGGAGTGGGTATCAGGCCAGTTCGGTGGCGGTGTTCTTGACCACCGCGAGCTCCGGATGCGCCACCAGCTTATCGATGTGCAACTCGTCATTGTTCAACCAGATCTCGGTCAGCACCCGATAATGCTCCATATCCCGGCAGCGCATACGCAGGCTGTAGTCGAACGGCCCGCTGATCAACTGGCATTCGAACACCTGCGGGCAGGCTTTGACGCAGGCTTCGAAGGCCTTTTGCGCCGAGCGCCCGCTCTGGTTGGACAAGGCCACCAGCACCAGCAGCGACAGCCCTGGTGAGACCATCTGCACATCGATGATCGCCCCATACCCACGGATCACCCCGCGTCGCTCCAACTTGCGCACCCGCTCCAGGCATGGCCTGGGGGTCAGGTGCACCAGCGACGAGAGTTTTTCATAGGTGATGCGCCCCTGGTGCCTGAGCACGTCGATGATCGCCTCGTCGATGCGATCCAGCGCAGGGGAGGAGTGGGGTCCGTTGGCCTTGGTATCCATGAGTTCACTTCAAACGGTTGGAAAGAAATTGCTGCAAGCGTTCGCTGTTGGGGTGGTCGAGGATCTCGGCGCCGCCGTGTTCCTCGACCCGGCCCTGATGCAGGAACAGCACTTGGCTGGACACCTGGCGGGCAAAGCCCATTTCGTGGGTGACCATCAACATGGTACGGCCTTCCTCGGCCAACGTCTGTATGACTTTGAGCACTTCGCCTACAAGTTCCGGGTCGAGGGCTGAGGTCGGTTCGTCGAACAGGATAATCTCCGGCTCCATCGCCAATGCCCGCGCAATCGCCACGCGTTGCTGCTGGCCACCCGAGAGGAACGCCGGGTATTGATCCGCCACGCGGCCTGGCAAGCCGACTTTGTCCAGGTACAGGCGCGCACGTTTTTCCGCCTCGGTGGCGCTCACATTCAGCACCCGGCGCGGGGCCATGGTGATGTTTTCCAGCACCGTCATGTGACTCCACAGGTTGAAGTGCTGGAACACCATGGCCAGGCGCGTGCGCAGGTTTTGCAGTTGTGCCTGGTGCGGCGCGCGGGAGCCGGCACGGCCTCGCTGCATTTCGATGCTGATGCCGTCCAGGGTGATGACGCCTGCGTCCGGCTGTTCAAGAAAGTTGATGCAACGCAGCATGGTGCTTTTGCCCGAGCCGCTGGCGCCGATCAGACTGATCACATCGCCTTGACGGGCATTGAGGGACACACCTTTCAGCACTTCGTGTTCGCCGTAGCGTTTATGAATGCCTTCGACTTGAAGCTTGATGGCGGCGGTTGCAGTTTCGACAACCGGTACATCCACCGGATAAGCGGCCAGGGCCTGCGCGGACTGATTCATGGGTTAGCCTCGGGTAGGAACAAGAAAACGCATCCAGCGACGTTCGGCCAGCCGAAACAGGCCCACCAGTGCAAAGGACAGCAACATGTAGAGCAGGGCAGCGATACCAAACGCCTGAAAGGTCAGGAAGGTTTCGGCATTCGCATCGCGGGCGACCTTGAGGATGTCGGCAACGGTGGCGGTAAACGCCAGTGACGTGGCGTGCAGCATCAGGATCATTTCATTGCTGTAGGCCGGTAATGCGCGGCGCAATGCGGCGGGTACCACCACGAACAGATTCAGGCGCCAGCCGTGCAGGCCATAGGCGCGTGCCGCTTCGATTTCGCCGTGGGGAATATTGCGGATCGCCCCGGCGAAGATTTCCACGGTGTAGGCACAGGTGTTGAGCACAAACGCCAACAAGGTGCAGTTCAGCGCATTGCGGAAAAACTGGTTGAGCAGGGCGTTGTCCTGCACCACCTCCAGGCTGTACAGCCCGGTGTAGCAGATCAACAGTTGGATATACAGCGGCGTGCCACGGAACAGATAGGTGTAGACCTCCACCGGCCAGCGCAGCCAGAAATGCTGCGAAACCCTCGCCAGTGCCAGGGGAATCGACAGGCAAAAGCCGAGCACCACCGAGATGATGAACAGCCACAAGGTCATGGCGACGCCGGACAAGCCGCTGCCATCGCTGAACAGGTAGGCCAGGCCGTATTGCTGGAACAGTTCGATCATCGCGCCATCCCCTTGATGCCCAGGTTATAGCGCCGTTCGAGGCGCTTGAAGATGCGGTTGGAGAGGGTAGTGATCAGCAGGTACACCAGCCCCGCGAGGATCAGGAAATACAGTGGCTCGCTGGTGGACTTGCCGGCGTTCTGCGCGGCCTTGACCAGGTCTGACAGGCCGATGATCGACACCAGCGCCGTGGACTTGAGCAGCACCAGCCAGTTATTGCCCAGGCCCGGCAGGGCAAAGCGCATCAGTTGTGGGAACAGCACCAGGTGGAAGCGCTGCCAGCGGCTCAGGCCATAAGCCGTCGCGGCTTCCAACTGGCCCACCGGTACGCTGAGGATCGCGCCACGGAAGTTCTCGGTGAAATACGCGCCGTAGATAAAGCCCAGGGTGACCACCCCGGCGGTGAACGGGTCGATTTCAAAGTAGTCCCAGCCGAATACTTCAGTCAGGTCGTTGAGCCACAGTTGCAGGCTGTAGAAGATCAGCAGGATCAACACCAGGTCCGGCACGCTGCGGATCAGCGTGGTGTAGAGCGTGGCCGGTACGCGCAGCCATCTGGCGCTGGAGAGTTTGGCGCCGGCGGCGACCAGGCCCAGGGTGAGACTCAGGGCCAGGGCGAGGAAGGCCAGCTTGAGCGTCATCCAGGCACCCTGGGCCAGCATTGGGCCGTAGCCTTGCAGGTTGAGGAGTTCGTTCATGGGAAGGAGATCTCTTTATATGTAGGAGCGAGCTTGCTCGCGAAAAACTCAAGGGCGCCGCGTTCATGCTGGCTTAACGCGTTATCGTTGACGCTTTTCGCGAGCAAGCTCGCTCCTACAGGGGCGCGGACATCACTCGTTGTAGATATCTTGATCGCCGAAGTATTTCTTCTGGATCTGCGCGTAAGTGCCATCGGCCTGGACGGCGGCGATGCCTTTGTTGATCAGCTCACGCAGTGCCTGGTCGTTCTTGCGCAGGCCCATGGCGATGTCCAGCGGCAGGGTCGGGTCCTTGAAGGCAGGGCCGGTCTTGAAGTCGGCGCCTTCGGGCTTGGACAGGAAGTTGAGCTGGGCTTCGAGTTTGTCGGTGAGGGTGGCGTCGAGGCGCCCGTTTTGCAGGTCGGCGTAGTTCTGCTCTTGAGACTGGTACGCCTTGATCTGCGCGCCCAGCCTGGCCAGGTGCGCTCGGGCGTAGGCTTCCTGCAGCGAGCCTTGCAGCACGCCGACCTGCTTGCCCTTGAGCGATTCCGGGGTATCGCCGAAGTCGGCGCCTTTGCGCGTGATCACCGAGGTGGGGCTGAGGAACAGGCGATCGGTAAAGTCGATGACTTTTTCGCGAGCCGGGGTCACGGCCATGGAGGACATGATGGCGTCGAACTTGCGCGCACGCAGGGCCGGGATCATGCCGTCGAATTCATTGTGCACCCAGGTGCATTTCACTTCGAGCTTGGCGCAGATGGCGTTGCCCAGTTCAATATCGAAGCCTTGCAGGCTGCCGTCGGCGGCCACGGATTCGAAGGGTGGGTATTCGGGGAACACGCCAAAACGGATTTCTTTCCAGTCCTGGGCGTGGGCGGCGGTGGCGCACAGAGGCAACAGCAACGCAGCGAAGAGTGATCGCAGTGGAGTCATGTGGAGGTCCCTATATTTTGTAATTGATGTCAGGGCAGTGAATAACTGGGAGCAGAGAATGCTTCATGATGGTGCGTTTTTTGTGTCGTTTACCCCCTGCACAAAGCGCAAATTGCGCTGTTAAAACCAACAATGCAGCGCAATCGGCTGTTGCACCCGCCGAATCGGCTTTTAACCCAGCAAAGTCCGGCCTGCCCTCGACGCAAAGCGGCAGGCCAGAGCGGTCTCAGGCGCGCTTTTTGTGCTGTGCGACCGGCTGCCGGGCCAGGCGGGCAAACAGGTCTTTGGGGTCAGCTAGGTCGGGTACCAGTTCCAGCTCGCTGCCCACGTCCAACGCCTTGGCGACGTCCAGTACATAGCGCAGGGCCGAGTAGTCTTCGATGGCAAAACCCACCGAGTCGAACAGGGTGATCTGGCGCGCATTCTCGCGGCCGGGCTTCTGGCCGTTGATCACTTGCCACAACTCCGTCACCGGCGAATCCTCAGGCATGTGCTGGATCTCACCTTCGATGCGGCTTTGCGGTTCGTATTCCACGATCACCCGGGCGCGTTCGACGATGCGCCGGTCCAGCTCGGTCTTGCCCGGGCAATCGCCACCCACGGCATTGAGGTGCATACCCGGTTCGATCATCTCGTCGGTGAGGATGGTTGCATAAGCCTTGTCGGCGGTGACGGTGGTGACGATATCCGCGCCTTTGACCGCCTCGGCCACGCTGTCAGCCAGGATCACCTTGATCGCCGGAAACGCCTTGAGGTTGGCGGCGAGTTTGGCGGTGGCCTTGGCGTCGATATCGAACAGGCGAATTTCGTTAATGCCAAGCATGGCGTGGAAGGCCAGGGCCTGGAATTCGCTTTGGCAGCCGTTGCCGATCAACGCCATGCTGCGGCTGTTGTCGCGCGCCAGGTAGCGGGCGACCAGGGCCGAGGTGGCAGCGGTGCGGATGGCGGTAGTCAGGGTCATTTCCGCCAGCAGCACGGGTTTGCCGGTATCCACATCGCCCAAGGCGCCAAAGGCCATCACGGTCAACATACCGGCCAGAGTGTTTTTCGGGTGGCCGTTGACGTATTTGAACGCGTACAGCGAGGCGTCCGAGACGGGCATCAACTCGATCACGCCATCCGGTGAATGGTTGGCCAGGCGTGCGCATTTCTCGAAGTCCTGCCAGCGCAGGTAGTCGGCACGGATGTACTCGGCCATCTCGGTGATGCAGGTTTGCACACCTTTTTGCGAAACCAGGTAGCTGAGGTCGTTGACGTCGATATAACGGGTCATGGCAAGACTCCTTATTGAAATGAGGGGCGGATCGGCAGATGCACTTCGGCCAACATGCAACGGGCACTGCCGCCGCCGATGCGTTCGATGTTGTCGATATTCACCACCACTGGTCGCGTATGGCGCTCCACCTGCTGGCGCTGCGCCGGTTGCAACGCGCGCCAGGCGCTGGCGGACATCACCAGCAGCGGTTGGCCGTCACGGTCGTGGACTTCGAGCATGTTGCCGGCGAAGGCTTCCAACTGGTCGAAGTCGAGGGCGAGGATGTCCTTGCCGGTGTCGCGCAGTGAGCGTTCCAGGGCCAGGCGCTCGCGCTCGTCGGGCAGGGCTTGCAGGCACACCACTGCGAGGTCGCGACCGACGCTCATCATCACGTTGCTGTGGTAGATCGGCGCGTGGTGGCGGTCCAGGGCGTGGAACACGCAGAGTTGGTAGTCCAGACGTTCGGCAAACTGGCGCAGCGCCGCGTGATGGGTGCGCCCGGAGTGGCAGGCGTAGCTGATGCGGTGCTGGCGGTCGAGCACCATACTGCCGGTGCCTTCGAGGAAGATGTCCTGTTGTTCCAGGTGGCTGAGGTCGATGGTGGTGTTGATCGCAAAGCGCTGCTCCAGAACTTGCAGCACGCCCTTGTTGCGCTCCAGTCGTCGGTTCTGGCCTTGCATGGGGTAGAGCACCAGGCTGCCGTCGGCGTGGCTGCTCCACCAATTATTGGGAAAGATCGAGTCCGGGGTGTGAGGGGCCGGAGTGTCCTGCACCACCAGCACCTCCACGCCGTGACTGCGCAGGGTGTCGACATAGCCGTCGAATTCTTCCAGCGCTTTGTGCTGTGCACTGAGCGGGTCCGGCGGCGGGCGTTGAAAACGGTTGTTGATCGCGGTATCCGGGTTGAAGGCAAAACGCGCCGGGCGAATCATCAGGACGGTGTTGGTGGTTTGCATGGGGGCACGGGTCCATGGGGGATCTTGTGAAGCTATTTTGTGCCATAGGGTGGGAGGATCCCGGCTGAAACAGCGGGGCGGCTCAGCCGGGAAAGCTGAAAAGGTGGATAAGGCAGCTGAATCGGCTGCCGGATTGAAATGTGCTCACATGTAGGGGGGCAACCTGCTCAATAGCCGTTACCTGTCACGCCACCATAATGATCTTCGACACCAACTCCACCACGGTCTTGGCCTGCAATTTCTTCATCAACCGCGCCCGGTGCACTTCCACCGTGCGGTGGGAAATCGCCAGGCGCAGGGCGATTTCCTTGGACTTGAAACCATTGACGATGTGCATGGCGATTTCCCGCTCCCGCGGCGTGAGGTCGCCAGTGCCCTGATGCAGACGGTCCAGGCGTTCGAAGTGCCAGATCATCAGCTTGAACGGGTCTTTGGGGGTGAGGGTGTAGCCGTGGGACTTGGCCCAGAACACTTCGCCATTGTGGTGCTGCATGAAGCGCTCATCGGAATAAAAGCCGTTGTCGCTGTCGAGCAGCCAGTCATGGCTGCGCTTGCCGATGGCATGGTAGTCGGCCTGGGACGGGTAGATCAGCAGGGTCAACTGATTGACCAGCGCCTGGCGCGTATAGCCGAACAGCTTCAGGAAGGCATCGTTGCAGTCGAGTATTACCCGGTCGCTGGTGACGATCTGCGGGGCAGGGGACAGCTTGAACGCCAGGCGTTCGAGGTCGGGAAATTGCTGTGCAAGGGCGTTCATGGGGCATCCTGCCTCGTTGTTCAATGCCCTGGTGCGCTACTTACCCATGTAAGTAGTTACACGAATTGGCGCGGGACCAGGGGTGGGTCATTGTAAGTAAAGTCCGGATCAAGAACAGAAGAAATTGATTATGCCTGCTGATTGCGTCTCCATTGTTGCCGCTGGTCACTCCCGCTTTGGTCGCTTGGAAGGCACCACGCTGGAAGACCTGATCGTCCAGGTTACCCGTGAAGCCCTGAGCGACGCTGCGATTGATGCGTCGCAAATCGACGCGCTGTTCCTGGGGCATTTCAACTCTGGGCTGGTGCCCGACGGCTTTGCCGCCTCGTTGCTGTTGCAGGCCGACCCCGGGCTGCGCTTCAAACCTGCCACCCGCTGCGAAAACGCCTGCGCTTCGGGTTCGGCGGCGATCCAGGCGGGAGTCAATGCGATTCTCTCCGGCAGCGCCGAGTTGGTGCTGGTGGTGGGCGCCGAAAAGATGACCCACACCAGCACCGCCGCGGTCACCCAAGCGCTGGCCGGCGCCGGCTATCAGAACGACCCGGCCGAAGCCGGCCTGAGTTTCCCGCAATTGTTCGGCCGCGCCGCCCGCCAATACGCCGAGCGCTACCACTGCCCGCTGGGCTCGATGGCGGCCATCGCCACCAAAAACCACTCCAACGCCATGGCGAACCCTCTGGCGCAGATGCATCGGGAGATGAATTTCGAGCACTGCAACAACGTGTCCCAGAGCAACCCGTTCGTGGCCGACTCCCTGCGGCTGACGGACTGTTCGCTGATCAGCGACGGCGCCGCTGCGATCATCCTGGCGTCACCCAAACGTGCGCGAGCGTTTCGCCGCGAGGTGCAGATCCGGGCGATGACCCAGGTCAATGACACCTTGCCCATCGCCCAGCGCGACATCCTCGCCTTTGAAGGCCCGCAACGAGCGATCCATGCAGCGCTGCGCGCAGCGAATGTGACCCTGGCAGACCTGAGCTTCGCCGAGGTGCACGACTGTTTCACCATTGCCGAGCTGCTGATCTACGAAGCCATGGGCCTGGCGCCCAAAGGCGAAGGGCATCGCGTGCTCGACAGCGGCGTGGTGCGTGCCGGCGGGCGCTTGCCGGTCAACCTTTCCGGCGGGCTCAAGGCCAAGGGGCATCCGGTCGGTGCAACGGGGGTGTCCATGCATGCCTTGGCGTTCCGGCAATTGACCGGCGAACCGATTGGCCTGGCGGTGCCCAACCCGGAGTTCGGCCTGGTGTTCAACATGGGCGGCATGGCGGTGGCCAACTACGCATCGGTCCTGCAGGCACGCCGGAGCTGAGCCATGAACATTGCCAACTGGCTGCACGACACCCAGCGTCGGGCCCCGCAACGCCCGGCGCTGTTCAACGGCACCACCCAAGTGGCCGACTACGCCACCTTCGCCGCCCACGTGCGCCAACGCGCCGCGCACCTGGTGGACCAGCACGGCCTGGTGCCGGGGGACGCGGTGGCGCTGCTGATGAAAAACAGCTGCGACTACCTGGAGTTGCTCTACGCCATCTGGTGGATGGGCGCCGTGGCAGTGCCGATCAATGCCAAACTGCATCCCAGCGAAGCGGCGTGGATTGCCGATAACGCCGAGGCACGCTTGATCTTTACCGATGGCGGCCGGGTGTTCTCATCGCGGGATTTGCCCCCGCGCTGCAAGGAGCTGGACGGCCACCTCTTACCTCCCAACACTGGCTGGCCGACCCTGGAACAACCGGTGCCACGCCACGACCAGGACCTCGCCTGGCTGTTCTATACCTCCGGCACGACAGGGCGCTCCAAGGGCGTGATGCTGTCCCACGGCAACCTGGTCGCGATGTCGCTGTGCTACGCCACAGATGTCGATGCGGTCAGCGCCGACGATGCGGCAGTGTATGCCGCGCCGATGTCCCACGGTGCTGGCCTGTATAACTTCATCCATGTGCGCTGCGGCGCACGCCACGTGGTGCCGGCCTCCCATGGCTTCGACGCCGCCGAGCTGTTCGGGCTGGCCGAGCAGGTGGGCAATGTGTCGCTGTTTGCCGCGCCGACCATGGTCAAGCGCATGGTCGAGCAGGCACGGCGCCAGGATTATCACGGCGCTGGCATCAAGACCATCGTGTATGGCGGCGGCCCGATGTACCTGGCCGATCTGCGTGAAGCCGCCGACACCTTCGGGCCGCGCCTGGTGCAGATCTACGGTCAGGGCGAGAGCCCCATGACCATCAGCGTGTTGCCCCGTGCAGTGATTGCCGATCGCCAACGCCCCGACTGGGCCAGCCTGGCCGCTTCGGTGGGCCACGCGCAGTCCTGTGTGGAAATCCGTATTCTCGATACTGCGCACCAGCCTTTGCCCACCGGCGAGCGCGGCGAAATCGCGGTGCGTGGCGCCACCGTGATGCAAGGCTACTGGCGCAACCCGCAGGCCACTGGCCAAACCTTGGTGGACGGCTGGCTGCTGACCGGTGATATCGGCTATCTCGACGCGGCCGGCTATCTGACCCTGACGGATCGCTCCAAGGACGTGATCATCAGCGGCGGCAGCAACGTCTACCCGCGTGAAGTCGAGGAAGTACTGGCCCAGCATCCGCAGGTGTTTGAGGTGTGCGTGGTGGGCGAGCCGGACGCTCAGTGGGGCGAGTCGGTGGTGGCATTTGTGGTGACGCGCAGCGGCCAGCCCCTGGATGAGGGCGAACTCACCGCCTGGTTCCTGGCGCGCATGGCCTCGTTCAAGAAACCGAAAAAATATGTGTGGCGCAGCGACTTGCCCAAGAACAGCTACGGCAAGATTCTCAAGACCGACTTGCGGCAGTGGTTGAAAGCAGCGAGTATCGCCGCGCTTTGACATGGATCGATAATCAGACAAGGAGTCCCCACGATGGGCAATCCCGCACAAGACACTGTCCGCAAGCGCCGCCGAGCGTTTCTGGGCGCCACCTCGGGCCACTTGATCGAGTGGTACGACTACGGCGTCTATGGGTTTCTCGCGGTCTATATCGGCCAGGCGTTCTTCGTCTCCGATGACCCCACCACCAGCCTGCTGGCCAGCTTCGCCGCGTTTGCCCTGAGCTTCTTTATCCGCCCTCTGGGTGGGCTGTTCTTCGGCCCGCTGGCAGACAAGATCGGCCGGCGCAAAACCCTGATCATGGCGCTGGTGATGATGACCGGTTCCACGGTGATGCTGGGGTTGTTGCCGACCTACGCCAGCCTGGGCATCGCCGCGCCGATCCTGCTGATCCTGGTGCGCTGCGTGCAGGGCTTCTCGGCGGGCGGCGAAATCGGCACGGTCACCAGCTTTATCTCCGAATACGCCGGGCCCGGTCGCCGCGGCTTCGCCACCTGCTGGTTGATGGTCACCGCTGTGCTCGGCCTGTTGCTGGGCGGCGCCGTGGCCAATGGCATGACCTGGGTGCTGGGCGCCGAGGTCATGCAGGAATGGGCCTGGCGCGTACCGTTCCTGATCGCTGCGCCCCTGGGCTTTATCTCCATGTACATCCGCCTCAAGCTTGAAGACAGCCCCGAGTTTTTAGCCCTGCAACGCGCCGGGCAAACCTCGCGGGCGCCGCTGCGGGAGGTCTGGCAGTGGAAGCGCGCGATTGCCCTGGTGTTCTTTATCATCACCTTGCACAGCTCGATCTTCTACCTGGTGCTGACCTTCGCCTCGACCTACATGGCCAAGATCCTCAAGTTCGACAGCGGCACCACCTTGCTCTACGTGTTCGTTGCCAGTTTCTCGGCCGCCTTCGTGATGCCGTTTGGCGGGGCATTTACCGATAAATACGGGCGCAAGCCGTTCCTGATGGTGATCGGCACGCTGGCGACCCTGGCGATGTTCTGGCTGTTCAAGTCGGCACCTACCGCGACCCCGGCGTCGTTCTTCGCACCGTTGATGGCGGTGGCGATTCTGTTCGGGCTGTATGCGTCGTCGACCTACGCGTTGATGAGTGAGCTGCTGCCGACGCGGATTCGCTCCACCGGGATTGCAGTGGCATACAACGTGCCGGTGGCGGTGTTTGGCGGCAGTGCGCCGTTGATTTCCACCTGGTTGATCAAGGTGACCGGGGACATTACTTCGCCGTGGTACTTCTACGTGGCCACCGGGGTGGTGTCGTTGGTGGCATTGGTGGTGTTGCGCAAGGAGGATTTTGTCGCATGTGGGAGGGGGCTTGCTCCCGAAGACGGCCTCATAGCCGACGCTTATCTGACTGATGCAGCATGATCGAAAAAAGGTGGTCAGCCGTTGTTGTGATGAGAATGGGTCATTTCCAATGAATTGACCCAAGGTTTTGGCGATGAGCTATACCTTAATCGGTTCGATGCTCGCACACCGCCTTAATCAATGATCAACAAGGAAGAGACCACTATGAGCGATGTTCAACTGATCACCAGCGTATCCATTCAAAGCCTCACCGAGCTGTTGCAGGAAGCCGGGTATCGGGTCAACCAGTCTGAGCAGAACGGCGTTGTGCAATTGCTCAGCGCCAGTCAGGGCATCGGTTTTGCCGTGCGCTTTGGCAACCCGGCGGCCGAGCAGGGCAGTTATGTGGACTTTACCTACAGCTGCGCCCTGCGGGTGCAGGGTGAATTGCCCGAGGGGCTGGCTCAGGTGTGGAATGCCTCGCGGCGCTTTGCGCGGTTGTCGGTGCAGGGGGAGTTTCTGTTGATGGAGATGGACGTGGTGGTTGCCGGTGTCGGCGCTTCGCATCTGCGTAGCCAGTTGGAACTGTGGGACCGCCTGTTGCAGGAATTTATCGTCTACCTGCGCGAATACAGCCAGCAAGCCGCGCAGTTGCAGGCCCAGGCCGTAGCCGCGCCGCTCAGTGAAAGTGCATCCGCCTGATTAAATGTGGGGGGGCAAGCCCCTCCCACAGGTACATCCTTCACACTGGGGGTGCAGTAACATACCGAAAACAGAGTGAAGTGCGATGCTCGCCACCCGTTTGACCCTGATCTGCCACGCCATCACCCCCCTGCAAAAACATGGGCGTTTTCCCGACGATGAGTCCGTCTCGATGGACTGGCAAAGTGCTGCTTGCTCCCTGGCCGGACGCTACAAAAAACAGCCACGCCTGCTCTGCGGCCCCGAAGCCAGGGCCCGCCAGACAGCCGGCTTGTTCGGCGCCCACGCCGAGGTGGAAATGGCGTTGCGCGATGTTGATCTCGGTTCATGGAAAGGCCAGGACATCAGCCAACTCGATAGCCAGGAATTAAAGGCCTGGAGCGCCGACAGCACCCGCGCACCCCATGGCGGCGAGTCGGTGGATCAGCTCTGTGCGCGTGTGGGCCAATGGCTCGAATCTCTCGAAACCCACCCTGGCCATACAGTCGCCGTGACCCACCCGTTCGTGATTCGCGCCGCGATGCTCTCCGTCATGCAGTTCCCGGTCTCGATGTTCTATCGGATCGACGTCGAGCCCCTGTCGGCCACTGAGTTGCGCTTCAATGGTGTGTGGCGCCTGCGCCTGGAAACTCACGCCTGACGTGCAGATCATGGCAAAATCAACGCCCCGCACTGAGAGCACCCCATGAAACGCATCCTGATCATCGGCATTGGCGCCGGCAACCCTGACTACATCACGATGCAGGCCGTGAAGGCGCTGAACCGTACCGACGTGTTCTTCCTGATGGACAAGGGCCAGAGCAAGGACAAGCTGATCGACCTGCGCCGTGAGATCTGCCAGACCTACATCACCGAGCCCGGCTACCGTTTTGTCGAGGCCGATTGCCCTGAGCGCGTACGCGGTGACATCGACTACACCACCGCCGTGCAAGACCTTAACCGCGATAAGCAGCACACCTTCGAGCGCATGATCAACGAAGAAATGGCCGACGGTGAAGTGGGGGCGTTCCTGGCCTGGGGGGATCCTGCGCTGTACGACAGCACCATTCGTATCTTGCAGGCGATCCTGGCCAGTGGCCGGTGCGTGTTCGAGTTCGAGGTGATCCCCGGCATCACCAGCGTGCAGGCGCTGGCGGCCCAGCATAAGGTGCCGTTGAACCGTATTGGCAAGTCCGTCGAAATCACCACGGGACGTCGCCTGGCGGCGGGGCAGGCCAGTGATGCCGATACCCTGGTAGTAATGCTCGACGCCGAAGACTCCTACCGCAGCGTGGCGGATCAGGACCTGGATATTTACTGGGGCGCCTACCTGGGCACGCCTGACGAAATCCTGATCAGCGGTAAAGTGGCGCACGTGGCGCAAGAGATTGAACGGGTACGCAAGGCGGCGCGCCTGGAAAACGGCTGGATCATGGACACCTATTTGTTGCGCAAACCCTGAGGTAAATCCGATGCTCAAACAGCTTGCCCTCGCATTGGCCCTGGTGGCCGGCGCCGTTCATGCCGATACCGGCTTGCACACCGACTTGCCGTTGTCCTACCTGGAACAAACCCAGAGCGATGCGCGCAACCAGCCGCTGGTGATCTTCCTGCATGGTTTTGGCAGCAACGAGGACGACCTGTTTGGTATCAAGGACGCGTTGCCATCCACCTGGACCTACCTGTCGGTGCGTGCGCCGCTGCCGGTGGAACCGCACGGTTATCGTTGGTTTACCAAGACTGATGAGCCTGAGTACAACGGCGAGACCGATGAACTGTTCAGCAGCGCCCGACTGATCAAGGACTTTGTGGTCAAGGCCACGGCCAAGTACCACACCCAAAGCGATCGGGTATTCCTGGTGGGGTTCAGCCAGGGCGCGATCATGTCTTACGAGGTGGCCTTGCGTGAACCCGAGTTGGTACGCGGTATCGCCGCGCTCAGTGGCAGCGTGCTACCGGTACTCAGGTCTGCGCTGAAACCTGATGCGTCCATGGGCAAACTGGCGATTTTTATCGGTCATGGCACTCTGGACCAGGCGCTGCCCTTCAGCTCGGCCACGCAGGCAGATAAGGTGCTGGTGGGGTTGGGGCTCAAGCCGGAGTTTCATGAATACCCGGGGATGAATCACACGATCAGCGAAGCGGAAGTGCAGGACTTGAAAGCCTGGCTAGAGAAAAGCCTGAAGTGAAATGCAGTAAAAAATGTGGGAGGGGCGGTTACTTGCCGCCCGTAATCTGCTTCACCAATGCCGCATGCCCCTTCACATCATCGGCCCGAGAAATCGCCTGGATCACCAGCAGATGGTTGCCGGAACCGCCCAGGAACGTGGAGTTCAAGGTCTTGCCGCCGCCCTGGGTGGCGCTGCTGTCAACCTGGCGCAGGCCGAGACCCTTGTAAGTGAGTTTCTTCTCGCCCAGCTTCTTGAAATCGGGCAGGGCGGCGCTCTGGTCCTTGACGAAATCGGCCACGGCACCATCGAGGAACTGCGGGTCGTTATCCTTGATGGTTGCCCCATCGTTGCGCACGGTTTCGGCGACGATCACTACACTTTTCGTTGTCGAGTTGGCATACAGCGTGCCCTGGGTATCGGCGGTGCCGTCCTCAGCCTTGCCGGAGGGCAGGGTGTCAGCGCTGTAAGCCTTGGGCAGGTTGAAGGTGAACTTGCCACCCAAGGTGGAGATTTTTTGCGTGGTTGGCTTGGCGGCAGCGAACACGCTGCCGGCGATAAGCGCGAGGGCCAGCAGCACTGCGGTCTTGGTGAACGTGGCCATGTAGCGCTCCAGGGATGAACGAAATTGCGGCGTATTCTGTCAGAAAATTCGCAATTTCGTTCATTCTCCATGTCACACCTTGTCGGACTCTTCCTCAAGCCTGTCCATTTCAAACAAGCGCGCCAGTTCCGTACGGGCTTCCTGAGCGGTTTGCATGACTTTGGCTGCATCGTCGTACACTGCGTGTTGCGCGGCGAGCACTTGCTGGTCGTGGGTCTTGAAGCGGTTGATGCGCGCGTCGGCCTGAGCCTGGCTCAAACCAAGGCCGACCAGGGTGCGGCGGCTCATTTCCAGGCTGGAGTAGAAGGTTTCGCGCACCGGTGAAGCGTCCAGGTCCACCAAGCGGTGTACGTGCTGGCGGTTACGGGCACGGGCGATGATCTTCATGTGCGGGTAGAGGCTGCGCACCAGAGCGGCGGTCTTGATGTTGATCTCCGGATCGTCCATGGCAATGACGAAGAACTCCGCCTGATCGACCTTGGCCGCGTGGAGAATTTCCGGGCGCTGGGGGTCACCGTAGAACACCGGCATACCGCCAAAACTGCGGGTCAGCTCGATGGTTTCCACCGAGGTGTCGAGGGCGATAAACGAAATGTTCTGCGCCCGCAGGATCCGCGCCACAATCTGACCCATCCGCCCCATGCCGGCAATGACCACGCGGGGCGCGTCGCTTTCGATGGCGCGGTATTCCTCCGGCACTTCCACCGGCTTGACCTTGGGTTTGAACAGCTTCGGACACACCAGCAGCAACAGCGGGGTCAACGCCATGGACAGGGTGATGGTCAGCACCAGCACATCGTAAAGGTGTGGTTCGAACAGGCCTTGGTCGCGGCCGATCTTGAACACCACGAAGGCGAATTCACCCCCGGCTGCCAGCACCACGCCGAGGCGCAAGGCGCTTTCGCGATTGAGATCGCCGACCATGCGGCCAACGGCGTATAGCAGGGGCAGTTTCAACCCGATCAACAGCAGGGTCAGGCCGATCACCACCAGCGGCGTACTGAGCAGCAGGCTGAGGTTGGCGCCCATGCCCACGCTGATAAAGAACAGCCCCAGCAACAGGCCCTTGAAGGGTTCGATCTGGGATTCCAGTTCGTGGCGGTATTCCGAATCTGCCAGCAGCAGGCCGGCGAGGAACGCCCCCAGGGCCATGGACACGCCCACCAGCTCCATCAGCCAGGCGGTGCCGATCACCACCAGCAGCGCGGTGGCGGTGGACACTTCGCGCAGACCGGTCTTGGCGACGATGCGAAACACCGGACGCAACAGGTAGCGCCCGCCGATGATCACCACGGCGATGCTGCCCAGTACCTGTAAGCCATGGCGCAGGCCCTCGGCTTCGGTGGTTGGGTGGCTGCCGCCGGCCAGCAAGGGGACGAGGGCGATCAGCGGGATGGCTGCGATGTCCTGAAACAGCAGGATGGCGAAAGCCAGACGCCCGTGGGGCTGGTTGAGCTCCTTGCGCTCGGCCAGGCTTTGCAGGCCAAACGCGGTGGAGGACAGCGCCAGGCCCAGGCCTAGCACGATGGCACTGTTCCATGGCTGGCCAAACAGCCACAGCGCCACCGCGCCCATGACCAACCCGGTGAGCAGCACCTGTGCCAGGCCGACCCCGAACACGGCCTTGCGCATCACCCACAGGCGTTTGGGCGACAGCTCCAGGCCGATGATGAACAACAGCAGCACCACACCCAATTCAGAGAACTGCGCCACGCTTTGCGGGTTGCCGATCAGGCCGAGTACCGACGGGCCGATGATCACACCGGCAAACAGATAGCCCAGCACCGCGCCCAATTGCAGGCGCTTGGCCAGGGGCACGGTGAGCACGGCAGCGAGCAGGAACACTACGGCCGCTTGTAACAGGTTGCCTTCATGGGGCATTGCGAACTCCATTGTTTACTTGGATCAACGGCTAACCATTGCTGTGGCGAGGGAAATAGGGCGCTATTAGAACGCTTTTTCACATTTTGAAACTTGTATTTTTGTCGCGACAGTCAATCGATGTTGGTTGTTACCCCATTCGATCACGGGTTTTACGAAAGTATTAATACCATTTAATTCAATGACTTTTCCGTGGCTCTACTAACGTTTCGACAAACTGGATTGTTAGTCAACACGGTCAGGTATTTCGAATTCGATGCGTGTGGAAGGTTAAACCCGGGCTTTTTACGCATTCATGGACGAAACGCTTGCACCACAAGGAGTAGAACGTGGATAGAAGACTTGCGACTGCCGCTGTACCTCGTATTTCTGCGCTTTCTCTTGCTATCCGCCTGGGCGTGGCCGGTTTGGTCATGGGCCTGGCAAGCCCGGATGTGTTCGCCGCCTGTACCCCGGCAAGTCCTGCAGCCGGCGCGACGGTGACCTGTACGGGCGTGCCGTCATTGCCATTGTTCCTCAACACCTTCAGCAGCGCGGTCAACGACCTGACGGTCAACGTCAGCCCCGGAGCGCAACTCAATGCGACGCTGGGCGGCAAAGCGTTGACCCTGACGGGTAACAACGCGACGTTGAATAACTCCGGCACCATTGACCCGGCACTCCTGGGATTGGTTTCAGTGCTGAGCGGTGGCGTAGTGATCGGCAACACGGCAGCCAGCGCCTTGAACATCACCAACACCGCCAGCGGCATCATGCGCGGTACCGGTGCGCTGCTCGGGCTCAACCTGGCCTCGCTCGATGGCATGGCCCTGAACGCCACCAACGGTGCAGGCGGCATCACCACCATCGTCAACAACGGCACCATCGGCTCTTCGTCCTTGCTCGGCTTGTCACTGTTCACATCCGACACCCCAGTGGTGGCGGTGCAAGGCGGCGGGCAAGTCAACATGACCAACAACGGCACCCTGACCGGGCGCGTGGCGTTCGAAAGCTCTGCCACCGGTAACACCTTTCTCAACACCGGGACCATCTCCGGCGGTGTGTCGATGGGGGCCGGCAGCACCAACACCTTCACCGCTGTCTCCGGTTCGAGCGTAACGAACGGCGGCGGCATCGGCGCGAGCCTGGGCGGACTGCTCGGTGTGAACCTGACATTCGCGCCCACCGGCCAAGTGGACGGTGGCGCGCTGGGCAGCAACACCTTGATCCTGCAGAACACCACGGGTGTCGGCGGCGGTATCACGGGGACTGGCACAGCGTCGAGCGCCAACTATGTCAACTTCAACAACCTGACCATCAACAGCGGCACCTGGACCCTGCAAGGGCCTTTGGTCAGCGGCAGCACGACCCTCAATGGCGGCATTTCGCAGTTCAATAACAACACCACCTTCGGCACCGGTGTGTTGACCGCCAACGGCGGGACCATTGAGGCCACCGGCAATGGCTTGACCCTGTCCAATTTGCTGACCCTGGGCACTGGCGGTTTGACGGTGCAGGGTGCCTCGACCGGGCTGACCCTCAGCGGTGTGCTCTCGGGCGCGGGCGGCTTGACCAAGGCCGGTACCGGGCAACTGATCCTCAGCGGAGCCAATACTTACACCGGTGCGACGAACCTGGCCGGCGGTTCGGTGCAACTGGGCAATAACCTGGCCTTGAGCAGCAGCGCAGTGACGGTCAGTGCAGCCACCACCTTGCAGGCCCCCGGTACTGTGAGCCTGGGTAATGCGCTGACCCTGAACGGCAACCTGACCACCGACGTCGCCGGCGCGCTGACCTTGGGCGGTGCGATTTCCGGCACCAGTGGGATCACCCACAGCGGTGCGGGCAGCTTGACCCTCAATGGCGTCAACAGTGGCTACAGCGGCACCACCAGCCTGGGCGCCGGCACACTGGTGCTGGGCAATAACACCGCATTAGGCAGCGGTGGCTTGAGTGTGACGGGTGCTGCGAACCTTGATGCTGGCGGTGCGTCGTTACTCACCAACAACGTGGCGCTGGGCGCCAACCTGACGCTGACCGGCACCAACCCGCTGACGCTGGGCGGGGTGATGTCCGGCGCCGGCAGCTTGATCAAAACCGGTGCGGGCCTGTTGACCTTGACCGGCAACAACACCCGCACCGGGATTACTGCGCTGAATGCCGGTGGGCTGGTGGTAGGTTCCGCTACCGCGTTGGGCTCCGGAGCATTAAATGCGGCGGCGGGCACGACCCTGGACGCCAGCACGGCCGTCACCTTGACCAACGCGGTCAACCTGGCGGGCAACCTGGGCATCGGCGGCACCGCCGATCTGACCCTGAGCGGTGGCATCAATGGTGCCGGTAGCCTGACCAAAACCGGCGCGGCCAACCTGATTCTCAGTGGCGCCAATGGCTTCCTGGGTGGCACCACCTTGAATGCGGGCACACTGACCGTCGGCAGCAACTCGGCGCTAGGCCTTGGCGACCTGACTGTCGGCGGCGCGGCGACTCTGGACAGCAGCGCCCCGGTTGCGCTGAGCAATGGCATTGTCCTCAATGCCGGGCTGACCGTTGGCGGCACCAATGCGCTGACCCTGGGCAATACAATCAGCGGCGCGGGCCCGCTGATCAAGGACGGCCTGGCCAATCTGACCCTCAACGGCACCAACACCTTCAGCGGCGGCGCCACCCTCAATGCCGGTACCTTGACCCTGGGCACAGCGGGCGCGCTGGGCAGTGGCGCCTTGACGGTCGGCGGCGCAGCCACCCTGGATAACAGCGCGGCCTTCGGGATCGGCAACAACATTGCACTGAATGCCGACTTGAGCCTCGCGGGCAATAACGACCTGGCCCTGAACGGCGTGATCAGCGGCGCGGGTGCGCTGATCAAAAATGGCCTGGCCGATCTGGCCCTGTCGGGCAGCAACACCTTCACTGGCGCCGTGGATATCCTGTCTGGCAGCGTCACGCTGTTGAGCGCCGATGCCCTGGCGGGCAGTTCCGGCGCCAACGTGGCAGCCGGTGCGGCGCTGAACCTGAATGTCGATTCCAGCCTGGCCGGCCTCAGCGGCACGGGCGACGTGGCGGTGGGCGGTGGTTTCAATCTCACCGTAGGCGGCCTGAGCACCAGCAGTACCTTTGACGGTAGCCTCAGTGGCGCGGGTGGCTTGATCAAGGTCGGCACCGGCACGCTGGACCTCACCGGGATCAACGGCATCAGTGGTAACACGGCGATCAACGCAGGCACCTTGAACCTCACCGGTTCCCTGGGCAGTGCGGTGGTTGACGTGAATAGCGGCGGCACGCTGACCGGCAGCGGTTCGCTGTTGGGTGCGGTGAATATCAACAACGGCGGGCACTTGGCCCTGGGTAGCGGGGCGACCTTATCCGCCGGCAGCTTGAACATGAGCGCCGGCGGCAATCTGGATGTGGCCCTCGGTGCACCTTCGCTGACTTCGTTGCTGAATGTCGGTGGCAATGTGAACCTGGCCGGTAACCTGAACGTCAGCGATGCCGGTGGTTTCGGTGCCGGTGTGTATCGGTTGATCAACTATACCGGCAGCCTGGCCGGCGCATTGAACGTCAACAGCGTGCCGTTGGGCTATGGCCTGGGTGACCTGTTGGTACAAACCTCGGTGGGCAGCCAGGTCAATCTGGTGGTGTCGGCACCGAACATCCGTTTCTGGGACGGCAGCAACACCGTGCCCAACGGCAGTGTTGACGGTGGCAGCGGCACCTGGACGGCGGGCGGCACCAACTGGACCTCGGCCGACGGCATTCTCAACCAGACCTGGGGCGGCGGTTTTGCGGTGTTCCAGGGCGCGGCGGGTACCGTCAGCGTGGAAGGTGCGCAGACCCTTACTGGCATGCAATTCGTCACCGATGGCTACAATCTGGTCAATGGCACCGGGGGGCAATTGAGCACCGGCAGTGGCAACTTCGCGGTGCGTGTCGACCCGCTGGCAACCGCGACCATTGGCGTCGATATCACCGGGGCAGGTGCCCTGAATAAACTCGATACCGGCACACTGGTACTCGGTGGCGCCAACAGCTACACCGGTGGCACCTTGCTCGATGGCGGTACGTTGGTGGTCGGCAGCAACACCGCGCTGGGCACTGGCGCCCTGACCGCTGCGGCGGGCACCACGCTGGACAGCAATACCGCGGCAGCGCTTGGCAATGACGTCACCCTCAACGGCGACCTGAACCTGGCGGGCAGCAACGCGTTGGCGCTCAACGGCGTGATTGGCGGCACGGGCGGCTTGATCAAAAATGGCGCGGCCACTGTGACCCTGGGTGGCAGCAATATCTTCCTTGGCCCGGTGGCCTTGAATGCGGGTGGTCTGGTGCTGGCGGCCAATAGCGCGTTGGGCGTTGGCGTGCTCAATGCGGCAGGCGGTACAACCCTGGATGCAAGCACTGCGCTGAGCGTCAACAATGCAATCAACCTGGCGGGCAATCTAGGCATCGGCGGCACCGCCGACCTGGCCCTGACGGGGGCGATCAATGGCGCCGGCAGCCTGACTAAAGACGGCGCTGCCAACCTCACCCTGACAGGTGCCAATGCCTTTCTCGGTGGCACCACACTGAACGCTGGTACGCTGACCCTGGGTAATGCGGCGGCGCTGGGGTTGGGCAATCTCACCGTCGGTGGCGCCGCAACCCTGGATAACAATGCAGCCTTGACCATCGGTAACAATGCCGTCTTGAACGCGGCGCTGACCGTGGCCGGCAGCAATGACTTGACCCTGGGTGGCCTGCTCAGTGGCACTGGCGAGCTGGTCAAGAACGGCGCCGCCGACCTGACGCTCAATGGCGTCAATACCTATCAAGGCGGTACCACCCTCAATGCGGGCACCTTGACCCTCGGTACGGCAGCGGCGCTGGGTACCGGCGCTTTGACGGTCGGCGGTGCGGCCACCTTGGCCAACAGCACACCGCTGGTGCTGGCCAACGCGGTCAACCTCAATGCAGGCCTGACAGTGGGTGGTCTCAATAACAACCTGACCCTCGCGGGTGTGCTGGCAGGCAGTGGTGACCTGATCAAAACCGGCACGGCTGATTTGAGCCTGACCGGCAACAACACCTTCAACGGCTTGTTCGATGTGCAATCGGGCAGCCTTACCACAGTGGGCAATGGGGCATTGGGTGTCGGTGCCGGCGTCAATCTGGCGGTCGGTACCTCCTTGAACCTGGGCGGTACCGCCAGCCTGGGCGCGCTCACCGGCACAGGGCTGGCGACAGTCGGGGCGGGCAGCACGTTGAGCGTTGGCGGTAATAACCTCGACAGCACGTTCGACGGCGTATTGGCCGGGCTCGGCAACTTTGCCAAGGACGGCACGGGCGCCCTGACCCTCGGTGGCCTCAGCGCGCTGACCGGCGATACGCTGGTCAATGGCGGCAGCCTACTCGTCAACGGCTCATTGGCCAGCGCCAATGTGAGCGTGGGCAGCGGCGCAACCCTGGGCGGTGTCGGTACCTTGCTGGGCAATGTGGTCATCGCCGATGGCGGCCACCTGGCGGTCAACTCGGGCGCTACCCTGACCACCGGCTCGTTGTTGCTCAATGCCAACTCCAACCTGGATGCCGGCCTTGGCGCGCCATCCACCGGCGGTACGGCGCTGGTACAGGTCAACGGCAACCTGACCCTGGACGGTACGCTCAACGTGAGTGATATCGGCGGCTTCGGCACCGGTATCTATCGCCTGATCGACTACACCGGCGGCCTGACCAACAACGGCCTGCAACTGGGCAGCCTGCCGGTGAATATCCCGGCCGCTGACCTGGACCTGCAAACAGCCATCGGCAACCAGGTCAACCTGCTGGTCAACGGCAGTACCAACGTGCAGTTCTGGGACGGCAGTCAAGTCACCGGCAACGGTGCCATCGAAGGCGGCAGCGGTACCTGGAGCGCTGGCACCGGCAACTGGACCGGCGTCAACGGTGCATTCAATACAACCTGGGCGCCGAACAGCTTTGCGGTATTCCAGGGCACAGCGGGCACCGTCACCGTTGACGGCGCGCAAGCTATCACAGGGTTGCAGTTCGTCACCGATGGCTACAACCTGGCGGGTGGCACGGCGGGGGCCTTGACCCTGTTCAATGGCACCGGCGGCAACACCGCCGTGCGGGTCGACCCTGGCGTCACCGCGACCCTGGGCGTCACGCTCAATGGCGGCGGTACCCTGGCCAAGCTGGACACCGGCACCCTGGTACTCAACGGGGCCAACAGCTACACCGGTGGCACCGCGCTCAATGGCGGCACGCTGGTGGTCGGCAATGACAGTGCCCTGGGCAGTGGCGGGTTGACCACCGCCAATGGCACCACTTTGGACAGCAACGCTGCGGTCAACCTGGCCAACAATGTGAACGTCAACGGTACGTTGACTGTTGGCGGCAGCAACGCCTTGACCCTGGCCGGCACCGTGGCAGGCACCGGCAGCCTGATCAAAAATGGCATCGCCAACCTGACCCTCAGTGGTAACAACACTTACGCCGGGCCAACCGCACTCAACGCCGGCGCCTTGATCCTGGGCTCCAATAGCGCACTGGGCAGTGGCGCGTTGAACGCGGCAGCCGGTACCAGCCTCGACAGCAGCACCGCGGTGGCTTTGGCCAATACCCTGAACCTGGCCGGTAATCTGGACATTCTGGGGACTGCGGACCTGAGCTTGAACGGTGTGGTCAGTGGTGCCGGCGGCCTGACCAAAACCGGTGCGGGCAACCTGACCCTTAATGGCGCCAATGCCTACCTCGGTGGCACCCAACTGAACGCGGGGTCGTTGACCCTGGGCAACGCATCGGCCCTGGGGAGCGGTGCTCTGGCAGTCAATGGCGTCGCGACTCTGGATACCAGCGCTGCACTGGCCCTGGCCAATAACACCAGCCTGAATGCTGCGCTGACAGTCGGCGGCAGCAATGATCTGAGCCTTGATGGCGTAGTCGATGGCAGCGGTTCCCTGACCAAGGCCGGCGGCGCCAACCTGACGCTCAACGGCGCCAACACCTACAGCGGTGGCACAACCCTCAATGCCGGTACGTTGACCTTGGGCAACGCCACAGCTCTGGGGTCGGGCGCCTTGACCGTCGGCGGTGCGGTGACCCTGGCCAACAGCACGCCGCTGGTGCTGGCCAACGCGGTCAATCTGAATGGCGACCTGACCGTCGCAGGCAGCAATAACCTGACCCTGGCCGGGGTACTGGCCGGCAATGCGGCGCTGATCAAAAATGGCGCGGCGGACCTGTTGCTCACTGGCAATAACAGTTTCAGCGGCCCGCTGACTGTGGCCGGCGGCAGCTTGACTACGTTGGGTAACGGCGCACTGGGCAGCACTTCCGGCGTTACTGTCGGCAGCGGCGCCAGCCTCAACCTGGGCGGCAATGCCAGCCTCAACACGCTGGCCGGCAACGGCGCGGTGCAGGTGGCGGGCGGTAGCACGCTGGCGGTGGGCGGCAGCAACCTGGACAACACCTTTGGCGGTTCGCTGGGCGGTACCGGCGGCCTGGATAAAAACGGCAGCGGTGTGCTCAACCTGAGCGGCACCAATGGCCTCAGCGGCGCAGCCAACGTCAATGGCGGCACCTTGAATGTCACAGGCTCGCTGGCCAGTGCCACGGTGACGGTCAACAACGGCGCGACCCTGACCGGCAGCGGTGCTCTTGGTGGTGCCGTGACTGTCGCCGACGGCGGCCATATCGGCCTGAACACCGGCAGCACGCTGTCGGTGGGCTCGCTGGTGCTGGGCGGCAACTCCAATCTGGATGTCGGTCTAGGCACCCCAGTTGTGGGCGGCGGCACCGGGCTGCTGAATGTCGGCGGCGACCTGACCCTGGACGGCAACCTCAACGTCACCGATATCGGCGGCTTTGGCAGCGGCGTCTATAACCTCATCAACTACGGCGGGGCGCTTACCGACAACGGGTTGACCCTCGGCATACTGCCGGGCAGCGTGGTGCCGGGCGATCTGCAAGTGCAGACCGCCATCAGCAACAAGGTCAACCTGCTGGTGACTGCACCTAACACTACTGTGCAGTTCTGGGATGGCAATAACCTGATCGGCAACGCTGCCATCGACGGTGGTAACGGTACCTGGAGCGCCGGTAATACCAACTGGACCAATGTCGACGGCACGCTCAATCAAGGCTGGACCAATAGTTTCGCAGTGTTCCAGGGTGCAGCCGGCAATGTGACGGTGGACGGCACGCAAAACATCACCGGCATGCAGTTTGTCACCGATGGCTACAACCTGGCCTCCGGCACGGCGGGTGTGCTTAACCTGGTCAATGGCGGCACCGGCAACACCGCGGTGCGCGTCGATCCGAACGTGACCGCCACCCTGGGCGTCACGCTCAATGGTGCCGGTACCCTGGCCAAGCTCGACAGCGGCACCCTGGTGCTCAACGGCGCCAATGGCTACACCGGCGGCACTGCGCTCAATGGCGGCACTCTGGTGGTCGGCAACAACAGTGCCCTGGGCACCGGCGTACTGACTGCCGCGGCGGGCACCACCCTGGACAGCAACGCGGCAGTGAGCCTGACCAATGCAGCGGTACTCAACGGCGCCCTGGCGATTGGCGGCAGCAACGCGCTGACCCTCAATGGTGACATCAGCGGCAGCGGCAGTCTGGTGAAAAACGGCGCTGCAACCTTGACCCTCAACGGCACCAACAGCTACAGCGGCGGCACCGGCCTCAACGCCGGTCAACTGGTGCTGGGCAACAACGCCGCCCTGGGCAGCGGTGCCCTGACTGTCGGCGGCGCTGCGCAACTGGATGGTGGTACTGACCTGCAACTGGCCAATGCCGTCAATCTGGGCGGCCCGCTGACCCTGGCCGGCAGCCATGACCTGGCCCTCAACGGCGTCGTCAGCGGCACCGGCAGCCTGGTGAAAAACGGCAGCGGCGCCTTGCTGCTGGCGGGTGCCAACACCTACGGCGGCGGCACCACGCTCAACGGTGGCACCACCACCGGCAACACCAACAGCCTGCAAGGCGCCATCGCCAACAATGCGGCACTGACCTTTGAGCAGGCCACCGACGGCACCTACACCGGCAACCTCACCGGCACCGGCGTACTGAACAAAACCGGCACCGGCGCGTTGCTGCTGACCGGTAACAACAGCTTTACCGGCACTACCAACGTCAACACCGGCAGCCTGTTGGTCAACGGCACCTTGAACAGCGCTGCGGTGCAAGTTGCCGGCGGCGCGACCCTGGGTGGCAGCGGCACCCTGGGCGGCGCGGTGAGCATGGCGGACGGTTCGGTGCTCAAAGCGGGCTCGGCGACCCCTCTGTCGGTGGGCTCGCTGGCCTTGTCGTCGGGTACCACGCTGGACTTTGCCCTCGGCGCACCGGGTGCTTCGAGCACTGCGGTGAATGTCGCTGGCAACCTGACCCTGGACGGTACGCTCAACGTCAGCGATGCGGGCGGCTTCGGTCTGGGCGTGTATCAACTGTTCCGCTATGGCGGCAGCTTGGTCGATAACGGCCTTACCTTTGGCACCTTGCCCGTCGCCTTGGGCAACGTGAGCCTGCAAACCGCGCTGGCCAACCAGCTCAACCTGGTGGTGCAAAACGCGCCAGGGCAGATCCAGTTCTGGAACGGCGGCACCACCAACCCCGACGGCACCATCACCGGTGGCAGTGGCACCTGGGGCCCGGGCACCAACTGGACCGACCCTACCGGTACCCAAGGGCAGGCGTCCACCAACCAGTTCGCGGTATTTGGCGGGCAGGGCGGCACCGTGACGGTTGTCGGTAACCAAGGCTTTACCGGCCTGCAATTCCTTGACGCCGGTTACACCCTGACGGCCGGCGCTGGGGGCAGCTTGAGCCCGACCAATGCGGCGGATGGCAGCCTGGCTGCGGTACGGGTCAACTCCGGCGTGACTGCCCAGATCGATGCACCGCTGGTGGGAACCGGTGGGATCAACAAGTTGGATTCCGGCACGTTGCTGCTGACCGGCGCCAATACCTACACCGGCGGCACTACGGTCAGTGGCGGTACGCTGGTGGGCAATACCACCAGCCTGCAAGGCAGCATCCTCGACAACGCCAGTCTGGTATTTGCCCAAAGCAGTAATGGCCAATTCAACGGCACCTTGAGCGGCACCGGTGCGGTGGTCAAGCAAGGCACCGGTGCGCTGTTGCTGACCGGCAACCAGCCGTTCAGCGGGACCGTAGCGGTGCAAGAGGGCGTGCTGCAGGTGGGTAATGCGGCCAACCCAGGCGCGGTGCTCGGTGGCCAGGTCACCGTGGCCAACGGTGCGGGCCTGACCGGCAACGGCAGTGTCGGTTCGCTGGTCAACAACGGCTCAGTGACGCCTGACGGCGGCAAGTTGACCGTGGCCGGCAACTTCACCAACGCCAGCACGGGCGCGCTGAATCTGGTGATTACCCCATCCACCACCGGCTCCCTGGCCGTGGGCGGCACTGCCAACCTGGGCGGCACCTTGAATGTGATCAACCTGGCACCGTATGCCGGCGCGACCACCTACACCCTGCTGACCGCGGGCGCGGTCAACGGCACCTTTGCCACCACCAACCTGGAGAACCTGGCGTTCCTGACTACTGCGTTGAACTACAGCCCAACCCAGGTGGCACTGGCGGTCAGCCGCAACAACGTCAGCTATGCCAGTGTGGCGGCTACCGCTAACCAGCGCGGCGTGGCGGCGGCCCTGGGCAGCGGCGCAGCCGTCGGTGGCGTGGCGGTACAGAACGCGTTGCTCAACGCTGATGTGGCCGGGGCGCGTGCAGCCTTCGACAGCTTGTCTGGCGAGATTCATGCCAGCACCGCCAGCGCGATGCTCGAAGATTCCCGTTACGTACGTGACGCGGTCAACGAGCGTATGCGCCAACCTGGTTGCTACCGCGAGGACGACCCACGCAATGCCCTGGCGCCGAGCGAAAACCACCTGAGCAGCGCCGGTTGCCACGGCGAGATGGTCGGTTGGATGCGCGTACTCGGCACCTGGGGCCATATGGGCGGTGACAGCAACACCGCCAAGCTGGATCGCAATCTCAGCGGCTTCCTGCTCGGCACCGACAAGCAAGTGGACGACGCCTGGCGCGTCGGTGTGGCCGCCGGCTACACCCGCAGTGATCTGGATGCCAAGCGCCGTAATTCCAGTGCCGATGTGGACAGCTACCACTTGATGGCTTACACCGCCTACCAGCAGGAAGCCTTCGCCGCACGCATGGGCGTGGCGTACAGCTGGCATGACATCGAAAGCAAACGCAACGTGGCGGTCGGCGGTGAGGGCCAACGCCTGAAAGCCGACTACAAGGCACGCAGTGCCCAGGTGTTCGGTGAGGTCGGCTACACCATCCAAACCGCCAGCGTTGCCCTGGAACCGTTCGCTGGCCTGGCCTACGTCAACTACGACAGCGATACGATCAAGGAGAAAGGCGGTTCGGCAGCCCTGCGTGGCGATGCCGACCAGAATATTACCTACTCGACCTTGGGCGTACGCATCGGCCAGACCTTTACCTTGGGCAACGGCTCGAAAATCACCCCACGGGGCAGCATCGGCTGGCGCCATGCCTTCGGCGATACCAAGCCTGACGCCGACCTGAGCTTCATCAATGGCGGTGGCTCGTTCAGCACCCAGGGCGTGCCGATTGCCAAGGACAGCGCGGTGGTGGAAGCGGGCCTGGACTACCAGATCAGCCAGAACGGCAAGCTGGGCCTGGGTTACTCGGGTCAACTCTCGCGCAACGACAAGGACCATGCAGTGACGGTGAGTTTCTCCCTCGGTTTTTGATCAAGGCCGAGTTTTTTCAACCGCCCGAAAGGGCGGTTTTTTTTTGAAGTAATACTGGTTCCTGAATGCACAGAGTTTATTGCTCACCCGCCAGACTGAAGAATGTACACACAATTTCTTCCGGAGCGCGGCTGGCTGGCTAACCAACGTCGACCTAAAGTTATGCCCTTGAGTTTATATTCCTTGGGTGGCATATTTGCATGGTCTGGGACATTGAATACACGGATGAATTCGGAGACTGGTGGGGTGGTTTGGATGCAAAGGAGCAGTCTTCGGTAGCTGCCAGTGTTGATTTGCTGGAGCTGTTCGGGCCGGGGCTGCGCTTTCCTCATAGCAGCGATATCAAGGGCGCTCGACACGGCAACCTGCGAGAGCTGCGGGTACAGCATGCAGGACGACCTTATAGAGTGTTGTATGCCTTCGATTTTCGGCGCAGTGCAGTGTTGCTGATAGGTGGCGATAAAACCGCACAGCACCGTTGGTACCACGAGTACGTACCCTTGGCTGAAAAGCTGTACGACGTACATTTAGACATATTGCGTAAAGAGGGCCGTGACCATGGCTAAGAAATTCGCGGAACTGAAAGCTCGCATGACGCCCGAGTCGCGCGCCGATGCCGAACGGATATTCGAGCAACATTTGAAAGAAATGCCACTGCATGAGCTGCGCAAGGCTCAGCAGTTGAGTCAGGCAAGCCTGGCGAAGGCATTGAATATCAACCAGGCAGCGGTTTCGAAGATGGAGCGTCGAACTGATATGTACATCAGTACGTTGCGTGACTACATACGTGCGATGGGGGGCGAGTTGGAAATCATCGCAACCTTTCCGGATGGCCAGGTCAAGATTGACAACTTTGCCTGTTGAAGCCGCTGTGTTCTTCGCCAGAGTGGAACTGCTGCGGGAGCAAGCTCCCTCGCCACACAGGTGAAGTGTTGGCTCTGGCTGAACCGTGGTGTGCTCGACTCGGGCTATTCCCGTTGTTCCGAACGTGGCTAACGCCCGTCAGGATTCACCTTCCTTGCGGGCACTGTTTGTTACTATCGCCATCCCTTGCCACCAGGAGTCACCGGCCCATGCAACACCAGTGGGATGAAATGCACCGCACCCGCAAGCCCACATTCGTTCTATGTGGCGAGCCCCAGGGGGATGTGCTCAATCTCTATGTTCACGGTTACTCGGCCTTCTTCAACCGCCAGCAACTGGGCAATTTCAAGGCACAACTGGCGGGTATCGAAGGCTCAACCAACCTGATGCTGTTCTGGCCGGCGGGGCACTTTCTGGAAAACCTGTTTGCGCCGTTCAAGGATGTGATCGCTTCGATGCTCGGCGGTGGTGGCCTGGGCGCAGCGACGGTGGGCGTCGGTAGGGCGATTGCCTATTTTCTTGACCATTACAAAAGTGTCGAGGTGCGGGTCGATGAAGTGGCCAGGACCTTGTTGCCTGAACTGGCCGGCTACCTGCACGACGAGTCGCTGCCGGTGCGGCGCATCAACCTGATCGGTCATTCCCTGGGCGCACGTATTCTGGTCAAGAGTCTGTTGGCCAGCCCCGATATCGCCCGCGAGCTGCCGTTGAATAACCTGTTGCTGATGGGCGGGGCGATCTGTACGTCAAGCCCCTGGGATGACGTGTCGGCGCCGCTCAAGGGGCGGCTGATCAACTGCCATTCCAGCAAGGACTGGGCGCTGGCCTTGAAACCGGATAGCGAGCGCTGCATCGGCCGTTATGCGATTGACGTCACGCCTGCACTCAAGACCAAGGTCACCAATGTGCATCTGGCCAGCTTCGATCATGCCGCTTATTGGCCGCAATTGAAGACGGTGGTGCAGTACACCGACTTGCTGCAGGAGCGCCGTGGCCTGATCCGCGCGGACCTGCGCAGCAGCGAAGTGCGCTTTGCCGAAGAAGATGCCGAACTGTTCCCGGTGCTGGTGCAGGCGCGGCCCGAAGAGCTGAAGTTTTTAGCCGAGCTGATGGCGCAAAAGCGCAGTGCCTCGATCGACGCCAGTGTGCGTGAACCGCTGAAACTGGCCATCGAGTTGCAGCGCATGGGCGGTGATAGCTTCATGAACCTGGCCCGTGGTCACGGGGTGAGCTATCGCCAGATTGCCGAGGAGGTGGCGCAACGCCTGGGCATCAAGTTCGACGAGCCGCTTGAAAGCGTGGCGCTGGCGGATATCGAAGCGCAGGCCGCTGAAAAACTGATCGAGCAGTACAAGGACAAACTCAGCCGCGCCGACCGTCAGGCGTTCGACGCCGAACTCAAGGCCGCCGCGCAAAAAGAGCAGGGGGTGTTCACCCGCTTCGACGTGGGCCGTTCAGCCGCCACGGCCTTGAGCGGTACCGCGCTGGCCGGGCTGACCGGGTTTATCCTGCGTCGGGGTGCGGCCACGGCGATTCCGGTGGTGGGCCAGGCGCTGGCTGCGGCGATGTTGCTGGTCAGCGGCGTGCGAGCGTTTTCCGGCCCGGCGTATTCGATCACCACCTTGGCGGTATTGGTGGTTGGTGTGATTCGTCAGCGCATGGAGCGCGAGGCGCTGAACCAGGAGCTGGACCTGGTGGTGCAAGTGGTAGAGGCCTTTGATTTGCCGCGAGATACGGTGATGCGCACAGTCGCGTCCGACTGATAAGCTGCTGCCCAAGCCTAGTGTATTGTCTGGAATTGCGCGTGAAATTCAACCTGCCGAAAATCGCTACCGCCCCCTTCTGCCCGCCGGAAGTGGCCGGCTCTGTTGCCGTTGACCCCAAGGCGTCGTTTTTCAAGCGCATGTTGATGTTCGCCGGCCCCGGCTTGTTGATCTCCATTGGCTACATGGACCCGGGCAATTGGGCGACCGCCATTGAAGCCGGTTCACGCTACGGCTACAGCCTGCTATTTGTGGTGCTGCTGGCCAGCCTTGCGGGGATGGCGGTGCAGTGCCTGTGCTCACGGCTGGGCATCGCCACTGGCAAGGACCTGGCGCAGCTGTGCCGCGAGCGTTACAGCAAGCGCTCCTCACGTACCCAGTGGCTGTTGGCGGAAATCTCCATCATCGCCACCGATCTTGCCGAAGTGCTCGGTTGCGCCCTGGCGTTTCACCTGCTGCTTGGCGTGTCGCTGACCACCGGCATTGTCATCACCGCCTTCGACACGCTGTTGATCCTGGCCCTGCAAAACCGCGGCTTCCGCCGCCTTGAAGCGATCATGCTGGCGCTGGTGGCGACCATCGGCGTGTGCTTCTTTATCGAACTGGTGCTGATCAAACCCTACTGGCCCGACGTGCTCAGCGGTTTCACGCCTTCACTGTCGGCGATCAGCGACGCGGCGCCGTTGTACCTGGCAATCGGCATCCTTGGCGCCACGGTCATGCCCCATAACCTCTACCTGCACACCTCCATCGTGCAGACGCGCCTGATCGGCAAGGACCTGGCGAGCAAGCAGGACGCGGTCAAGCTGGCGCGTATCGACACCATCGGTTCCCTGGCCCTGGCCCTGTTGGTCAACGCAGCGATCCTGGTGCTGGCCGCTGCGGCGTTCTACAAGACGGGCCATACCGATGTGGTGGAAATCCAGGACGCCTATCACCTGCTCGACCCACTGGTAGGTGGCGCCTTCGCCAGCATCCTGTTCGGTATCGCGTTGCTGGCATCGGGGCAGAGTTCGACCTTTACCGGCACCATTGCCGGGCAAGTGATCATGGAGGGCTACCTGAACCTGCGCATACCCTGCTGGCAACGCCGCCTGATCACTCGCGGACTGGCGTTGATCCCGGCGTTCCTTGGGGTATGGCTGATGGGCGACGATGCCATTGGCAAGCTGCTGATTCTCAGCCAGGTGGTACTCAGCCTGCAGTTGCCGTTCGCGCTGTATCCACTGATTCGCATGACCGGTGACAAGCAGTTGATGGGGCCTTTCGTCAATCGACTGCCCACGCGGCTGTTGGCGTGGTTCCTGTTCGCGGTGATCAGTGGGGCGAATGCGTGGTTGATTGGGCAGTGGTTGTTTTGATCTGCCGATCCCAATACGGCACCGTCCCAAAACACTCCACGAAATAGTCGATCACCGTACGCACTTTCAACGACAATCTCCGGCTGCCCGGCCACAGTGCGGCTATCTGCTGGGGCTCCAGGGTGGTCGCCACTTCATATTCAGTCAGCACGGCCTGCAAACTGCCGGCGCGCAGGCTTTCGCCAATCAGCCAGGACGGAAACACCACCAGGCCCAGGCCCTGTTCGGCGGCGTGGGTCAGGGTGTCGGCGTGGTTGCCGGTGATCGGGCCCTTGACGCTGTAGGAGGTCCAGTCACTTTGGCCGCGCCGGAAGAACCAGCGTTGCTGGCCCGTGATGCCTTTGTAGGCCAGGCAGTGGTGGTCGACCAGTTCGTCGGGGTGGCGCGGCGTGCCGTGTTGCGCCAGGTAGGCGGGGCTTGCGGCGATGCGAAAGCGCTGGGGCGCGAAGATGCGTGCCTGCATACCCGAATCATTGAGCACGCCAATGCGAAACAGCAGGTCGGTGCCGTCTTGCAGTGGGTCGACGAAGGTGTCGGTTTGCTGGATATCCAGTTGCAGCTTCGGGTAGCGCCGGCACAGTTGCCCCAACCACGGTGAAAGGTGGCGCTGGCCGAATACCATCGGCGCGTTGATACGCACCAGCCCGCTGGGCTCACTGTCTTGTTCCTGCAGGGCTTGGTTCGCCGTTTCCAACTGCTCCAGTACCAGCCGCGCGTGACGCCCCAGCAGGCGCCCGGCTTCGGTGGGGCTTACGGCGCGGGTGTGGCGGTACAGCAATTGCTGGCCGAGGGCCTGTTCCATCAGTTGAATTTGCCGCGAAATGGAGGAGGGCGCCAGGCTTTCTCGGCGGGCCACTTCGGAAAAACTGCCATGGTCCAGCACGGCGACGAACAGGCGCAGCGCCTTGAAACTCAGCTCATTCAAACTCTGCATCATCTCTCCTGGCTGTGCGTATTGCGCAAAGGTGTTGTTTGTATGCTCCCATTTATCGCACAGTACGGCCACCGGATAATGCGCGCCATGTTTTCTTTGTCGATGCGCAGGTGATCTATGCAGGCACGTTCTATCGAAGGTGTGGCGCAGGCCAGACCTAACAAAAATTTTCTGCGGTTGCTGTTGTTGCCGTTGGTAATTCTGGCGGGCATGGGCCTGTCCTTGGAGGCTGGCCTGCTCGGGCCATTGGGCGCGCAGGTCGGGCATTTGTGGGCGACCTTGAGCATCTTCGGCGTCGGCACCGCGATTCTCCTTCTACTGCTGCTGTTCAGCGGCCCGCAGAAGGGCCCGGCGTTCACCGAACTGCCGCGCTGGCAGTTGATTGGCGGACTTTTGGGGCCGATGTACGTGGTGGTGTTGACGCTGGCCACGCCCCATATCGGTATCGCGATGACCATGATTGCGATTTTGTCGGGGCAGGTGGGCAAGAGTGTGTTGATCGACCACTTCGGCTGGTTCGGCACGGCGCGCAAGCGCGTCAATGGCGAGCGCTGGATTGCATTGGCGTTGATTGTGGCGGCGCTGGTTCTGATTGCACGAGGGTAAGACGATGAATCTGATGATGTTACTGGTGGTGGTGATTGCAGCGGGGGCGGTGTTGAGTGTGCAGGCCGCCATCAACGGGCGTCTGGGCCAGGCGGTAGGCGTATTGCGCAGCAGCCTGCTGACCTTTGCCGTCGGCGCGCTCACCACGGCGTTGTTGATATTCTTCTTCGAGCCGGCCCACGCCGTCAGCCTGCTGGATGTGCCGAAATGGCAATTGACCGGCGCCTTGTTCGGCGTGGTGTACATGCTGGTGATGGTCGGCGCGGTGCCTGTGGTTGGCACGGCGGTCGCCACGGTGGCGGTGATTGTCGGGCAATTGGGCATGGGCATGCTGATCGACAACTTTGGCTGGCTGGGCAACCCGGCGATCGAATTGTCGGGCAGCCGCATCGTGGCGATGCTGTGCCTGGCGCTGGCACTGGTGTTCATGTACCGCAGCAATACCCGGGCGGCCGACTGACGGCGCTGAACCTTGGCGCTCTGCGTGGAGTCACTGCTTAAGGTGTGGCGTTCGCTGCACCGGGACGACCATGAAGAAGGAGTCTGACCATGCCAGATAAAACCTGTGCTTGCCCACATTGCAAATGCGTACTGGGTGCCGATGCGATCATGAAGGACGGTAAGGGTTATTGCTGCCAAGGCTGTGCCGAGCACCATGCCCACGGTGAGCCCTGCGCCGCCGCGACCGGCTGTGAGTGCGCCAAGTCGGCCCGCACCTGACGTGATCTACCTGCAGGCTCGGACAACCCGGGCCTGCCGGGTGAGTAAAAACAGTTCGCTTGTCGGCGGCCAGTCTTTACCATGGTCGCCTTTCCCTTGATTGACATATACCCGCCATGGCCCTGGCTGCGCCCCCCGACCTCAGCGATCAAGCCGTCCCAGTGCAGCCCCTGGCACGCACGTACCCGCGTGGGTTGTATGTGGAACCCCATCGCCATGATTGGGGCCAGTTGCTCTATGCGATGAGCGGCGTGATGTGGGTCGAGACGCCCCGTGAAGCCCTGATAGTTGCGCCGCAGCGCGCCGTGTGGTTGCCGCCGGGAGTCGAACACGGCATCCGTGTTGTCTCCGACTTGCAGATGCGCAACATCTACCTGCGCCCGGCGTTGGCGGCGACGCTGGACAGTCAGGTGCAGGTGATTGAGGTGGGCCGGTTATTGCGTGAATTGATCGTGACGTTAGTGGAGCAGGTCGATCACGCCGATGCCGGCTACTACGAGGCGCTCGTTGGCCTGGCCCTGTTGGAGCTGCAACGGGCACGCCGCTCGCAAATCCGTATCGTCATGCCGGTGGCGACTGATCGTCGGCTAAGCAGTGTATGCCGGGCGGTCATGGCTGCGCCGTCCCTGGACATCCCTTTCGAGCAGCACGCCGAAACTGTCGGTGCCAGCGTGCGCACCCTGGCGCGGTTGTTCCAGAACCACCTGGGCATGGGCTTCGCGCAGTGGCGGCGCCAAGTGCAGTTGGCGACGGCGGCGGCGGAACTGATCCAGGGCCGGTCGGTGAGCGGCATTGCTCGTGCCCTGGGGTATTCGCCCAGCAGTTTCAGCGACATGTTCCGCCGTGAATTGGGTGTATCGCCTTCGCAGTACACGGGTTGGCCGAAATCCTGAAGCACTTGGCCGATGCCGAAGCCAGTCGCACCTTAAGCTGAGCCCATCAATCAACCGGGCGTAGTCACCATGAACTATCTGATTTCCTTGGCCATCGGCCTGTTTGTCGGCGTGATCTACGGCGCGCTGGGCTTCCGTTCGCCCGCACCGCCGGCCATTGCTCTGGTGGGGCTGATGGGCATGCTGCTCGGCGAACAGTTGTGGCCCATGGGGCGGCAGTTGGTCAGCGGTTGGTTGTCCTGAGCCTTTTCTTCTTCGACGGATGCCTTTAATGAAAGCACTACAATTTAGCGCCAGTGGCGACCTCGCCGACCTGCGCCTGGTCGATGTTGCCATGCCCGTACCGTCTGCCGATGAAGTGCTGGTCCAGGTCAAAGCCGCCGGTCTGAACCCCAGCGATGTGAAAAACGTACTCGGCCGGTTTCCCTACACCACGCTGCCGCGCATTCCCGGGCGCGATTTTGCCGGGGTGGTGGTCGAAGGTCCGCCAGCCTTGCTCGGTCAGGAAGTCTGGGGCACCGGTCGCGACCTGGGCTTTTTTGCTGACGGCTCCCATGCCCAATACCTTCGGGTATTGGCCACAGGCGTGGCGCCCAAGCCCGGTCACTTGAGCTTCACCCAGGCCGCGGGCCTTGGCGTGCCGTATACCACGGCCTGGGATGCGCTGGAACGCAGTGGTGTGGGCAAGGGCACGCGGTTGCTGGTGATCGGCGCCAATGGTGCCGTTGGCAGCGCGGCGTTGGCACTGGCGAAGCTTCGTGGTGCGCAGGTGCTGGCAGCGGTGCGTCGCCCTGATCAGGTGGATGTCTTACAGGCGCAAGGCGTGGAGGCGATTGCCCTGGGCCAACCGCAGGAACTGGGCGTACAAGTGCACGCCGTGTTCAAGGGCGGCGCCGAGGTGATCTTCGATACCAGCGGTTTCTGGCTGCCCGCAGCAGTGGCGGGGTTGGCGCCTTTCGGCCGTATCGCAATCATTGCCGCACCGGTTGACGGCCACGTGCAACTGCCGGCTCTGGCGCTGTATCGCAAGGGGGGGACGGTGGTAGGCGTCAATTCGTTGCTCTATAGCTGTGAGCAATGTGCGGTGATGTTAGGGGCGTTCGGGCGGTTCTTTGATGAGGGGTTGTTGCCGTTGCCCACCGGCCTGCGCGAAGTGGCGTTGGCTGATGGAGTTGAGTGTTATGAGCAAGTGAACAGCGGCAGCCCGGACAAATTCATCCTGCTGCCGTGACATCGTCGCAAATGTGGGAGGGGGTAAGCCCCTCCCACTTCAGATCTTTACTCGACCTCGGGTACGCCTTTTTCCCACGCCGACCACTGATTCACAATCGCCTGTACCAGCGGATTGCCCGTGCGGTACAGGTTTTCCAGTGCCGGTACAAAGCCGCCCTGGTCCGCATACTTGAGCAAGTTGTCGACCTCGCTGTAACCCGGATAAGGCCGGTCAAAATCGGAGCCTGCGCGCACCACGGCCAGGCGCTGGATATCCACCAGGCCCTCACGGCTGGCGCGCAGCAGGGCTTCATAAGTGGAGTTGTCCTCCTGCTGGGTGGTGCAGTATTCGCCTTTATTGTCGGTGAGCAACTTGGTCCAGACTTCGGCGCGTTCGCTCAGGCGGGTGCCGGAAAACCAGGTATTGCCCGCCAGCGTGTCGCAGCGCGTGACTTGCGGCGGCTGGTTGGCCGGGGCGTCGGGATAGTGCTTGCGCCAGGCGGCGGATTCTTTGCTTTCGGTCAGCTCCACCTTGTGCGACAAGGCAAACGCCTTGGCTTGCAGCTTTGGGTTGAGCTCGAATACTTCGGTCTTGTAGTCCAGCGGTGGCTTTTCGTTGGGCCCCTTGGTGTTGATGCCGATATAACCGGTCGGCCAGTCCTTGGGCGCATCCCGTGAATCCAGCTCCCACTGGGTGCCGAACTCCACCAGGTAATGGGCCCAGGCGGCGGTGCCGATGGTGCCGTGCTTGGGGCTGATACCGGCGATACCGGCGATCAGGAAATAGCTCTGGCGCAGGTCGAATTTGGGCGACAAGGCCAGGGCCAGGGTCGACGCAGCGGCGTTGGTCTGGCCCATGCCGGTTACCAGCAGGCATACGTCCTGGGTGTTGCAGCGAATCACCGGGTACTCGGCAGACAGCCCTGGCACGCGTACTTCCTGCTTGAGTTCCAGGCGGTCGATCCAGGTTTGCGCCTCGGGGGCGAACATGGTGATCAACATCACCTTGGGCTTGATCGGTGCGGGGTTATCCGCCAGCACTACGTGGGGCAGCAGGGCGAGGCCGACGGCCAGCGAGATACGAGTCAGTGCGTTCATGTACAGCTCCTTGATCAGAATTGGTAACCCACGCCGGCGTAGTAACCCCAGCCATCAGAGCGGGCGCGGAAGTTGCCTTCGCCGAAATTCAACTCGCTGCCGTCTTCCCAGTTGCCACCGTTGTGAAAGTAGCGACCCACCAGGGTAAAGCGCAGGTGGGTGAACGCGTACAGCAACACGTTGGTAGCCACCAGGGAATTGGCGGTGCGCGCCGGGTTGTCCTTGTGCAGGTCCGAGCCGAAGTCGTAGTTGGTAAAGCCGATATAGGTCAGCGAAGCACCGTTGTCGAACTTGCCGATGGGCACGATGTACTTCATCTGCGCGCGGTAGCCATCCCAGGAATATTCATTGCTGGCGCCGTAGTTTTCCCACTGGTAGCGGCCATAAAAGTTGGCCGACAGGTTGACCCGCGAGTGGGTGTCGATATCGGTGCCCAGGCCGCTGTACAGGGTATTGGCGCGGTTTTCCTTATGGCTGCCGTGATCGTAGATCCAGTCAAAGGCCACATACCACTCCTTGAACGGGCCGATCGCCAGGCTGCGCCCTGCGAGGTAGTCGATGGAGATCCGCGGTTCATGCTCCATGAATACCGGCGAGCCATGGTCCCATACACCTTTGTCATTACTGTTACCGATGGTGAGGATCTTCGGCACGTCGATATAGCCGTACAGCTCAAAGGGCCCCTTGCGCCCGAAGTACTCGTACTCCAGGTAGACGTCATCCTGGGGCTTGGGGCCGAAGCTGATGTCTTTGCTGCCGATCAGCGTCAGGTCCTGGTTGAACCACTCCGACAGGTAAACGCCTTTTTTCGCCGGTGGGCTGGCCTCAGGGCTAAGGGTTTCGCCCTGGGCTGAATCATCGACGGGCTTTTGCTGCGCCAAAATGGGGCCACTGAGTACTCCCGTAACGGCGGCCAGTAGCAGGGAAACACCAAGGCAAGCACGAGGCTTAGAGGTGGGATGCATTGAAAGTCCTTATTCGTACGCGGTTTAACCCGATTCGTCGGGTAGGGCTGAACTTGGCTGCCAAGTTCGTTCCGCAAACGTTTGCACAGGCTGTACCAACTTGTGCCAATGGCTTGAACTGTTTGGAAAAAATGCGAATTAGCCGACGCTTTGGTCAGAAAACCAGCGGGTTACATGTCATCCTGTGCACACCCACTGGAGCACCCATATGTTCGATCACTATCTGCGCGCCTGGAGCTTGAGTGCCGATGGCGAGCCTATCGTTACGCCTGGCAGTCACCTTTTGCCGGTGCGCTGGCAAGGCATGGCGGCGATGTTGAAAATTGCCCATACCTCGGAAGAAAAGCTTGGCGGTCGTTTGTTGAGTTGGTGGGCAGGCGACGGCGCGGCGCAGGTGTTTGCCCATGACCACACCGCAGTATTGATGGAGCGCGCCACTGGGCCAGGTTCCTTGATGCGCATGGCCCTCAATGGCCAGGACGACGAAGCCAGCCAGATCGCCTGCGCTACCGTGGCCCGACTGCATGCGCCCCGCGCATCGCCGCCCGAGGGTTTGCTTGGGCTGGATGAATGGTTCAATGCCTTGTGGAACGCCGCCGAGCGCGAAGGTGGCGTGCTACGCGATTGCGCGGCGATGGCCCGTACCTTGTTGGCGGCGCAACAGGATAGGGTGGTGCTGCACGGAGATATCCATCACAACAATATTCTCGACTTCGGCCCTCGGGGCTGGCTGGCGATTGATCCAAAACGGGTGGTGGGTGAGCGCGGCTACGATTACGTCAACCTGATCTGCAATCCGGATTTGCCTACTGCTAGCGACCCGCAGCGTTTCAGCCGCCAGGTCGAGGTGATTACGCAGGCGGCGGGGCTGTCGCGCACGCGTCTGCTGCAATGGGTGGTGGCTCACGCTGGGCTGTCCGCCGCCTGGTTTCTGGAAGATCAGGAACGCGAACGCGCCGAGGCTGAGTTGCGGGTGGCTTGCCTGGCGCAACAGGCACTGGGTCAATAGGTGAGCTTGGCGCGTGGTGGTTGATTGGCGATGGAGTTGAATAAATGCAATGCAGTCTGCCGCCGGTATTCGCTCGGCGTCTGATGCATTTCGATGCGAAAATGGCGGTTGAAATTGGACAGGTTGGCGTAGCCCACTTCAAAGCAGATATCCGCCACCGACATCTGGCTTTGCAACAACAACCGGCAGGCACGTTGCACGCGGAACTTGCGCATCAGGTCGATAAAACCGTGGCCGGTGTTGCGCTTGAAAAAACGCGAGAAGCCCGGCTCGCTCATCTCCAATTGCCGCGCAATGTCCGATAGGCGCACGTCGCCGGTCAGTTCGCGCATCAGGTAATCGAAGGCTTTGTTGATGCGATCGGCGCTGCGTGCATCCAGGGTGGGTGCGTAGTACGGGCTGGCCAGGGTCTTGGCCTGTGTGGGCGAGGCGTTCTTCAGGGTGTCGAGCAGCTGCAGGAACAGGGTCAGGCGTTGCAGGCCATGGGCGCTGCCGATGGCCTCCATCAGCCGTGCCGCACTCGTTGCTGCTTCGCCGCTGAATTCAAGGCCGCATCGCGCCCGTTCAAACAACGGTTGTAGATCGCCGAGCTCAGGCAGGGTGGTGCGCAGGGCGAGGAGGGCGGCGCCGTCGAACTGCAGCACCACGTCGCGGCCGCTCAGGTATTCGCCCGGCGCCAGGTCGCCGATCCAGTCGTGGGGCAGGTCAGGGCCGATCAACGCGACATGACCGGCGCCAAACGCACCAATATAGTCGCCCGCCACCAGCTTGCCGCTGCCCTGGCGGATCAGGTGAATCTCGAACTCGGGATGATGGTTCCAGCGCGCCAGTTCATAGGGATAGTCATGTTCGAACCAGCGAAAACCATGCTCCGGTTCGGGCAGGATCACTTCAAGCTCCGCAGGGCGGTGCTCGAACAGGCTGGTGCAGCTGATGGGCATGGTGCTGCCTCTTGTGGTTGTGCAATGGACTCAAAATACGCGCACCGGCAATCAGTGTGCTACCCCGGTTTTGCCTTGCACTGGTACTTTTTTGATCCTGGGCTTGAGGTCAAAAAAGTATCAGCCGCGCAGTCGCCAGTCGTTTGTGAGGGCCAGGCCGAGCTGCTGTAATCGAGGCACGCCCACAAAAACAACAGGTGCAATGTGCCGGCGACCCGAACTCATTTTTACAGGACACCGCGATGAAACGACTCGAAGGTAAAAGCGCGTTGATCACCGGATCGGCGCGGGGTATCGGCCGAGCGTTTGCCCAGGCCTATATTGCTGAAGGCGCTACCGTTGCCATTGCCGACATCAATCTGCAACGCGCCCAGGCCACCGCTGCCGAATTGGGCCCCCAGGCTTATGCCGTGGCGATGGACGTCACCGATCAAGCTTGCATCGACGCCGCCATCGCCGCGGTCGTGGCCCATGCCGGCAAGCTGGATATCCTGATCAACAATGCTGCGCTGTTCGACCTGGCACCTATTGTCGACATTACCCGCGACAGCTTTGAGCGGCTGTTCTCGATCAACGTCGCCGGCACCCTGTTCACGCTACAAGCCGCGGCGCGGCAGATGATCAGCCAGGGCCATGGCGGCAAGATCATCAACATGGCCAGCCAGGCCGGACGGCGGGGTGAGCCGTTGGTAGCCGTCTATTGTGCGACCAAGGCGGCGGTGATCAGCCTGACGCAATCGGCGGGGTTGAACCTGATCAAGCAGGGCATCAACGTCAATGCCATCGCCCCGGGCGTAGTGGACGGCGAGCACTGGGACGCCGTTGATGCGCTGTTTGCCAGGCATGAGGGGCTGGCACCTGGCGAGAAGAAAAAGCGGGTAGGGGATGAGGTACCGTTCGGGCGCATGGGCACGGCGCAAGATCTGACCGGAATGGCGATCTTCCTGGCGTCGAAGGAAGCCGATTATGTGGTGGCCCAGACCTACAACGTGGATGGCGGCAACTGGATGAACTGAAGCCTCGCACCGTTAAAAACATGGGAGGGTCGGTGCGACGATTCGACTTGTACCCATGGCGGTGTTGCCAGCCATCTATAAAGTGACTGACACTCCGTCACCTGGGGCCTGCCACCGGAGAATCACCATGACCCTTGCGAAAACCGCCATCGCCTCATTCGACGTCGACGCGCAGAAAAGCTTCACGCCTTTGTGCCCCAACGAATTGCCGGTGGTCGGAGGCGACCGCATTGGCGCCGAACTCAACTACATGGCCAGCCTCGCCGGTCATCGCATCGGCAGCAAGGACGCCCACACCCCGCACGCCCCTTGGGTGGTCGCGCAGCACAGCCAGATGTTGCAGCCCACTGGCCTTGCCCACGCCGATGTCACCTGGGTCAGCCACTGCGTGCCGGGTACCGAAGGCTTCACGTTGCTCGACGAACTGCCAGCGCCTTATGACTATGACTACTTCATCTGGAAGGGCGTCGAACCCGACCTGCACCCTTATGGCGCCTGCTACCACGACCTGCACGACAAACTGTCCACCGGCGTCATCGAGTACCTCAAGGCCCGAGGGGTGGTGCGTGTGATCGTCGGCGGCCTGGCTTTGGACTACTGCGTCAAGACCACTGCGTTGCAGTTGCTCCAGGCCGGATTGCAAGTGGTCTTGCACCTGCCGGCGTGCCGCAGCATCAGCGAGGAGGGGGGTGTACAGGCGGTCAATGAGTTGCTCAAGGCGGGTGCTGTCATCAGTAGCACCCGTGATGAGCTGGCCGCGATTGCGCAGCGCTCAAGCCTCAACGCTCAATCGAGCGACTCCACCGCGCATTCCATTCCGGCCTCGCCTGGTTAACCTGGTCCCAATCAATTGAAATCGCCGTCTGCAAGTAACCCTGCATGGCTTCCACCTGTGCCCGAGTCTTTTCGGTGGTGGGCGTCGTCGGGTTCGACGGAATCTGGTCGCCGTCCTCCAGCGCCGGCGCCTGGGCCTCAGCGGTCAGCAAGAACGCCGCGAGTTTCTGCGCCAGTTCCGGCTGGTCATTGCGGGCGATCACGCACTCGGCCACGTTGAGAACCACCGCGCCTTCCTTGGGCTGCGCATATTCCATGGGTATGCCCAACAGCTTCTGCGTGGCGACCTGGGTCGGCGTCAGGGGGAAGAGTGCGGCTTCGTCGGTTTGCACCATCTCGGAGATTTTCGCGGAGCTGGCGATGTATTCCAGTACGTTGGGGCCGACGCTGGTAGGCCAGGCTTTGAAGCCCGGTTCTACATTGGTTTCATCGCCACCCTGGATGCGGTTGAACATCAGGAAACCGTGCAGGCCAAAGGTGGAGGAGGCCAGGGACTGGAACACCACTTTGTCCTTGAAACGCGGGTCGGCCAGGTCCATCCACGAGGTGGGCGCGGACCAGCCCTTGTCCTTGAACATCTTGGCGTTGTAACCCAGGCCGGTGACGCCCAGTGTTACGGCCACGGCTTCGTCCTTGATTCTGGCCTTGGCCGGGATCTGCTCCAGGGTCGGGCTTGGCGTGAGCTTGTCGCACAGACCCATGGAGATCGCGCGGTACATGATGCCGTCGTCGAGGAACATGACGTGCATCTGCGGGTTGGCCTTGTTGGCCTGGACCTTGGCAAGGATGTCCGAGGAGGTGCCGGGTACGATCACCACCTTGACGTTGTTGGCTTTCTCGAAGGCGGGCAGCACCTTGTCGGCGTACACCCGTTCCATGGTACCGCCGTTCATGCCCAGGTACAGCGTGGGGGCGGCATGGGCGGTGCCGGTGAGCAAGGCGAGGGACAAGCAGGATAAAGCGATGCGTGAGTACATGGATGTTTTTCCTCTCAGGCTTGGAAACGACGGATGGAAAACGCTTCGATGGGCTGGCGGCTGGCCCCTGCGCAGACAATCTCTGCCAGGGCTTCGCCGACTGCGGGGCCGAGCTGGAACCCGGCCCCGGCGAAGCCGAAACCGTGGAGCAGGCCAGGTTGGGTGCTGCTGGGGCCGATCACCGGTTCGTGATCGGGCAAGTAACCTTCGGTGCCGCTCCAGGTCCGTATCGCCTGGGCACCCTTGAGAAATGGATAGAGTTCGCTGGCATTGCGCAGAATTTCCAGCAGCGCGGCCTGACCTGGCCTGGCTTGCTGTGGGCCGAGGGCAAAGCCGCGACCGCCGCCGAGGATGCAGTTGCCCCTGGCGACTTGCCGCGCATAGACCCCTCCGCCCTCGACACCCGTACTGACAGTCATCACCACCGGCAGTGGTTCGGTGACCAGCATCGCCGGGTGCGCCGAGGTAAGCGGTACTGGCTCGTCAAACTGTGCAGCGACACTGCCGGCCCAGGCACCGGCGCAGTTGAGCAGCCAGGGGGCTTGCAGATGCAAGCCATTGGCACAGTGCACCTGGAACTGTTGGCTGTTGTGCTCGATGCGGATCACTTCGGCTTGCTCGTACACCTCGGCGCCGTGGCGTAGGGCGGCACGGGCGAAGGCCGGGGCCACTAGTCGCGGGTTGGCATGTCCGTCTTCCGGGCACAAGGAGGCACCCACTGCCACGTCGCCCACCCAGGGGAAACGCCCGCGCAACTCAGTGCGATCCAACAGCTGCAAGCCCAGGTCGAAGCCACGGGTTTTTTCGGCATACGCATGCAGCGCAGCAAAATCTGCCGGGCTGCGCGCCAGCTTCAAATGCCCGCAGCGCACGTACTCGCCACTAATGCCAATCAAGCCTGGCAAGTCGGCCCACAGTTGATGGGCGCGCTGGGACAACGGTAACTGATGCAAGGGCCGGCCCTGGCGGCGCACGCCGCCATAATTGACGCCGCTGGAGTGCGAGCCACAAAAATCCCGTTCCACCAGCGCCACCCGCTGGCCTTTTCGCGCGAGTGTCAAAGCTGCCGAAGCGCCGACAATCCCGCCGCCCAGGACGATGACGTCGATCATGGTTGCCCCTCCACGCCAAACGGCAGCGGCTTGATCGGCGCTTGGCCCCGCAGGCGTCCGACTTGTTCGATGCCACGCCCGCTGCGCTGGGCGACAATTTCCGCCGTCGCCAACCCGCACATCCGTCCCTGACAGCGGCCCATGCCAATGCGGCAATGGGCTTTGACCCGATTTATTTCCCAGTGACCCTCATCCACTACTGCCCGCACTTCACCGACGCTGACCTCTTCGCAGCGGCACAGAATCAGTTCGTCGGGGGCTTGCACAGCCCATTGTTCGGGGAAAGGGAACGCGGTTTCCAGGCCCTGACGAAAGCCCTGGATCCTCGCCAACTGCTTCTGCAGCGTATCCTGGCGGTGCTGATCGACCGTAATGCCGGCATCCTCCAGCAGCGCCAACGCCGCACATTCGCCAGCCATCTGCGCCGCATCCGCGCCCATGATCCCTGCGCCATCGCCAGCCAGATACACCGCCTCGACGCTGCTGCGCCCAGCGCAGTCCCGCTGCGGCAACCAGGCGCGGTTGAGATTATTCCAGGCAAAGTCACAGCCGAGTAAATCCGCTAGCTGCGTTTCGCTGCGCAGGGCATGCGCGAAGGCCACCGCATCGCATTCCAGTGTCTGTTCGCCCCAGCGAATGCCGTGGACCCGTTGCTCTCCATCGATCTGCGACAGCGTTGCGCCCTGATGCACGGCAATCCCATGGGCCGCCAGCCAAGCACGGTAATACAAACCCTTTGCCAGGGTCGCCGGTTGCCTGAGCAACGCCGGTAATGCGCGACATTGGGCACTGAACGGCGCACTGTCGAGCACGGCCAACACCTTGGCGCCCGCCTGGGCATATTGATAAGCGACGAGATAGAGCAGTGGCCCGGAACCACAAAACACTACGCGTTCGCCAATTGCGCAGCCCTGGTACTTCAAGGCGATTTGCGCCGCGCCCAGGCTGTAGACGCCCGGCAAGGTCCAGCCCGGCACCGGCAGGATACGGTCGGTGGCGCCGGTGGCGACAATGATGCGCGAATACTCAACGCTGTCGATGCGACCACTGGTGAGCAGGTCGAGACGGTTGTCCTCGGCGTTCCATACCAGGGTTTGCGGCCGGTAGTCGATCAACGGCGCAAGCTCGTCCATGATGCGATGCACGGTCTGCGCCTTGCTCGCTTCAAAGCCGTAGAGTTGTTTGGCCGAGCGCTGGAAGTTTGCCGGTTGGCGCCGATATATCTGCCCGCCGCCGCGCAGGTTCTCATCGATCAAGCAGGGTTTTATGCCGTGATCGAGCAGCGTACGTGCGGCAGCGATGCCCGCTGGGCCTGCGCCTACAATTGCCACGGGCTTCATGGCTGCCGTCCTGGATCGCGGCTGATCGCGTGACCTTCTTCGAGCAACGTCGAGCAGGCCCGTACGCGTCGCCCATCGGCAAGCCGTACCCAACAATCCTGGCACGCCCCCATCAGGCAAAAACCGGCGCGGCGTTCGGCGCTGAAATCGCTGCCGCGCAGATGGTCGGCGCAGGTCAGCATGGCAGTCAGCAAGGTATCGCCGAGCAGCCCGGTGGCCGGCTGCCCATCAAGGGTGAACGCCAGGGCTGGGCGCTGGGTTTCGGTCAGTCGCTTGAACAGCGCCATCAGTGTTTCCCCACCAGTACACGGTCCAGGCCGTAGACCCGATCGAGCAGAATCATGGTCGCTGCGGTGAGTGCAATCACCAGCGCCGATACCGCCGCCATCATTGGATCGATGGACTCAGTGGCATACACGTACATGCGCACCGGCAGGGTTTGTGTGGCCGGTGAACTGACGAAGATCGACAGGGTCACCTCATCGAAACTGTTGATGAACGCCAGCAACCAACCACCGGCCACCCCAGGCAAAATCATCGGCAAGGTGATTTGCCGGAACAACGTAAAGCGCCCGGCTCCGAGGGATTCGGCGGCCTGCTCGGCACTGCGATCAATCCCGATCGCTGCCGCCAGCACCAGGCGCAGTACATAGGGAGTGATGATCACCACGTGTGCCAGCATCAGCCAGGTAAAGCTGCCATTAACGCCCATCAACGCAAACAGGCGCAGCATCGCCACGCCCAGCACCAGGTGCGGGATGATGATTGGCGACAGAAACAGTGCACTGAAAAAGTTGCGCCCGGGGAACGTATAGCGACTGATCGCCAAGGCCGCCGGTACCGCGATCAAGGTCGCCAGGGACGCGGCGGTAAACGCCAGGATCAGGCTGTTATAGAAGGCCTGGATGAAGTCGGCGCGCTCGAATACGGCGCGAAACCAGCGCAGGGAAAAGCCCGATGTGGGCAGGCTCAAGGTGTTTTCCGGGGTGAACGCCACCAGGCACACCACCACCAGCGGCGCCATCATGAACAGCACCACCAAACCATGGAAACCGAGGGCCAAAGGACCGTTTCTGGACATGCGCTTAAACCCCCAGGGACTTTTTATAGCGGCCTTCGACCATGCGGTTCCAGCTCAGCATGATCAGTAGATTGACCAACAGCAGCACCACCGCAATGGTCGCGCCCATGGGCCAGTTGAGTTCCGAGAGGTATTGGTCATACACCACAGTGGCGACCATTTTCAGACGCCGCCCGCCCAGCAACCCTGGGATTGCGAACGAACTGGCGGCCAGGCCGAACACGATCAAGGTGCCGGACAGCACGCCGGGCATCACTTGCGGCAACACGATCTTGCGCATCACCGTGGCCTGGCTTGCGCCCAGAGACAGCGCTGCTTGTTCCGCCGAGGGGTCGAGCTTTTGCAGGGAGGTCCATACCGGGATGATCATGAACGGCAGCATCACGTGCACGAGCGCGATGATCACGGCGAACGGCGTATACAGCAGCTTCACCGGGCGCCCGCCGACGGCCTGGATCACCTGGTTGACCAGGCCATCGGCGCCGAGCAGCAAGCTCCAGCCAAACGCGCGTACCACCACGGAAATCAGAAGCGGTGTGAGGATCAGGATCAGGAAGACCGACCGCCACGGCGTACCCATGCGGCTGAGGATGTACGCCTCCGGTACCCCGATCACCACGCACAGCAACGTTACCAGCGCACTGATCCAGAAGGTGCGCCAGAAGATCTCGTAGAAATAGGCATCGCTCAACAATGCCTGGTAGTGGGCCAGGGTCCACTGATCGGCCTTTACACCCACCTGGTAATCGAACACGTTGAAGGACAGTACCAGCGTCAAGGCCAATGGCAGGATCAGTAACCCGCCAAACAGCACCAATGCCGGCAACGAGAGCAGGTAGCCGCGATTCATGGGTGCACCTCATCGGCCGCCAGTACCCGTAGCAAATCCGCTTGCCATTGCAGGCCCACTGCCGCGCCGTTGCAAAGCGGTGCGCTGCCATCGTTGCCGCGCACCACGGTAATTTCGCCAAGGGGGGTATGGATGCGATACAACCATTGGCTGCCGAAAAAGTAGCGGTCGAGCACCTGGCCTTGCACGCGGCCTGAACCTGCTTGTACCAATTGGATCTTTTCCGGACGCAGGCTCAGGGTCAGTTGGCCAGCGCCGCCCTGGTGACGCACTTGGGGGACACCGAGCGCGTCGTAGTCGCCGGCCAGCAGGTTGGCCTTGCCGACAAAGTCAGAGATGAAGCGCGTGCGCGGGTGTTCATAGAGTTTGTATGGCGCGTCGATCTGGGTCACGCGCCCGGCCTGCATCACGACCACGCGATCGCTGATGGAGAGCGCTTCGGCCTGGTCGTGGGTGACCATTAAGGTGGTGATGCCCACCGCACATTGAATGCGGCGGATCTCGAACTGCATCTCTTCACGCAGGTTGGCGTCAAGGTTGGACAACGGTTCATCCAACAGCAGAACCGGTGGCTCGATCACCAATGCACGGGCCAGCGCGACGCGTTGGCGTTGGCCGCCGGAGAGTTCCCGAGGGTAGCGTTCGGCATGGGGGGCCAGACGCACCAGTTCGAGTACGGTCTTGACGAGGCTTGCGATCTCGGTGGCCGGTACCTTGCGCATCTTCAAGCCGAAGGCGACGTTGTCGCGCACGCTCATATGGGGAAACAGCGCATAACTTTGGAACACCACGCCCAGGCCACGACTGGCAGGCTTGGCACGGGTGATGTCGCGACCATCGAGCAGGATCTGGCCGCTGCTCACCTCGACAAAGCCGGCGATCATTTGCAGGGTGGTGGTCTTGCCGCAGCCCGAAGGACCAAGCAGGGAAACGAATTCGCCTTTTTCCACCGCGAGGTCGGTGGCAACTACTGCATCAACGGCGCCGTAGCGTTTACTCAAGGCGTTGAGTTGGAGAAATGCCATGTCTGCGATCCACCTTTTATTCCGCCGCGCCGAAGCGCGTTTTTTTGTTTTGGGCAGATGCGAAAAGAGTGTTGCCGGTGCGTTGACGCTCGATCTTGAGTCGGCTGCCAGTTGTTGTTCGTTTCGCCCCTGTGGACGCAGATTAGAGCGAAGACTAGGATGGGCGGAAGATGGAATTTCATTCAGCGGACTACTATTTTAAGATTTATTCACTGAGCAGAATTTATGTTGATATCGAGTGATATGGATTCCATTCAGCGGAATAGCAACGGCAAGGAAGTCGGTGCTGGTGGCGTATCCCGCGTGTTTGCCTTACTACGTGCTCTGGGTGAAGTGCCCGAGGGAGGCGAACGTGTCACCCAGCTCGCCCAACGCGTTGGCCTCTCCCAGCCCACCACTCACCGCTTGCTACGCAGCCTGATGGATGAAGGCATGGTCGAGCAGGATGCGCGCAGTAAACGCTATCGCCTGAGCCTGGAGTTCTTTGCGTTGGCCGCCAATGCCGGCAAGACTGGCAACCTGCGCGATCTGGTGCGCCCAAGCCTGTTGCGCCTGAGTGCATCGTTGGGAGATTCGCTGTTCCTGCTGGCTCGCAGCGGCTTCGACGCCATTTGCCTGGACCGCAGCGAAGGCCCGTACCCGATTCGTACCTTCACCGGTGATATCGGCGGGCGCGTAGCCCTGGGGGTAGGGCAGGGCAGCCTGGCAATTCTGGCCTTTCTGCCGCAGGAAGAGCGCGAGACGGTCATCCGCTACAACCTGCCACGGCTCAAGGATTTTCATTTGTATGACGAAGTGCTGCTGCGCTCCGAAGTTGAGAACGTTCGCAATTTGGGCTACGCGGCACGCAACACCGGGGTGCTGGAAGGTATGGCGGGGTTGGCAGTGCCGATCCTCAACCGCGAGGGGCATGCGGTCGCAGCGTTGAGTGTGGCGACCATCAGTGACCGCCTGGGGCCAAGCCGATTGCCGATGGTGGTGGAATTGCTCAAGCGCGAAGCTGCAGCAATCGGGCCACGCATCAACCCGTTCGACCCTACGTTGCGCAGGCCGTCGCAGACGTTTGGTGGATGAGTGATCTTTGCTAAAGCGCATTAGCATTGGATCCACTTACGGTATAACCCTGCGACGCTTTCGTTATTCGAGGTCCCATTTTTCATGCTGACCCCTTTGCAACGCCCGCTGTGGCAGATCTATCTGATCTTTCTGGCACCGATGGTGCTGTCCAATTTTCTGCAAAGCTTTTCCGGCACCCTCAACGGTATCTATGTCGGGCAAATGCTCGGCACCCAGGCTTTGGCGGCGGTGTCGGGGATGTTCCCCATCGTGTTTTTCTTCATCGCCCTGGTGATCGGCCTGGGGGCGGGCGCCTCGGTGTTGATCGGCCAGGCGTGGGGTGCCCGGGAGACGGGCATGGTCAAGGCGATTACTGGCGCCACTCTGGCCTTGGGCGCACTGGTGGGCCTGATTGCTGCGGTGCTCGGCAGCCTGTTTGCACGGCCGGCGCTGCAGGCATTGGGCACGCCGCTGGATGTGCTCGACGATGCGGTGGGCTATGCCCAGATGATGATGTTGATCATGCCGCTGTTACTGGTGTTCATCCTCTATACCCAATTGCTGCGTGGGGTGAGCGATACGATTTCGCCGTTGCTGGCGTTAATGGTTTCGACCCTGGTGGGCTTGCTGCTGACGCCAGCGCTGATTCGCGGCTGGATCGGCCTGCCGCCCCTGGGCATCCAGAGTGCGGTGTACGCAGGTTTGGTGGGTAATGCGTTGGCCATGCTGTTTCTGGTCCTGCGCCTGCGGCATAAAAACCATGTGATGGCACCGGATCGCGAGCTGCTCGCGGCTTTACGCCTGGACCGCGTCATCCTCGGTAAAGTGCTGCGCATCGGCCTGCCGACAGGCTTGCAGATGGTGGTGTTGTCGTTGTCGGAATTGGTCATCCTGGCCCTGGTCAATAGCCACGGCTCCCAGGCCACGGCGGCTTATGGCGCAGTGACGCAGATCGTCAACTACGTGCAGTTCCCGGCGCTGTCGATTGCCATCACCGCCTCGATCCTCGGTGCCCAGGCGATCGGCGCCGGGCGTCTGGAGCGCATCGGGCCGATCCTGCGCACGGGGTTGGTGATCAACCTGTGCCTGACCGGTGGCCTGATTGTGCTCGGTTATGGGTTGTCGCACTGGTTGCTGGGGCTGTTCATCACTGACGACAGCGCCCGGATCAGAGCCGAACACCTGCTGCACATCATGCTCTGGAGCATCCTGGTGTTCGGCTTCCAGGCGGTGATCGGCGGCATCATGCGCGCCAGCGGCGTGGTGCTGATGCCGGTGGCGATCTCGATTTTCTGCGTGCTCTGCGTGGAGCTGCCGATGGCTTATCTGTTCAACGCACACTTCGGGTTGGAGGGGGTGTGGATGGCGTTCCCGGTGACCTACCTAGCGATGCTGGTATTGCAGACCGCGTATTACCGGCTGGTATGGCGGCATAAGCAGATCAAGCGGTTGGTTTGAGGCTAAGCCCGCGCAATAACACCTCCAGGCCTTGCAAGCCTTCCTCCAGCCGCGCGCCCGGGTGTGCATCCCGGGCGATCCACAACGCCGTGTTGACCAGGCTGCCGTTGATCAACTGCGCCAGTGCCTGGCTGGGTGCCGGCGCGACCCATCCGGCTTGCATCAGGGCTTCCAGGAGTTGGCGCAACGACTCAACACAGTGATGTTGTGAGCCGGTATCCCCCAGCACCGCTGGCGCATCCTGCAACACAATGCGCTGGATTTCCGGATCCTGGGCCATGCGCAGATAAGCTCGGCAGCGTTCGCAAAACCCGCTCCACACCTCTGTGGCCTGCGCGCTGATGCGTTGCAAGCGCTCGTCCATCTCGCTGTCGAGCTGGGCGACTACGGCTGCCAGCAAGCCTTTTTTGTCACCAAAGTGATGGTACAACGCACCGCGCGTCAGCCCGGCTTGAGCGGTAAAGTCATCCATCGAGGTATGGGCATAGCCTTGGGTGGCGAATGCCCGGCGCGCACTTGCGATCAGGCGGGCGCGAGTCTCTTCGATCATTTCGGCACGGGCTCGGCTCATGGAAGTCTCATCGGTTGGTGATTGACATACGGTGCGTATGCGAAGCATGATCCCTCACATACGCACCGTATGTATTCTGCCCGGATCGCTTCAGATAGCAAGGCCGCGGCTTGAGCAAGAGGTTACGCAGGATGGCAAACCCTTACGCCGAATTATTCCAGGTCCCAGGCGCCCGAGCCTTTGTGCTCGCAGGCATGTTGGCGCGTATGCCAATCTCGATGACCGGTATCGGCCTGATCACTATGCTCGCCCAAGTCCATGGCGGTTATGGGCTGGCGGGGTCGGTGGCGGCGGTGTTTGCCCTGGCCACGGCGTTTTGTGCGCCGCAAGTGTCGCGTTGGGTGGACCGCTACGGCCAGGGCAAGGTCCTGCCGATAGCCGCACTGATCGGCGGCGGGGCGCTATTGATGTTGTTGCTGTGTACGCGTTTGCAGGCACCAAGCTGGACGCTGTTCCTGTTTGCTGCGCTGGCCGGCTGCATGCCCAATATGTCCGCCATGGTGCGGGCGCGCTGGACCGAGTTGTACCGCGGCCAGCCCAGGCTGCAAACCGCGTTTGCTCTGGAGTCGGTGCTGGATGAGGTGTGCTTTATTATCGGCCCACCCATCTCTGTGGGCCTGAGCGTGGTGCTGTTCCCTGAAGCCGGCCCATTGGTGGCGGCGTTGTTGCTGGCGGTGGGCGTCACCACCTTTGTATTGCAGCGGCAAACCGAGCCACCCATACACGAGCACCACGGCGCGCATGGCCGCTGGCTGATCGCTTCCCCTGCGGTTTTGATCCTGATGACCTTGCTGCTGGCCATGGGCGTGATCGTTGGCGTGGTGGACGTGGTCAGTGTGGCGTTCGCCCAGCATCAGGGCCAGCCGGCGGCGGCGAGTATTGTGCTGTCGGTGTACGCCATCGGTTCGTGCCTGGCCGGATTGGCCTTCGGGGCCCTCAAGCTCAAGGCGCCGTTGCCGCGTCAGTTCCTGTTCTGCGGCGTGGCCACGGCGTTGACTACCTTGCCCTTGTTGTTGGTGAGCAACATCCCCGCCCTGGCCGTCGCCATATTTATCTCCGGCCTGTTCTTTGCGCCCACCTTGATCGTGTCGATGGCCATGGTCGAGCAGATCGTTGCGCCCAGCCGCCTCACCGAAGGCATGACCTGGCTGATCACCGGGTTGAGCATCGGCGTTGCTATCGGCGCCGCCAGTTCTGGTTGGATGATCGATCATTTCGGCGCGACCAGTGGATTCTGGGTGGCGCTGGCGGCGGGGGCGGTGGTGTTGTGCTCGGCTGCATTGGGTTACCGGCGTTTAGGATGAAGGGGCTACGGAGCACTCCCGGTCAAGAAAATCATTTACGGCTGCGCTGTGTTCAACCGAGCCTCTATAGCCTTTGTGTTGCAGTTGGCGATTCATTGTGCGGATTTTCCTCACTTAAACGGCTGGATAACTTGGCCTCGGCAAGCCTGAATCTTACGCATCGCTGAAAATATCGGCCGCGCACGCTTTTTTTTCGTAGGACGTTTCCCGCCAGCCCGCATTCCCCGCGGATAACGGCCGCCTATCCCCCCGCTAATTTTTCCCTTCCCGGTTCGTTTTATAGGGACGACGTGCCTTTGTGCTTCCCGCCTATTGCCCCGGATTCGAAGAAATGAATGCTGAAGACTCCTTGAAACTTGCTCGCCGGTTTATCGGGCTACCCCTGGAAAAACGCCAACTGTTCCTGCAAGCCCTGCAGAAAGAGGGCGTGGATTTTTCCAGGTTTCCGATACCGGCAGGGGTGGAGGTTGAGGATCGCCAGGCGCTTTCCTACGCGCAGCAGCGCATGTGGTTTCTCTGGCAATTGGACCCGGCCAGTGGCGCCTACAATTTGCCTGGCGCGGTGCGCTTGACCGGCGCGCTGAGCCTGCCTGCGATGGAGCAGGCGTTCGCCAGCCTGGTGGCGCGTCACGAAACCCTGCGCACCGTGTTCCAGCGTCAGGCCGACGAGCGCTTGACGCAGGTGGCGGTAGAACCGGCGGTGAATGTCGAGCAGTTGGACGTCAGCGCCTTGCCAGCCGCCGAGCGCGAGCAGGCCGTCAGCGACGCCGCTACCCGCCAGTCCCTGTTGCCGTTCGACCTGGAGCACGGCCCGCTGCTGCGCGTGCAACTGCTCAAACTCGCCGATCAAGAGCACGTGCTGCTGCTGACCCTGCATCACATCGTCTCTGATGGTTGGTCGATGAACGTGCTGATCGACGAGTTCATTCGTTGCTATGACGCCCATGAGCGCAACCAAGAACCGCAATTGCCGGCGCTGCCGATCCAGTACAGCGACTATGCCCTGTGGCAACGGCGCTGGCTGGAAGCGGGGGAGCAGGCGCGCCAGTTGGAATACTGGCAGGCGCGCCTGGGCGACGAGCATCCGGTACTGGAACTGCCCACCGACCACCCACGCCCGGCGATGCCCAGCCATCAAGGCACGCGGCATAACTTCGCGATTGATCCGGCATTGGCGGCGCAACTGCGCAGTTGCGCGCAAAAACACAACGTCACTTTGTTCATGCTGCTGCTGGGCGCGTTCAATGTGCTGCTGCATCGCTATACGGGCCAGGGTGATATCCGCGTCGGCGTGCCGATTGCCAATCGCAACCGCACTGAAGTCGAAGGGCTGATCGGTTTCTTCGTCAACACTCAGGTGTTGCGCACCGAACTGAGCGGGCAAACCCGCGTCACCGAGCTGTTGCAAGGCATCAAGGAGCACGCCCTGGGTGCCCAGGCCCATCAGGAATTGCCCTTCGAGCGCCTGGTAGAAGCGCTGAAAATCGAGCGCAACCTGAGTCACACGCCGCTGTTCCAGGTGATGTACAACCACCAGCCGGTCGTCGCCGACATCGCTTCGGTCAGTACCGCGTCCTGCCTGGAGCTGGCCCTGGTGGAATGGCAAGGCCGCACCACGCAGTTCGACCTGACCCTGGACACTTATGAAAAATCCGGCACCCTGCACGCCGCGCTGACCTACGCCAATGACCTGTTTGACGCGCCGACCATCGACCGCATGGCCCAACACTGGATCAGCCTGTTGCAGGCGATGGTGGTGGATGGCGAACAGCGTATCGGCGAATTGTCGATGCTTGATGCCCAAGAACAGCACCGGCTGGTTCACACCTGGAACCAGACTGCCGAGTCATACCCAACTGAACGCGCAATTCATCACCTGATCGAAGACCAGGTTCAGCGCACCCCGGATGCACCGGCACTGGTATTCAGTACAACCACCTTGACCTACGCCCAGCTCGACAGCCGGGCCAACCAGCTGGCCCACGCCTTGTGCGAGCAGGGCGTAGGCCCCGACGTGCTGGTGGGAATCTGTGTCGAGCGTTCCGTCGAAATGGTGATTGGCCTGCTGGCGATTCTCAAGGCCGGTGGCGCCTACGTGCCCCTCGACCCCGAGTATCCCCAGGAACGCCTGGCCTACATGATCGAAGACAGCGGCATTCGGTTGCTGCTCAGCCAGCAAAGCCTGCTGGCCGCGCTGCCCGCTGCCGGTATCCAGGTGATTGCCCTGGATCAGCCGGCGCTGTGGCTCGACGGCTACAGCCGCGAAACGCCCGCCGTGGCGGTCCATGCCCTCAACCTCGCCTATGTGATCTACACCTCCGGCTCCACCGGCAAGCCCAAGGGCGCTGGCAACAGCCACCGTGCGTTGGTCAACCGTTTGAGTTGGATGCAGCAGGCCTATGGTCTGGATGCCAGTGATGCAGTGTTGCAGAAAACCCCGTTCAGCTTCGACGTGTCGGTGTGGGAGTTCTTCTGGCCGCTGATGACCGGTGCGCGCCTGGTGGTTGCCGCGCCTGGCGAACACCGTGAACCGGCGCGCCTGATCGAAACCATCGGCCGGCACGCCATCACCACGTTGCACTTCGTGCCGTCGATGCTGCAGGCGTTTATCCACGAGCCGGGCGTGCAGGCGTGCACCCGCCTCAAGCGCATTGTGTGCAGCGGCGAAGCCTTGCCCCTGGATGCGCAACTGCAGGTGTTCGCCAAGTTGCCGGGTGCGGCGCTGTACAACCTCTATGGCCCGACCGAGGCGGCCATTGACGTCACCCACTGGACCTGCATCGACGAAGGCACCGACAGCGTACCCATCGGCCGCCCGATCGCCAACCTCGCCACCTATGTGCTCGACGCCCAACTCAACCCGGTGCCTGACGGTGTAGCTGGCGAGCTGTACCTGGGCGGTACTGGCCTGGCGCGCAGTTATCATCGGCGCCCGGCGTTGACCGCCGAACGTTTTGTGCCAAGCCCGTTCGTGACGGGTGAGCGGCTGTATCGTACCGGTGACCGTGTGCGCCAGCGCGCCGATGGTGTGATCGAATACCTCGGTCGCCTCGATCACCAGGTCAAGTTGCGCGGCTTGCGTATCGAACTGGGCGAAATCGAAACCCGCCTGATGCAGCACCCGCAAGTGCGCGAAGCGGTGGTGTTGGTGCATGGTGGCAAACAATTGGTCGCGTACCTGGTGTGTGAAGGCGAGGAGCCGACCGACCTCAAGGCGTGGCTGCTCGGCAGCCTGCCGGAATACATGGTGCCGACCCACTTCATCACCCTGGCCAAGCTGCCGGTGACCGCCAACGGCAAGCTCGACCGCAAGGCATTGCCACTGCCGGATGCAGCGCTGCAACAGGCGTTTATCGCCCCGCAAGGCGACCTGCAAACAGCCCTGGCGGCGATCTGGAGCGATGTGCTCGGCGTTGAACAGGTCGGCCAGGACGATAACTTCTTCGAGCTGGGTGGCGACTCGATCATTTCTATCCAGGTGGTCAGCCGCGCCCGTCGGGCCGGTATTCGACTCAGCCCCCGGGACCTGTTCCAGTACCAAAGCATCCGCAGCCTTTCGCGGGTGGCCAGCTTTGACCAAGTCAGCCTGATCGACCAGGGCCCGGTCAGTGGCGAGGTGATTCTGACCCCAGTGCAACAGCGCTTTTTCGCCCAGGCGATCCCGGCGCGTCATCACTGGAACCAGTCGTTGCTGCTGACCCCGCGAGAGGCGTTGCAGCCCGCGCGGCTGGAAGCGGCCTTGAACCAGTTGATCCAGCATCACGACGTCTTGCGCCTGCGTTTTGTGCAGCAGGCGGATGGCTGGCATCAGAGCCATACGGCACTCCTCGCCGCGCCGCTGCTGTGGCAGTCCCATGCCAACATCGACGCCGAGTTGGCAGCGCTGTGTGACGAAGCCCAGCGCAGCCTAGACCTCGAACAAGGCCCGCTGATACGCGCCGCATTGGTGAGCATGGCCGATGGCAGCCAACGCTTTTTGCTGGTGATCCACCACCTGGTCGTCGATGGTGTGTCCTGGCGCATCCTGCTCGAAGACTTGCAACAGGCTTACCGCGAACAGTCGCTGCCGGCGAAAACCAGCGCGTACCAGCATTGGGCGCAGCAACTTCACGACCACGCGCAAACCCTCGACGAGCAACTGCCGTACTGGCAGGCGCAATCGGTCGACACCGATCTACCTTGCGACCACCCCGAGGGCGGCCTGCAAAACCGGCTGGGCACCAAACTGGAAACCCGCCTCGACGCCGAGCAGACCCGCCGGTTGCTGCAAGACGCACCGGCGGCCTATCGCACCCAGGTCAACGACCTGCTGCTGACGGCCCTGGCGCGGGTGATCAGCCGCTGGAGCGAACAACCCGCTGCGCTGATCCAGCTCGAAGGCCATGGCCGCGAAGACCTGTTCGACGACATCGACCTGAGCCGCACCGTCGGCTGGTTCACCAGCCTGTTCCCGGTGCGTCTGCACGCCGAAGGCGGTTTATCCGATGCGATCAAATCGGTCAAGGAGCAACTGCGCACCGTGCCCGACAAGGGCCTGGGTTACGGTCTGCTGCGTTACCTGGGGTCGCCGCGGGCCCGCGAAAGCCTGGCGAACCTCGCCGCGCCACGCATTACGTTCAACTACCTGGGCCAGTTCGACCGTCAGTTCAATGAGTCGGCACTCTTCGTACCGGCCAGTGAAGGCAGCGGCCAAGCCCAGGATCCCGAGGCACCGCTGGCCAACTGGTTGACAGTGGAAGGGCAGGTGTATGGCGGTGAGTTGGCGCTGCAATGGGGCTTCAGTCGTGAGATGTTTGACGTGTCGAGCGTCCAGCGTCTCGCGGATGAATACACCGCTGAACTCAAGGCGTTGATCGAACATTGCTGTGCTGCTCCGGCAGGGCAGGTGACCCCGTCGGATTTTCCGTTGGCACGTCTTACTCAGCAGCAACTGGATGCATTGCCCGTGGCGGGGTCGGCCATTGCCGATCTTCACCCGCTGTCGCCGATGCAGCAGGGCATGTTGTTCCACACGTTGCTTGCGCCCGAGGCCCAGTCTTATATCAACCAGTTGCGCCTCGACATCGAAGGGCTCGACCTATTGGCCTTCGGGCGTGCCTGGCAGGCCGCGCTGGATCGCCATGACACCCTGCGCAGCAGCTTCCACTGGCTGGGCATGGACAGTGCTCACCAGTTGATCCAGCACCAGGTTGACCTGCAACTGCAAGTGATTGAAGACCCGTATGCCGACTTCGACGCCTTGGCCCAGGCTGAACGTGAGCGCGGTTTCGCACTGGATGCCGCGCCGCTGTTTCGCCTGACCCTGGTGCGCGGTGCGGGCGCGGCCTGGCACCTGATTTTTACCAGCCACCACATTCTCATGGATGGCTGGAGCAACGCGCAGTTGCTTGGCGAAGTCATTGCTCACTACGCAGGCCAGGCTGTGCCCGCACCACTGGGGCAGTGGCGCGATTACCTGGGCTGGTTGCAACAGCAAGGCGCTGGCGAAGCGTTCTGGAAAGCCGCACTGGCAGCATTGCCGGCGCCGACCTTGCTGGCCCAGGCACTGCGCAAGCCGGTGGACGGGATCGGCATGGCGGACCATCACGTGGCGCTGGACAGCGACGTTACCCGACGTCTCGGCGAGTTTGCGCGCCAGCACAAAGTGACCCTCAATACTGTGCTGCAAGGCGCCTGGGGCCTGCTGTTGCAGCGCTACACAGGCCAGGATTGCGTGGCCTTCGGCGCCACCGTGGCCGGGCGTTCCGCGCCATTGCCAGGGATCGAGCAGCAACTGGGCCTGTTCATCAATACCTTGCCGATCATCAGTGCAGCCTCGCCAGCCCAGTCAGTCGCAAGCTGGCTCGGCGAGTTGCAAGCGCTCAACCTCAGCCTGCGCGACCATGAGCATGTACCGCTCTACGATATCCAGGCTTGGGCCGGCCATCACGGCGCGCTGTTCGATACCTTGCTGGTGTTCGAAAACTTCCCGGTTGCCGAGGCGCTCAAGCAAGGCGCGCCGGCTGGCCTGACCTTCGGCCGCCTGCACAACCATGAACAAACGCACTACCCATTGACCCTGGGCATTGAGCTGGGGGCCAACCTGCGCCTGGAGTTCAGCTACGACCGTTCGCTGTTCAGCGAGCCGCAAGTCGCGCACCTGAGCGCCAACCTGCAACACCTGCTGGCGCAATTGCTCGCCGATGCCCATGTGCCCCTTGGTAACCTGCGCCTTCTCGACGCCACCGCACAGCAGAATATGCTCGCTCTCAGCCGGTCGGCCGCGGCTGCCCAAGGTGACGAGCGCGTGCATCAACGCATCGCTGCCCAAGCCCAGGCCACCCCAGACGCCATGGCTGTGCTGGCCGGTGGCGAAGGCTTGACGTACGCGGAGCTAAACCAGCGGGCCAATCGTCTGGCCCATCGCCTATTGGAGCTTGGTGTCGGTCCCGGACAAAGGGTGGGCCTGGCTTCGCGTCGTGGCCCGCAGTTGATTGTCAGCCTGTTGGCGGTACTCAAAAGTGGCGCGGCCTACGTACCGCTGGACCCGAAATACCCCGTCGAACGCCTGGCCTACATGCTCGCCGACAGCCGACTCAACCTGCTGCTCAGCGAAGTGGGTTTGCTCGTGGATCTGCCATTGCCCCAAGGACTGGCACGTGTGGATTTCACCGCCTGCGGTGACGAGCTGGCCGGCTACCCGGCGACCAACGTGCCCAACCCTGCCGCCGCTGGTGATCTGGCATATGTGATCTACACCTCGGGCTCCACCGGTCAGCCCAAAGGTGTGGCCATCGATCATGCCGCCCTCGGTCAATTCTGCGACAGTGCCACGCTGTACAGCCGCTTGAGTGCCGAGGATCGCGTCTTGCAGTTTGCGACCTTCAGTTTCGACGGTTTTGTCGAGCAGTGCTTCCCGCCCTTGTGTGTGGGCGCAGCGGTGATCATGCGCGGTGATGAGCTGTGGGACGCCGGGCAACTGGCGCGGGAGATCGTCGAGCAAGGCGTAACCCTGGCCGACTTGCCGGCGGCCTACTGGTATCTGTTGGCGCAGGAATGTGCAGTGCACTGCCGCTCCCTGGGCAAGCTGCGCCAGGTGCATGTGGGCGGTGAAGCCATGGCGGTGGAGGGTGTACGTGCCTGGCATGCCGCAGGGCTTGGCCATGTGCGCCTGGTCAATACCTACGGGCCGACCGAAGCCACGGTGGTGTCCAGCGTGCATGACTGCCAGTTGACCGATGCCAACGACGCGTACGGCGTGCCGATTGGGCGGGCGATTGCGGGGCGTGCGCTGTATGTGCTCGACAGCGGTTTCGAACTGCTAAGCACCGACGGTGTGGGCGAGTTATGCATCGGCGCCGAGGCGGGCTTGGCCCAGTGCTACTTCGATCGCCCGGCGCTCACCGCCGAGCGCTTCTTGCCTGACCCATTTTCCGCCACGCCCGGTGCGCGGCTTTATCGCAGTGGCGACCTGGCCCGGTACAACGCGGCGGGGGCGCTGGAATACGTGGGGCGTATCGACCATCAGGTGAAGATTCGCGGCCTTCGTATCGAAATGGGCGAGATCGAAGCCAGCCTGCAAGCCTTGCCCGAAGTGCGTGAAGCGGCAGTGATTGCCCAGCCGAGCGCGATCGGCATGCAGTTGGTGGCGTATGTGGTACCCGCCGACGATCAGCCGTTGGAAACGCAGGCACTGGCCACTCGCTTGCGTCAGGCGTTACCGGATTACATGGTGCCGGGACACTGGGTGGTACTCGATGCCTTGCCGCTGAACAACAATGGCAAGCTCGACCGCCGGGCGCTGCCGGCACCGGATCTGAGCCAGGCGTGCGCCGTGTACGTGGCACCTCAGAGCCCTTTGCAGGTGCAGTTGGCAGCGATCTGGCAAGCGGTGCTGCACGTGGAGCGGGTTGGCCTGGACGACCACTTCTTCGAACGCGGCGGTCACTCGTTGCTGGCGACTCAGGTGATCTCACGGGTGCGTCACGACCTCAAGCTGGAAGTGCCGCTGCGGGCCCTGTTCGAACAGCCGACGCTGGCAGCCTTCGCGGCGGCTTGCGCAGGCTTGACGGCCGATACGGCACCAGCGATCCAAGCGCTTGGACGTGAGCAGCCGCTGGCGTTGTCCTTTGCTCAGGAGCGTCAATGGTTCCTGTGGCAATTGGACCCGGCCAGCGCGGCTTACCATGTACCGACTGCATTGCACGTGCGCGGTCAACTCGACAGTGCGGCACTTGCACGCGCCGTCCAGGCCCTGGTGCAGCGTCATGAGCCGCTGCGCACTACATTTGTGGAGGCGGGCGAGCACACCTTGCAAGTCGTCCACCCCAGTCTGACCGTGCCGATTGAGCAGCAAGCGATTGACGCCGATGCCATCGAGCACGCCGTCAGCGAAGAAATCCAGCGCCCGTTCGACCTGCTTGACGGCCCATTGATGCGCGTCAAGTTGCTGGTCGTCGCGCCTGAACACCACGTGCTGGTCATTACCCAGCACCACATCATCTCTGATGGCTGGTCGATGCAGGTCATGATCGACGAGTTGGTAGCGCTGTACCAAGGTGACGCGGACTTGCCGGCCTTGCCGATCCAATACGCCGACTATGCCCGTTGGCAGCGGGATTGGATGGCGGCAGGGGAGCAACAACGCCAGCTCGATTACTGGTGCGCCCGTCTGGGTAACGACCATCCGCTGCTGGACTTGCCGCTGGACCATCCGCGCCCAGCGGTGCAGAGCTATCGCGGCGCGCGCCGGCAGATCCACCTTGACCGCGTGATGCTGGCTGAGCTCAAAGCCTTGGCCGAACGCCAGGACGTGACCTTGTTCATGCTCCTGCTGGCCTCGTTCCAGGCCTTGCTGCACCGCTACAGCGGCCAGTCGCAGGTTCGCGTCGGCGTGCCGATCGCCAACCGTAATCGTCTCGAAACCGAGCGGCTGATGGGCTTCTTCGTCAATACCCAAGTGCTGCAGGCGCAGTTGCACGGGCAGATGCCTTTCGAGCAGTTGCTGGGCCAAGTCAAACTGCGCGCTTTGGAAGCCCAGGCCCATCAGGACCTGCCGTTCGAGCAACTTGTGCAGGTGTTGCAGCCGGAGCGCAGCCTGAGCCATAACCCGCTGTTCCAGGTGATGTTCAATCATCAAGGCAGTCTGCGTTCGGGGTCAGTGCAACTGCCTGGCCTGGTGTTGCAGCCAATGGACTGGGCGGGTCACAGCACGCAGTTCGACTTGAACCTGGAAACCGAGGAATCGGCCGACGGCCTCTGGGCGTCCCTGACCTACGCCACCGACTTGTTTGACGCTGCAACCGTGGAGCGTCTGGCCGAGCATTGGCAAAACCTGCTGCGCGCGGTCGTGCACGATGCCTCCCAGCCCCTGGATGAACTGGCGATGCTGAGCACGTCGCAATGGCAACAAATGGTGCACGACTGGAACCGCAGCGACACCCCATACCCACACGAACACTGCGTACACCAGCTGTTTGAGGCCCAGGCTGTGGCGCAACCCGACGCCATCGCGCTGCACTTCGACGAGGAGCGCCTGAGCTACGGTGAACTCAACCGCCGCGCCAATCGCCTGGCCCATCGTTTGATCGCCATGGGTGTCGGCCCGGACGTGCTGGTGGCAGTGCACGTGGAGCGCTCCCTGGACATGGTGGTCGGCTTGCTCGCGACTCTCAAGGCCGGTGGCGCCTATGTCCCGCTCGACCCGCAATTCCCGGCAGAGCGCCTGGCGTTCATGCTCGAAGACAGCCGCGCCCGGGTGCTGCTGACCCAGGCGCACCTGCAAGGGCGCCTGGTGCAGTCGCAAGGCGTGCAGGTGCTGATGGTCGAGGATGTCGGCACGCAGGCATATAACCCGCAGGTTGCCGTTACACCGCAAAATCTGGCCTACGTCATCTACACCTCCGGCTCCACCGGCAAGCCCAAAGGGGTGATGGTAGGCCACCAGGCGCTGTGCAGCTTTACCAGCGGTATGGCGGGCACCCTGGATATTGGCCGGCAGACGCGGCTGTTGTCGCTGACGACCTTCTCGTTCGATATCTTCGCCCTGGAGCTGTACGTGCCGCTGAGTATGGGCGGCACAGTGCTACTGAGCGCCCAGGACATGGCCCTCGACCCTGAGGCGATTCTCGAACTGGCCCAGCGTCAGGCCGCGAGTGTGCTGCAGGCCACGCCATCGAGCTGGCGCATGTTGCTCGATAGCCCGCGCGCCCATTTACTGCGTGGCATAACCTGTCTGTGCGGTGGTGAAGCGCTGCCAGCCGACTTGGCCCAGCGCCTGCTCGAGCTGCAAGGTCCCGTATGGAACCTCTATGGCCCGACGGAAACCACCATCTGGTCAGCGGCTCATCGTCTGCATCAAGCGCAGCCTTTCGTTGGACGGCCCATTGCCAATACCGGGTTGTTTATCCTCAATCCCGGCCTCATGCCATGCCCGCAAGGTGCGTCTGGCGAGCTGCTGATCGGCGGTGTCGGCCTGGCGCGCGGTTACCACAGGCAGCCGGCCCTCACTGCCGAACGCTTCGTGCCCAACCCGTTTGGGGCGCCGGGCGAACGCCTGTACCGCACCGGTGACCTGGCACGCTACCGGGCCGACGGCGTGGTGGAGTACATCGGGCGCGTCGACCATCAGGTCAAGGTCCGTGGTTTCCGGATCGAGCTGGGTGAAATCGAAGCCTGTCTGCGTGAGCACGACGGTGTACGCGAAGCGGTGGTGCTGGCCGATAACGACCGCCTGATCGCCTATCTGGTCAGCACTGCACCGCAGCCACCGCAGGTGTACAAAGCCGCGCTGCGCGAGCGCCTGCCGGATTACATGGTGCCTGCGCACTGGATGTTTCTCGATAGCCTGCCCTTGACCCCCAACGGCAAGCTCGACCGCAAGGCGCTGCCCAAGCCGGAGGTTGGCGATTCACTCAAAGGCCATATAGCACCGGTAACCCTGCGCGAGCAGCAGGTAGCCGCCATCTGGGCCGAAGTGCTGGAGGTGCCGCAGGTCGGCCTCGACGACCACTTCTTCGAGCTGGGTGGCCATTCATTGCTGGCTACGCGTGTGGTGTCGCGGGTTCGCCAGGCCCTGACACTGGAAGTTGCGCTCAAGACCTTGTTCGAACACCCGCTGCTGAGTGATTTCGTTCGGGCCTTGGGCGAGGAGGGCGCTACTGCGCCAGCGTTGCTCAAGGCCGATCGCACGCAGCCTTTGCCGCTGTCCTACGCTCAGGAGCGCCAATGGTTCCTCTGGCAACTGGACCCCACCAGCGCCGCGTACCACATCCCCAGCGCCTTGCGTTTGCAAGGGCCGCTGGACCTGAGTGCACTGCAACGCAGCTTCGACAGCCTGCTGGCACGCCATGAAAGCTTGCGCACGCATTTTCAGCAACAGGCCACCGGTGCGTTGCAGGTCATTGAGGCCGTTGGCTGCGTCGATATCGACCGGGTCGATAGCGATTACGCTGGCCTCAAGGCGCGGGTCGCCGAAGTGGTCGCCCACCCGTTCGATCTGCTGCGCGGGCCACTGCTGCGGGTCAAGTTGCTGCGTCTGGCCGACGATGATCATGTGCTGGTGCTGGTGCAGCACCACATCGTCTCCGATGGTTGGTCGATGCAACTGATGGTTGAGGAGTTGGTGCAGTTGTATGCCGCCTTCAGCCAGGGTCAAACCCCAAGCCTGCCGATGCTGCCGATCCAGTACGCCGACTATGCCGTATGGCAACGCGACTGGATGGCCGCGGGCGAGCAGGCACGTCAATTGGCCTACTGGCGCGAGCATTTGGGCGGCGAGCAACCGGTGCTGGAATTGCCGTTCGATCACCCGCGCCCGGCCCAGCCAAGCCATCGCGGCGACCGCTTGGGCATCGAGTTGGCCCCCGAGCTCCTGAAGGGTTTGCGCGCACTGGCACACACTGCCGGCGTCACGCTGCCGATGGTGCTGCTGGCGTCTTACCAGGCATTGTTGCATCGCTACAGCGGCCAGGAGGACGTGCGCGTCGGCGTGCCGATTGCCAACCGCAACCGTCTCGAAACCGAGGGTTTGATTGGCTTCTTCGTCAACACCCAAGTGCTCAAGGCCGATATTCATGGTCAGATGAGCGTGGAGCAATTGCTGCGCCAGGTACGCCAGCGCTCTTTGGAGGCTCAGGCGCACCAGGACCTGCCCTTCGAGCAGTTGGTGCAGGCTTTGCAACCGGAGCGCAGCCTGAGCCTGAGCCCGTTGTTCCAAGTAGTGTTCAACCACCGTGTGAGCGGTGCCGACAGCCACCTGAGTCGCCTGACCGACCTGCACGTGGAGGTCCTGGATCTGGATGAGGGCGTGGCCCAGTTCGACCTGGCGCTGGATGTGGAAGAAAGCCCGACCGTGCTGCGCGCCTCCCTGAGTTACGCCACTGACCTGTTCGCTGTGGCGACCATCGAGCGGATGGCCGGGCATTGGCAGAACCTGTTGCGGGCAATGGTTGCCGATCAACAACAGGCTATCGGCCAATTGAAGCTGCTGGGCCAGGATGAGCAAGAGCACATCCTTGAACTGTGGAACCAGACCGACGCCGGTTTCTGCGCCGAGCGTCTTGTTCACGAGTTGGTAGCCGACCGTGCCCGGGAAACCCCGGATGCGGTGGCGGTTAAGTTTGATGCGCAAACCCTGAGCTACGGCGAACTGGATCGCCAGGCCAACCGTCTGGCTCATGCCCTGATTGCCCGTGGCGTCGGCCCGGAAGTGCGCGTGGCGATTGCCATGCCGCGCAGTGCCGAAATCATGGTGGCGTTCCTGGCGGTGATGAAAGCCGGTGGCGTGTATGTGCCGCTGGATATCGAGTACCCGCGTGATCGCTTGCTGTACATGATGCAGGACAGCCGTGCGCAACTGCTGCTGACCCATAGCCGTGCGTTGCAACAACTGCCGATCCCCGAGGGGCTCACCACCCTGGCGATCGATCGTAGCGAAGAATGGACCGGTTACAGTGATACGGCACCAGACGTGGCGCTGGATGGCGACAACCTCGCCTACGTGATCTACACCTCCGGTTCCACCGGCCTGCCCAAGGGCGTGGCGGTGTCCCATGGGCCGTTGGTGGCGCACATTATCGCTACCGGCGAGCGCTATGAAACCTCGCCGGCCGATTGCGAACTGCACTTTATGTCGTTCGCCTTCGACGGTTCCCACGAAGGCTGGATGCACCCGTTGATCAACGGCGCCAGCGTGTTGATCCGTGATGACAGCCTGTGGTTGCCCGAATACACCTATGAGCAGATGCACCGCCATAACGTGACCATGGCGGTCTTCCCGCCGGTGTACCTGCAACAGTTGGCCGAACATGCCGAGCGCGACGGCAACCCACCGGCGGTGCGGGTGTATTGCTTCGGCGGTGATGCCGTCGCTCAAGCCAGCTATGACCTGGCATGGCGTGCACTCAAGCCAACGTATTTGTTCAACGGCTATGGCCCGACCGAAACCGTGGTTACGCCGTTGCTGTGGAAAGCGCGCAAGGGCGACCCATGCGGTGCAGTCTACGCACCCATCGGCACCTTGCTCGGCAACCGCAGCGGTTACGTCCTGGATTCGCAACTCAATCTGCAACCCATCGGCGTGGCAGGCGAGTTGTACCTGGGCGGCGAGGGCGTGGCCCGGGGTTACCTGGAGCGCCCGGCACTGACTGCTGAGCGTTTCGTGCCGGACCCGTTCGGTAAACCGGGCAGCCGTGTGTATCGCAGCGGCGACCTGACCCGTGGGCGTCCGTATGGGGTGGTGGACTACCTGGGGCGTGTCGACCATCAGGTGAAGATCCGCGGTTTCCGTATCGAGTTGGGTGAAATCGAAGCGCGTTTGCGCGAGCAGGTCAGCGTCGGTGAAACCGTGGTAGTGGCTCAGGAAGGCCCGACCGGCAAGCAGTTGGTGGCCTATGTAGTGCCGGCAGATGCCAGCCTGGCAGACCCCGCCGAGTTCCGCGATGCCCTGCGGCGAGCCTTGAAAGCCGACTTGCCGGACTACATGGTGCCCAGCCACTTCGTATTCCTGGCGCAAATGCCGCTGACCCCCAACGGCAAGCTCGACCGCAAGGGCTTGCCATTGCCGGATGCGAGCCAGATGCAGCAACAGTACGTGGCCCCCCAAACCGAGCTTGAACAACAGATCGCGGCGATCTGGGCCGACATCCTGCACCTGCCGCAAGTGGGGCTGAACGACAACTTCTTTGAAGTCGGCGGCCATTCCTTGCTGGCGATCCAGATCACCTCCCGGGTGCAAGCCGAATTGGGCCTTGACGTGCCGCTGATGGAACTGTTCCAGACCGATTCGCTGCGTGCCTACGTGCAGGCGGCAGCCACTTTCCGCGCCGGCAGCGTGGAAGATTTTGATGACCTGCGTGATTTTTTGAGCGAACTAGAGGCGATTTGAACCATGCTTTCCAACCCTAATATCGACTTGGTGTCGCGCTTTCTTCGCTTGCCTCTGGAGCAGCGCCAGCAGTTTTACCAGCGCCTGCAAAGCCGGGGCATGAGTTTCGCTCAACTGCCGATTGCCTCGATCCGCGAGGACGGCCAACATCTGCCGCTGTCCTACGCTCAAGAGCGCCAGTGGTTCCTTTGGCAACTGGATCCGGACAGCACCGCCTATCACATCCCCGGGGCCCTGCGTTTGCACGGGCACTTGGACCTGGCGGCATTGCAGCGCAGTTTCGACAGCCTGCTGGCCCGGCATGAGAGCTTGCGCACACAACTGGTCGAGGACGGCGAACGCCTCTGGCAAGCGGTGATGCCCCAGGCGCGGGTGCAGATCCACCAGGCGCGTATCGACGAGGCGCAGTTGATGGCGCGGGTGGAAGCCGAAGTCGCACGGCCGTTCGATTTGCACCAGGCGCCGTTGTTGCGCGTGACGCTGTTGCAACTGGCCGAGGATGAACATGTGCTGGTGATGGTGCAGCACCACATCGTGTCCGATGGTTGGTCGATGCAAGTGATGGTCGAGGAGCTGGTGCAGTTCTACGCCGCTCACAGTCAGGGCCATGATTTGCAACTGCCTGAGCTGCCGATCCAGTACGCCGACTACGCCCTGTGGCAACGAGGCTGGATGGAGGCCGGAGAGCAGGCGCGCCAGCTGGCCTATTGGCAGGCCCTGCTGGGCGGCGAGCAGCCGGTGCTTGAGCTACCGCTGGACCGCCCGCGTCCGGCGCAGCAAAGCCATCGCGGTGCAAGCGTGCAGGTGCATCTGCCACCGGCTCTGGTGGCCGGTCTCAAGCGCCTGGCGCAGCAGGAGGGTGTGACGGCGTTCATGCTGTTGCTGGCGTCGTTCCAAGCCCTGTTGTATCGCTACAGCGGGCAGTCGGACATTCGTATTGGCGTGCCGAATGCCAACCGAAACCGCGTCGAAACCGAGCGGCTGATCGGCTTCTTCGTCAATACACAGGTGCTCAAGGCTGACCTCGACGGGCAGATGAGCTTTGCCGAACTGCTGCAACAAACCAAGCGTCGCGCCCTGGAGGCCCAGGCCCATCAGGATCTGCCGTTCGAACAACTGGTGGTGGCGTTGCAGCCCGAACGCAGCTTGAGCCACAACCCATTGTTCCAGGTGATGTTCAACCACCAGACCGATGCCCAGGGCGGCCGCGAAGGCCAGCAGTTACCGGGCCTGCGTGTGGTGGAACTGGATTGGGACAGCCCGACCACCCATTTCGATCTGAGCCTGGATACCCATGAATCCGCCGAGGGCCTCTGGGCTGCGCTGACCTATGCCACTGACTTGTTCGACACCGCTACCGTCGAGCGCTTGGCGCAGCACTGGCAGCACGTGTTGCAGGCAGTGGTGAACGCACCGCGCAGCCGTCTCTGCGAGCTGCCGATGCTGAGTGCCGTGGAGCAACAGGTGATGCTCCAGGATTGGAACGCTCCGGCGTGTGCCACCACCCTGCACGCGGTGCACCGGCTGTTTGAAGCCCAGGCCGACCGGCAGCTGGGCCGCCAGGCCCTGGCCCTGGATGACCAGGCCCTCAGCTATGGCGAACTGAATCGCCAGGCCAACCGCCTGGCGCATTACCTGCTGGCCCAGGGCATCGGCCCGCATGGGCCGGTGGGGATCTGCATCGAGCGCTCCTTTGCCATGGTGGTCAGCTTGCTGGCGGTGCTCAAGACGGGCGCAGCCTATGTGCCGTTGGACCCTGAGTACCCGCGCGAACGCCTGGTGCATATGCTTGAGGACAGCGGCGTCGGCCTGGTGTTGACTCAATCTCACCTGCGCGGGCGCCTGCCGTTGCCGGCTCATGTGTCGTCCGTGGATATTGATCTGGCCCCATTGGCGCAGTGCTCCGAGGACAATCTACCGACTGATGTCGAGCCCCAGAGCCTGGCGTACGTGATCTACACCTCCGGCTCCACCGGCAAGCCCAAGGGGGTTGCCATCAGCCATGCTGCCCTGAGTGAGTTCGTTGGCATCGCGGCGGATTACTCGCAACTGGTTGCCCAAGACCGGGTGTTGCAGTTTGCCACCCTGAACTTCGACGGTTTTGTCGAGCAGTTGTACCCGGCCCTGACCCTCGGTGCCACCGTAGTATTGCGCGGCCCGCAACTGTGGGACGGTGCCGAGCTGTATCGGCAGATCATCGCCCAGGGCATCACCTTGGCCGACTTGCCCACGGCCTACTGGAAGCTGTTCCTGCAAGACTGCCTGGCAGCGGGCCCGAGGTCTTATGGTGCCTTGCGCCAGATCCATATCGGCGGCGAAGCCATGCCGTTGGATGGCCCACTCCTGTGGCAGCGCGCAGGGCTCGGCCATGTGCGCTTGCTCAACACCTACGGGCCTACCGAGGCCACTGTGGTCTCCAGTGTGCTGGACTGCACTGACGCGAGCGCCGTCAGCGCCGCCGGTGCCAGCCCGATTGGCCGGGCGCTGCCAGGGCGTGGCCTGTATGTGCTGGACCGCGACCTGAACTTGCTGGCGCTGGGCGCAGTCGGTGAACTCTATATCGCCAGCGCCAGTGGCTTGGCCCGCGCTTATTTACAACGGCCGGGCCTGACTGCCGAACGTTTCGTCGCGGACCCGTTCGGCGCCGCAGGCGAGCGCCTGTACCGCACCGGCGACCTGGCGCGTTATCGCGCCGACGGCGTGGTGGAGTATGTCGGGCGGGTCGACCACCAGGTCAAGATCCGTGGTTTCCGCATTGAACTGGGTGAGATCGAAAGCGTACTGCTGGCTCAGGACAGTGTGCGTGAAGCCTTGTTGCTGGCCGCTGACAACCAACTGGTGGCCTACCTGGTGCCGGCGCAGACGCTGTCTGAAACCGAGCGCGCGGAGGCTGGCGAACAACTGATGCTGACCTTGCGCGAACACCTGCCGGACTACATGGTGCCAGCGCACCTGATCTTCCTCGACCACATGCCTTTGAACCCCAACGGCAAGCTGGACCGCCAGGCGCTGCCCAAACCCGAAGCCGCCGCCTTGCAACAGGACTGGCTGGCGCCGGTCACGCCGTTGCAGCAACAGGTGGCAGCGATCTGGGCGGATATCCTCGGCGCCGAGCACGTGGGCCTGAACCAGCACTTTTTCGAACTGGGCGGGCATTCGCTGTTGGCGATGCAGGTGGTATCACGGATTCGCCAGACCCTGAGCCTGGAAGTGCCGCTCAAGGCCGTGTTCGAACACCCACGCCTGGAGGCATTTGTCACCGCCTTGCAGGCCCAGGACAGCCCGATGCCGACGGCGCCACCTCTGATGCCGGCGGGCCGCGAGCATCCCTTGCCGCTGTCTTATGCCCAGGAGCGCCAATGGTTTCTGTGGCAACTGGAGCCCCAGAGTGCGGCGTATCACATCCCCAGTGCATTACGCTTGAAAGGGCAGTTGGATCCAGGCGCGCTTCAGCACAGTTTCGATAGCTTGCTGGCGCGCCATGAAAGCTTGCGCACCCATATTCGCCAGGATCACGACGGCGCGGTGCAAGTGATTGAACCGCGGGTGGCCTTGCCGATCACCCAGGCTGATGTCGATGAGGCCCAGCTTCAGAGCCGGGTAGAAGCGTTGATTGCCCAACCGTTCGACCTGCAGCAAGGCCCGTTGCTACGCGTGACGTTGCTGCGCCTGGCCGCAGACGAGCATGTGTTGGTGCTGGTGCAGCATCATATCGTCTCCGATGGTTGGTCAATGCAGTTGGTGGTCGAGGAGTTGGTGCAGTTGTATGCCGGTTACAGCCAAGGCCAGGATGTGCCGCTACCGGTGTTGCCGATCCAGTACGCCGATTATGCCGTATGGCAGCGTAACTGGATGGACGCCGGCGAGAAGCAACGTCAACTGGCCTACTGGCGTGAGCTGTTGGGCGGTGAGCAGAGCGTGCTGGAGTTGCCGTTCGACCACCAGCGCCCGGCGGTGCAGAGCCACCGTGGCGCGCGCCTGGCCTTCGAGCTGGCGCCCGAACTCACCCAGGGCCTCAAGGTGTTGGCGCAAGAGCAGGGCGTGACCCTGTTCATGTTGCTGCTGGCATCGTTCCAGACTTTGTTGCACCGCTACAGCGGCCAGGAAGAAATACGCGTCGGTGTGCCGATTGCCAACCGCAATCGCAGCGAGACCGAGCGGCTGATCGGCTTTTTCGTCAACACTCAGGTGCTCAGGGCGGATGTGCATGGGCAGATGAGCGTCGAGCAGTTGTTGCAGCACGTTCGGCAACGCGCGGTCCAGGCCCAGGCCCACCAGGACTTGCCGTTCGAACAGCTGGTGGAAGCCCTGCAACCTGAGCGCAGCCTGAGTCACAACCCGTTGTTTCAGGTCATGTTCAACCACCAGACCGATGTCGGCCAGGTCCAGGTTCAGCGCCAATTGCCAGCGTTGCAGGTGGAAGGGCTGGAGTGGGAAAGCAAGACCGCTCATTTCGACCTGGACCTGGATATCCAGGAGTCCACCGAAGGCATATGGGCCACCCTGGGTTATGCCCAGGACCTGTTCGAAGCTGGCACTGTGCAACGCATGGCGTGCCACTGGCAGAACCTGCTGCAGGGGATGGTTGCCAACCCACGGCAGCAGCTCAGTCAGTTGAGCTTGCTGGACGCGGCCGAACAACAACAGATCCTGCAACTCTGGAACCGCACGGATTCCGGCTTCTCGGCCGAGCGCTGGGTGCACGAATTGTTTGCCGATCGCGCCCGGGAAAACCCGACGGCGGTGGCGGTGAAGTTCGACGCGCAAACCCTGAGCTACGGCGAACTGGATCGCCAGGCCAACCGTCTGGCTCATGCCCTGATTGCCCGTGGCGTCGGCCCGGAAGTGCGCGTGGCGATTGCCATGCCGCGCAGCGCCGAGATCATGGTGGCATTCCTGGCGGTGATGAAAGCCGGTGGCGTGTATGTGCCGCTGGATATCGAGTACCCGCGTGATCGCTTGCTGTACATGATGCAGGACAGCCGCTCGAAATTGCTGCTGACCCATTCGGCAGTGCAGCAGCGGTTGCCGATCCCGGAGGGCATGGAAGCCTTGGCGGTGGATCAGGTACACGCCTGGTCAGGTTATAGCGAAACAGCACCGAATGTGGCGCTGGACGGCGACAACCTCGCCTACGTGATCTACACCTCCGGTTCCACCGGCCTGCCCAAGGGCGTGGCGGTGTCTCACGGGCCGTTGGTGGCGCACATTATCGCTACCGGTGAGCGTTATGAAACCTCGCCGGCCGATTGCGAACTGCACTTTATGTCGTTCGCCTTCGACGGCTCCCACGAAGGCTGGATGCACCCGTTGATCAACGGCGCCAGCGTGTTGATCCGTGATGACAGCCTGTGGTTGCCCGAATACACCTATGAGCAGATGCACCGCCATAACGTGACCATGGCGGTCTTCCCGCCGGTGTACCTGCAACAGTTGGCCGAACATGCCGAGCGCGACGGCAACCCACCGGCGGTGCGGGTGTATTGCTTCGGCGGTGACGCCGTTGCTCAAGCCAGCTATGACCTGGCTTGGCGCGCGCTGAAACCCAAGTACCTGTTCAACGGCTACGGCCCGACCGAAACCGTGGTTACGCCGTTGCTGTGGAAAGCGCGCAAGGGTGACCCATGCGGTGCAGTCTACGCGCCCATCGGCACCTTGCTCGGCAACCGCAGCGGTTACGTGCTGGATTCGCAACTCAATCTGCAACCCATCGGCGTGGCAGGCGAGTTGTACCTGGGCGGCGAGGGCGTGGCCCGGGGTTACCTGGAGCGCCCGGCACTGACTGCTGAGCGTTTCGTGCCGGATCCGTTCGGCAAACCGGGCAGCCGTGTGTATCGCAGCGGCGACCTGACCCGTGGGCGTCCGGATGGGGTGGTGGACTACCTGGGGCGTGTCGACCATCAGGTGAAGATCCGCGGTTTCCGTATCGAACTGGGTGAAATCGAAGCGCGTTTGCGCGAGCAGGCCAGCGTCGGTGAAACCGTGGTAGTGGCTCAGGAGGGCCCGACCGGCAAGCAACTGGTGGCCTATGTCGTACCGCTGGACTCAACACTTCTGGACGACGCAGTCGCTCAATCAAACGGTCGCGAAACCTTGCGTCGCGCGTTGAAATCCCGCTTGCCGGACTACATGGTGCCGACGCACTTGATGTTCCTCGAACGTATGCCGCTGACCCCTAACGGCAAGCTCGATCGCAAGGGCTTGCCGCTGCCGGATGTTAGCCAGATGCAGCAGGTGTATGTGGCACCTCAGAGCGAGTTGGAGCGCAAGATCGCCACCATCTGGGCCGACGTGCTGCGCCTGCCGCAAGTCGGTTTGCATGACAACTTCTTCGAACTGGGCGGCGACTCGATCATTTCGATCCAGGTGGTCAGCCGGGCCCGCCAGGCCGGGGTGCGCTTCACGCCCAAGGATCTGTTCCAGCATCAGACCGTGCAAAGCCTGGCGACCGTCGCGCGGGAAGGCGAGGGCACGGTGCAACTGGACCAGTCGGCGCTGACCGGCGAGTTGCTGCTGCTGCCAGTGCAACAAGGCTTCTTTGCCGATGACATTCCCCAGCGTCACCACTGGAACCAGTCCGTGGTGCTGCAACCGCACCAGCCGTTGCAGGCGCCGTTGCTGGTGGCGGCACTGCAGGCGTTGATCGTGCATCACGATGCCTTGCGCAGCACTTTCGTCGAGGGGCCGCAAGGCTGGAGCGCAGCTTACCGCGGTCCCGATCAGCACCAGGCTGAACAGGTGTTGTGGCAAACCACCTTGAACAGCGTCGAGGAGCTGGACGCCCTGGGTGAAGAAGCCCAACGCAGCCTCGACCTGGCTGTGGGGCCGTTAGTGCGTGCTGTGTTGGCGCAGTTGGCCGATGGCTCCCAGCGTTTGTTGCTGGTGATCCATCACTTGGTGGTGGACGGTGTGTCGTGGCGCATCCTGCTTGAAGACCTGCAGAGCGCTTACCAGCAACTGGCGCAGGGCACTCCTGTGGCGCTGCCGGCCAAGACCAGCGCCACCCGCGCCTGGGCCGCACGCTTGCAGACCTATGCCCGTAGCGCTGCGCTGCAACACGAACTGGCCTGGTGGCAGACGCAATTGCAAGGCAGCCCGGTCGGCTTGCCCGGCGCTGATCCACAGGCAAGCTTGAGCAATCAGCTGGCGCTGAGCGTGAGCACGCAGTTGGACGCCACGTATACGCGACGTTTGCTGCAAGACGCGCCGAGTGCCTACCGCACCCAGATCAACGACCTGTTGCTCACCGCCCTGGCGCGGGTGATCACACGCTGGAGCGGCGAGGCCTCGATGTTGATACGGCTGGAAGGCCACGGTCGTGAAGACCTGTTCGATGAGATCGACCTGACCCGCACGGTCGGTTGGTTTACCAGCCTTTACCCATTGCAACTGGTTCCGGCTGACTCCCTGGGTACTTCCCTGAAACACATCAAGGAGCAATTGCGCGCTGTGCCCGACAAGGGCCTGGGGTTTGGCGCATTGCGATACCTGGGCGATACCGAGGCGCAATTGGCGCTGGCGGCCTTGCCACGCCCACGTATTACCTTCAACTACCTGGGGCAGTTTGACGCCAGTTTTGACAATGGCGAACAGCCAGGGCTGTTCACACCGACCGGTGATGCCAGTGGTGCCGAGCAAAGCCAGCAGGCGCCTTTGGGCAACTGGCTGGAGATCAATGGCCAAGTCTTTGGCGGCGAGCTGAAATTGAACTGGAGCTTCAGCCAGGCGATGTTCGATGAGGCGACGGTGCAATGCCTGGCTGATGAATATGCAACTGAACTCAAGGCGCTGATCGACCACTGCTGTGAGTCGACGCACCAGGGCGTGACGCCGTCGGACTTCCCCCTGGCGCGCTTGTCCCAGGCACAGTTGGATGGCCTGGCGCTGAACGTGTCCGAGGTCGAAGACCTGTACCCGTTGTCACCGATGCAGCAAGGCATGTTGTTCCAATCGCTGTACGGCGAAGGCTCGGGTGACTACATCAACCAGATGCGCATTGATGTGCAGGGCCTGGACGTAGCGCGCTTCCACCAGGCATGGCAGGTGGCGGTAGAGCGTCATGAGATCCTGCGCAGCGGCGTGGTCTGGCAGGCGGAGCTTGAGCAGCCTTTGCAGGTGGTCTACAAGCAGGCGCACCTGCCGTTTGTGCAGTTGGATTGGCAAACGCGTGCAGACTGCAACCAGGCCCTTGATGACCTGGCCGAGTCGGCACGGGCCCAGGGCTTTGTGCTGGAGCAGGCGCCGTTGTTGAGCTTGACGGTGGTGCGCACGGGGGTATCGAGCTACCACCTGATCTACACCAATCACCATATCCTGATGGATGGCTGGAGTGGTTCGCAGCTATTCGGTGAGGTGCTGCAACAGTATGCGGGCGAGGCGCTTCCCGCGCCGACCGGGCGTTATCGTGACTATATCGCCTGGCTGCAGGCGCAGGATAAAGCTGCCAGTCAAGCGTTCTGGAAAGACCAACTGGTCAACCTGCAAGAGCCTACACGTCTGTCCCGTTCCGCGCAGGCCGAGGAGGATGCGGCCCTGGCGGTCAATGGCGAGCATCGTTTGAGCCTGGATGCCTCGCAAACCGAACAGCTTAGAACCTTTGCCCAGCGCCACAAGGTGACCCTCAATACCCTGGTGCAAGGCGCCTGGTTGTTGCTGTTGCATCACCACACGGGGCAAGCCACCGTAGCCTTCGGCGCCACGGTGGCAGGGCGTCCGGCGCAACTTCGCGGGATTGAACAGCAGGTCGGATTGTTCATCAACACGCTGCCCGTAGTCGCGACGCCGGATGCGCAGATGTCGGTCAGCCACTGGTTGCAGCAGCTCCAGCAGCAGAACGTCGGCTTGCGTGAGCAGGAACACACGCCGCTGTTCGAGATCCAGCGCTGGGCCGGGTTGGGCGGTGAAGCGCTGTTCGACAGTATCCTGGTGTTCGAGAACTACCCGGTGTCCGAGGCGCTGGAGCAGGGCGCACCGTCGGGGCTACGCTTTGGTGCAGTGCACAGCCTGGAGCAGACCCACTATCCATTGACCGTGTTGTTGGCCCTCGGCGAGACACTGGGCCTGGAATTCAATTACGCCCGCCAGGCCTTCAGCACAACGCATATCCAGCGCTTGGCCGAGCACTTCCAGCAGTTGCTGCTGGCCCTGGCCACCGATGGCAGTCAACGTCTTGGCGCGTTGCCGTCTCTGGCGCAGGCCGAGCGTCAGTTGGTGGTGCAGGATTGGAATGCCACGGCGGTGGACTACCCGCTCGATCAAGCAGTACACCGCTTGATCGAGGCTCAGGTGTTGCGCGCGCCGGATGCGCAAGCGTTGGTGTTTGACGGGCAAACCCTGAGTTACAGCGCGTTGAACGCCCGGGCCAACCGGCTGGCGCACCGCTTGATGGCTGCCGGAGTCGGCCCGGATGTGCTGGTGGGCCTGGCGCTGGAGCGCTCGGTGGAAATGGTGGTCGGCCTGTTGGCGGTGCTCAAGGCCGGTGGCGCCTATGTGCCGCTGGACCCGGAATACCCCGGTGACCGTCTGGCCTACATGCTGCACGACAGTGGCGTGCAACTGCTGTTGACCCAGGCCCACCTGCTGGCGCAGCTGCCGGTTCCGGCGGGTGTGAACACTCTGGTGCTGGAGCAGGGCGATGCCTGGTTGGAGGCGTTCGGCAGCCACAACCCGGATATTACCGTGCATGGCGAAAACCTCGCCTACGTGATCTACACCTCCGGATCCACCGGCCAACCCAAGGGCGCCGGCAACCGCCATCATGCACTGACCAACCGCCTGTGCTGGATGCAGCAGGCCTATGGTCTGGACGCTCGCGACAGCGTATTGCAGAAAACCCCGTTCAGCTTTGACGTGTCGGTGTGGGAATTCTTCTGGCCGTTGATGACCGGCGCCCGCCTGGTGGTGGCGGCGCCGGGGGATCATCGTGACCCTGCCAGGCTGGTGAGCCTGATCAACTCGCAGCAGATCACCACCCTGCATTTCGTGCCGTCCATGCTGCAAGCGTTCTTGCAAGACGCGGCAGTTGCTTCGTGCCAGAGCCTGCAACGCATCGTCTGCAGCGGTGAGGCATTGCCCGCGGACGCCCAGCAACAGGTGTTCGCCAAGTTACCCCTCGCCGGGTTGTACAACCTGTACGGTCCCACCGAAGCGGCTATCGATGTGACCCACTGGACTTGTGTCGAGGAAGGCCGCGATGCCGTGCCGATTGGCCGACCGATTGCCAACCTGGGTTGCTACGTGTTGGATGACAACCTGGAGCCTGCACCGGTGGGCGTGTTGGGTGAATTGTACTTGGGCGGTATTGGCTTGGCGCGGGGTTACCATCGCCGCGCGGCACTCACCGCTGAGCGTTTTGTGACTGACCCGTTCGGTAGCGGCACACGTCTGTATCGCACTGGCGACCTGGCGCGTTATCGCGACGATGGCGTGATCGAATATGCCGGGCGCATGGACCATCAGGTCAAGCTGCGTGGCCTGCGTATCGAGTTGGGAGAAATCGAAGCGCGCCTGCTGGAGCTCGACAGTGTCCGCGAAGCCGCAGTGCTGGCGGTGGACGGCACGCACCTGGTGGGTTACCTGGTGCTGCAACAGCCGCTTGAGGATTGGAAAGCGGCGGTGGTTGCGTACCTGGCCGCGCAGTTGCCGGACTACATGGTCCCAGCGCAGTGGGTGGTGCTGACGCAGATGCCGCTGAGCCCGAACGGCAAGTTGGACCGTAAGGCACTGCCCAAGCCTGAGGCTCAGAGCGCTGGGCAACACCAGGCGCCTGTCACCGAGATCGAGCAGCAGATCGCGGCGATCTGGTGCGAGGTACTGGAGGTGGAGCGTGTGGGGCTTCGCGACAATTTCTTCGAACTCGGCGGCCATTCGTTGCGGGTGCTGATGCTCAAGGAGCGGATTCGCAAGGTCAGCGGCGTGAACCTGTCCGTCAGCCAATTGATGCTTAACCCCACCGTGGCGGGGCAGGTCAAGTGCGTGCAGGGCGATAGCCGAGCGTCGTTGATCGTCAAGCTTAACCAGCAGACGCAAGGCACGCCGTTGTTCATGTTCCACCCAAGCTTCGGCTCGGTGCATTGCTACACCGCGATTGCTCTGGCCCTGCGTGAGCAGCGCCCGGTGTACGGGGTGATGTGTCGCGCATTGGCTGAAGAGGGCGCTGCGGTGCCGCATTGGCAGGTGATGGTCGAGGATTACACCGCGCAATTGTTGGCGGCCCAACCCCATGGCGCGTTCCGCCTGGCCGGCTGGTCGTTGGGCGGTAACCTGGCCATGGAAGTGGCCTACGGCCTGGAGCAAGCCGGCCGCGAGGTTGAGTTTGTAGGCTGGATCGACGCTGCGCCGCCGCAGTGGGTCAAACCCTACTGGGATGCTGTGGAGGTCGAGGACGACCTCGAAGTCTCAGCCAATGAGCGCCGTGCCGCCTTGTTGGGGGTGATGTTCCCCGAATTTGCCGAGTCCATCCAGGGTGCCTGGCAGCAATGCCGGCAGGATACCGAGGATGAAGCGCAGCAATGGCTGGGATTCGTGAGCTGGGCTGAACAGACCTTGGGCGAAGCATTTATTGCCGTCAAAGAGGAACTGCTGCGTGGCAATGAGGCGCAGATATCCTGGGACGTTGACCGGGCACTGAGTGAGCGCTTGCTGCAGGCGGACTTCAAGCCGATCAAGGCTCCCATCAGTTGCTGGTGGGCAGCCAAGAGCCGGGCAGGGCGATTCAAGGAAGTGATTGAGCAGCAGATGGCGACGGTGATCAGCCAGGGGCGTATCGAGCGTTCGGTGATGATTGAGACTGATCATGACGGCATTATCGACAGCGCGGTGTTCATCAGCAGTTTGGTGGATGCGATGAGGTAAACCGCCGCTTTACGAGAAGCCCGGATCCTGTATCCGGGTTTTTTGTGGGTGAGCGGCATAGTCTTTTTGGCTGATGCCGATCAATGAAGCAGCCACAGACTATTTTCGTACGAAAAAAAAACGCCCGGTGAGCGTTCAACTCTCACCGGGCGTGCGGTCGATCAAGGGGTGCGATCAGAAGTCCCAGCGGGTGCTGACCATCACGTTACGTGGTTCGCCGTAGGCGGCCGAATTATAGAAGCCCACGTTGCTGTAGTAGGACTTGTCGAAGATATTGTTGAAGTTGACGGTGGCCGAAAGGTTCTTGGTGACCTGGTAGCGAGTCATCAAGTCCACCAACCAGTAGGATTCCTGGGTGATGTCCTGATCTTGCTTGAGCGGCTCGTTCCAGATTGAGTTCCAGCCCTTGGTCTGCCAGCGCACCCCACCACCGATGGTGAACTTGTCCAGGTCGCCCTTGAGCTTGTAGGTGGTATTCAGGTTGACCTGATGCTCGGGCTCGAAGGTAGAGAGCTTCTTGTCGTCTTCGTCTCGTACGATCTTGTGGGTGTAGCCACCCTGCAGTTGCCAGCCTGGGCTCAACTCACCGGAGATCTCTGCTTCATATCCCTTGGTGACGGCTTTGGAGCCCTTGAACGCCCAGTTTTGCGGGGCTGGTACTTGGTTGTTATAGGCATCGTCCGAGATCGGGCGGTTGGTCTCATGCACTTCGAAGTAAGCGATGCTGGTGTTGAGACGGCCGTCGAAAAACTCACCTTTCAGGCCCAACTCGTAGTTCTGTCCTTCGTCCGGTTCCAGCAGTTTTTCGTTGCGGTCCTTATAGGTGCTTTCCTGGGGTTGGAAAATATCGGTGTAGCTGGCGTATACCGAGAAGTTGTCGTTGAGGTCGTAGATCACGCCGGCGTAGGGAATAAAGCGACCCGTTTCCTTGTAGGAAGGATTGTTGCCGGTGACGTGATAGTTGGCCACGCGCCCACCCAGGATCACGTTCAGGTCGTCTATCACGTTAAAGCGTGCGGTCAGGTAGTAGCCGGTCTGGCGGATGGTGTCATCGATGTGCTGTTGGGCCGGGCCGTAGATCGGCTTGGCGATATGGCCGTTCCAGTTATAGAAGTCGACCTTGTTACCGCCTGGCCATTCCGGCGACCAGTAGCCCTTGCCTTGCCAGCGCGAGGTGCCGATGGAGCCACCCACCACCAGTTCATGTTCGCGACCAAACAGGCTGAACGGCCCGGTGGCGTAGAGGTCCGCCGAGGTGCTCTTGGTCTCGCCGGTGTATTTCTGGCCATTAATCTCGGCGGTGCCGTCGGCTGCTGGCTGGACGAATTGAATCGAACCCAGGTCGGCATGGTAGCTGTTGATCTTGTGGTCTAGCTGGAATTTGGTGACCCAGCCGTCACCCATGTCATGTTCGAGCATGGCGAAGGCGGTACGGGTGTTCTGCTCCCAGGAACTCCAGGTGGTGCCGTTGTTATACGAGCGGGGCATCTTGTTGATGCTGCCGTTGGAGTTGACCAGCGGGAAGGACCCGGACCAGCTCGACCCCTGCGGAATGTTGTCCTGGTAATCGAAGCCCACCGTCAGCATGGTGTCCGGGGAGAGGTCGAATTCGGTGATGCCGTAATAGGTTTCGGTCTTGCGTGAGTAGTGGTCCATGAAGGACTTTTTGTCCTGGTACGCCGCCACTGCACGCCCACGGACATTGCCGCTGTCGGTCAACGGGCCGCTGACATCCACTTCGCTGCGGTAGTTGTCCCAGGAACCCGCGCCCAGTTGGACGTGGCCCTTGAAATCCGAGGTAGGTTTCTTGCGGATCAGGTTGATGGTAGCGCCCAATGAGCCCGCGCCATTGAGCAGGCCGGTGGCCCCCTTGAGGATTTCGACACGATCATAGATCGCCATGTCGCTGAGGGTGTTGCCCGCCGAATAACCAACGTTGCGCACGGTGGACGGGATACCGTCGTACTGGAAACTGTTGACCGAAAAACCACGAGAGTAGTAGTTGGTGCGGTCGGAGTCATAGGCTGACACGGTGATGCCCGGGGTGTGGCGCATCACGTCATCCATGTTGTTGAGGCCGAAGTCCTCGATGTGCTGGCGGGTGACCACGGTGATCGACTGCGGCGTTTGCCGCGGCGTCAGGGTCAGGCGCGTAGCCGTGGCAATGGTGCCCGGCGTGTAGGAACCGGAACCTTCGGTGATGTTGCCCAAGTAGTTGGCGGTCACCTCAGTCGGGCTCAGCTCCAGCCCGCCACCGCTGCTGGCGGCGGCAACGGTCAAGGTATTGCCATTGAGGCTATAGGTGGTCTGGCTGCCAGCCAGCAACGCGTCAATGGCCTGCTGCGGCTGCATCTTGCCCTTGACGGCGCGGCTGTTCTTGCCCTGTACATCGCCCGGGCTGTACAGCACTTGCACATTGGTCTGGCGGCCAAATTCCTGCAGTGCGCTCCCCAGCGACTGTGCAGGAATATTCAGCTCGATCTCCTGGGCTTGCACATAACCTGCAATTGGCATCGACACAGCCAGCGCCAGGGCACTCGGCAAGAGGTTGATGTTCAGGGCCCGGCGCATGGATAGCGCTTTGCTCAGGGGGCTGAGACCGAGTCGTGCTGGCATGGATGCTTTCTCTTCTGTGTTTTAAGTGGGCAATTATAAGTGTTTATTGAGGTTAGTTCTCATTACCACTAGTGAGACGTTCCTACTTCGCAAAACCGGAAAAAATATTCCGACGCATCATGCAGGCTCCATTTCATGCACCACCTGGCCGGCGCGCAGGCGCACCAATTGGTCGGCAATGTCGAAATAACGGTCGTCATGGCTGATCACGATGATGGTCTTGCCCAGGCGTTTGAGGTCCGGCAGTAGCTCGGTGTAGAAGATGCGGCGAAAGGCCGGGTCCTGGTCGGCAGCCCATTCGTCGAACACCAGTACCGGGCGCTCCTCCAGCCAGGCATTGACCAGGGCCAGGCGTTTGCGCTGGCCGGTGGACAGGTCGGTGGTGCTGAACACGCCATCCTTGACGCTGACCTTGTGCGCGATTTCCAGGCGTTCCAGGTATTTGGTCGCGCTGTCCAGGGACTGGGCGGCGCTGCCTTGTACCAAATCGTCGAACAGGTAGTAGTCAGAAAACACCGTAGTGAACAACTGCCGATAATCGTCGCGTTCAGGGTCGGTCACCGCTGTGCCGTTGAGCACAATCTCGCCAGCCTGAGGGGGATACAGGCCCAGCAGCAGCTTGATCAAGGTGGTCTTGCCGCTACCGTTTTCGCCGACGATAAATACGATATCGCCTTGCTTGATGCTGAGGTTGATCGGCCCCAGATGGAACGGCTGGCTGCCTTCTACCGCTGGTGGGCTGTAGCTGACGCCACGCAGTTCAAGGCTGTTGACCAGCGGCTTTGGCGCTTCACTGTCGTCCATCAACAAGTGGGGCTCGGGCGAAGAAAAACGCTCCGACAGTTCGCTGATGCGCCCAAAGGCAATCTTGGCCTTGCCCACGACCGGCAAGTAACCCAGCAGGTGCTCCAGCGGCCCCTTCATGTACAACAGCACCAGCACGAAGCCAGTAATCACCGTAGGGTCAGGGTTGGGGTTGTACGCCTGCATCGCCAAAGCCAGGCCGATGACCACGAAGAACAGCATCGAGCCGAAGGTCTTGGCCAGAATATAAATATTGACCGAGCGCACCTGGATGTCGCTGATGCGGTCAGCGGTTTCCTGGATGCGATGGGTGTTCATGCGAAACCGCCGCGGGCGGTGCATGCGCAATTCCTTCGCGCCGGAGGCAATCGCATTGTAATAGCGCTGCAATTCATCCTCGTGGCTGCGGGCCAGGTCGAAGCCCTGGATGCCTTTGCCGCCGGCAATGAACTGCACGGCGCTACCGACAATGATCGCGACCACCATCATCAGAAACATCGGCACCGACAGGTAAGCCAGGTAACCGAGGCAACCCAGGGTAACGGTGGCGGCGATGGCCAGGGGTGTGAAGGCAAAGGAAAAATCGCTGATGGTGTCCACGTCGTGGGTCAGCACCGGGATCAGGCGGTGGGAGCGATACTGCTCGATCTGTCCGATCGGAGCTGACAGCACCTTTTCACCCAGATCCTTGCGCAGGGCGGCAATGATCCGTTGCCCGACATAGTTGGTGCCGATGTCGGAAATGATCGAACTGATAAGCGCCACCACGCACAAGGCGGCAAAGGTCAGGACCACACCCTGTGTCATGCCACCCTCGGAATGCAGAGCATTGTTGATGGTTGCCAGCAGCAGGGTGATGGCCAGGCCGCCGACCATACCGAGGGCGACGGAGACCGTAACAATGGTGCGAAAGGGCCGGAGCAATGCGAGCAAACCTTTGAAGGCGCCGCGCTTGGGGTCGGTCATAAATACTTCCCGGGAAATGAAAAAGAGGGGGCTGGGCACACAGACCCTTACCCATGACAAACGAAGCATCGGCGTGACTATTTAGCTCGGTGCGCCAGGCGGTGGCAGTGAGCGATAAATTGCCTGGGGCCTGGTTCGTTCTTGTTGTGTAGGCGCACGCGTATCGACGCTGTGCGTGGCCCTTTCAGCGAGAGCGAAACAAATGACGAAAAAGAACCTGGTGTATGTCTGGTCCCTGAGAAATGCCGCTGCCGACAAGGCCGGGCAGCCGGTGGCCTATAAGGACCACGAGCGCTACATGAAGTCGGTGCTGGAGTTTCTGGTGGGCTCGCTCAACGACACGCCGCTGGGCGAGGTCTACAACCTGGTGGGCGTGGTGTATGACGACGATGAGCAAAACCCGCGCGACCAGCAGTTGGTCGCGGACTATGGCTTCGCCTACAAGCCGGGCCGCCAGTGGTTGTACCCGGCGGATTTGCGCGTGCAGGGCAAGTTGGTCAATGACCTGCTGCTGAGCGTGCCATCCACCTATCGCCGGCTGCCACGGGGCAGCGCCGAACATATCGCCGGCAAGCAGGATTTCGAGCGGCGCCTGCATGACACCCTGGTGGAGTTGAAGGCCGACATCGTGGTGCTTGACGGTTTGCTGGTGATCCTCGATGAACTGGTGCGTCCGGGCGCGCCGTTTGCGCGGCGCATCATGAACATTCATCCGGGCATCACCCGCATCGAATCGCCTTACGAGCGCCGTGGGGCCTACGCCACCTGGAATGCGCTGTACGGCGCGCGTGGGCAAGCGGTTGTAGATTGGGCGACCAGGCAGACGCAGCCGTGCGAGCCGCTGTACCTGACCGGGGCATCGTTCCATTACGTGGATAACGGTATCGACTCCGGTGAAGTGTTCCACGACGTGCTCAAGACAGAGATTTCGCCCGAGGACACCATCCTCGAACTGCGCTGGAACAACTTCAATAACAGCCTGTTCCCGGCGCTGCACGAAGGCTTGGAGCTGTTGGCCAAGCAAGGCTGAGCACAATCTTGCTGATGCATGGGATCTAAATGTGGGAGGGGGCTCGCTCCCGATGAGGGCATGTCAGTCAATGCATGGGTGACTGACACACCGCTATCGGGAGCAAGCCCCCTCCCACAATTTAGAGCTCGCGCACTACCCGAAAGCCAATCCAGTCGCCGCGTGTCTGCGGATAGATGTTGTTGCGATTGCCCGAACGCGAAAACACCGGCGCCTCACCCCAGTCATTGCCGCGAATCTGGTAAGCCTCACAGTTCGGCTCCACCCACGCACTGCCATCAGTCGGTGCGCCGATGTAGTTCGGGTGCTCGCAATCGGCTACCCGCTCATACACATTGCCGTGCATGTCATACATCCCGAACGCATTCGGCGGGTAGCTGCCGACCGGCGACGAATAGCTATAGCCGTCCGCCGGGCCGTAGGTGTTGGCGTGCTTGGCGATGCTGTAGCCCTTGCCCTCGTCGAACGGAAAGGGGAACGGTCCGGTGGTACCGGCGCGCGCGGCGTATTCACGCTGGGCTTCGCTGACCATGTGGTACGTGTGCCCGGTCTTCTTCGACAACCAACTCACGTATTGCTTGATGTCGTCCATGTCCATGCACACTGCCGGCTGGCGTGGGCCCTGGGGGTAGCGTGGCTTGCTGGCGATACATTCGCGGCCGGGGCGGTCGTCGCCGTTGGCGATCTTCACGCCGGTCTGGCGCACGTAACTGTCCCATTCGCCGGCGGTGATGTGGAAACGGCTCATGGCGAACGGCTTGGCGAAGGTCACTTCATGCATCGGGCCTTCATCGGGCTCGCGCCCCACTTCATCGTCCGGGGTGCCCATGGTGAAGGTGCCGGCGGGTAGCACCACCATCTCGGGGCAGTCCTTGCAGTCCTTGAAGACCTTGCCCGGCTGCGGGGCGGCAGCCTGGGCAAGGTTGGGCAGCAGGGCCCCACACAGGGCGGTGAGTGCCAGGGCGGTCAGGGGTTTGAGTCGGGATGGAGTCATGTGGGCATCTCGTTCAAAGGGAAAAAGGTCATAACCGCTGGCTCAGCAAGGTCATGAAGCGCTGGATCTCGGCTGAGTTGTTGAGCAGGCCGGGCGAGGTACGAATGACCGGGCCGACGTCACGGTCTACCGCGTCCACCACCACGCGGTTTTTCATCAGGTGGGCCGCAACTGCATCGCTGTCCTGGCCCTTGACCCGAAAGAAGGTGAAGCCCGCCGACAGCTCGGGGCTGCGTGGTGTGACCAGTTCGATCTGCGAGTGAGCCAGCAACTGGTCTTTCAGTTCGGTATTGAGCGCATGGATGCGTGCCTGTACCGGCGCCTTGCCCAACTGCAGGTGCAACTTGAAGGCTTCGTCGGCGGCCCAGCGATGTTCGAAGGCGTGGTAGCCGCCGGGTGTCATGGTCGTGGCGAAGTCCTTGTCTTCCGAGAAGGTCGGTATCATCGGTGTGACGTATTTGTTTTCGGTCTCGCGGGCGCACACCAGGCCGGTGCCGCGCGGGCCGAACATCCACTTGTGGGTGCCTGATATAAAGAAGTCGCAGTGCATGTCCGGGAAGTCGAGGTTCTCGACGCCGAAGCCGTGCACGCCGTCGACCACATAGAGAATGCGGTCCGGCTCGTCGCGGTTGCGGTTGTGTTCGTCCACCAGCTTGCCGATCTCGCCGATGGGCAATTTCACGCCGCTGCCCGACTGCACCCACGTCATGCCCAATACGCGAGTGTTGGGGCGGATATTGCGCTGGATATTGCTCAGCACCTCATCGACCGATACCTGATTGGCGTTTTCGAACAGGCGTATTTTACGAACCTGGGTCTGCTCTTTGCGCACTCTGAAATCCAGGCTGAACTCGGTGGCATAGTGCTCGTGCACGGTGGTGAGGATTTCCTGGTCGGCGCGCACCTTGATCCCGCCATAAATCATCGCCAGCCCTTCGGACGTGCTACCGGTGAGGGCGATCTGCGCGGGTTTGGCTTTCAAATAGCGGGCGGCCCACTCGCGTACCTGGCCTTCGCGCTTCCAGGTCTCCTGCAGGTCCCAGTCCATGGCCAGCCCGGGGTTGCGATCGATCTGCTGGCGGTAGCGTTCAATGGCTTCGCGCACCGGCTTGGGGTGCGAGGCCACCAGGAAGTTGGAAAAGTGCAGGTAGTCCGGATCCTGGTTGAACAGCTGTTTGAGTCCCGTCCATGGGTCGTTTGTAGAGGCTGCCAGTGCCTCGGGCAGCAGTGCGGCGCCCAGTGGCAGGCTCGCGGCAAAGACGCCGGCCTGCTTGAGAAATGTACGGCGGTCGGTCATGGACTTACTTCGTGCTGGTTAGCGATTGGCCAATGGTTTGGCGGCTTTTTGTACCTGGTCCCACACCCGCAGGAAGTTGCCGCCCCACAGTTTGGCAATATCGGCTTCGGAGTAGCCGCGCTGGATCAATTCGGCGGTGACGTTGCGTACTTCGCCAACGTTCTCCCAGCCCTGCAAACCGCCGCCGTCGTTGAAGTCCGAGGCGATGCCGACGTGATCGATGCCGATCTTGCGCACGGTGTAGTCGATGGCGTCTCCCAGGTCCTTGAGGGTGGCCTTGGGTTCTTCTTCAAGGATGGCGTACAGCGCGCTGGCATACTCGCCGAAGCGTTGCTCGGGCCAGGCGGCAATGATTGCATCGCCGGGCATCAAGGCCATGGCCAGGTTGGGCAGTGGTGGCAGGTCGAAGCGTGCGCGCAGGGTGTTGAGCTTGTCCTGGGTCGGCTGGCTCAAGGGGCGCAGGTACGCGGGGAAGCCCACCACCTGCACCACGCCGCCGCTGTTCTTGATCAGTTGCAGTTCTTTGTCGCTGAGGTTGCGCGGGATATCCACCGACGCCCGAGGCGCCGAGTGGGATGCCACCATCGGCGTGCGGCTCAACTGCGCGACTTGCTCCAGGGCCTTGGTCGACATTTGCGATACATCGATGATCACGCCCAGGTCATTCAGGCGATGCACCGCCTGCTGGCCGATCGGCGACAGGCCTTCAAGGGCGTCGGGGGAGTCATTGAAAAACGGTAGTGGGCGCGACGAGTCGGACCAGGCGTTATTGCCGATGTAGCTGAACCCGAACATGCGCATGCCGCGTGCGGCCCACAGGTCCAGCTGGTTGAGGTCGTTGCCCAGCGGGTAGGCGTTGAGCATACTGATAAAGATCGCGAACTTGCCTTCGCCGTGCAGGCGCCGCATATCGTCCGGGGTGTAGGCGATGCCCACCTGGTTGGGAAAGTCGCGCACCATGCCGGAGATGATCTTGTAGCGCACCTCCTGCTCGTGGCGGGCCTCTTCGACAAAACCGTCGGTGGGCTTGTGCGGGGCGTTGTCGCCGTTCCAGATCTCCGGCCAGCCGAAGATCGTCAGTGCGGCACCCGACAATCGGCCCCGCGCCGCCTTGGCCAGGTCGAACTGGCCGCTGCCATCCTTGTCGGCTTCATTGCCCGCCGTGCCGAAATCCAGGGGCAGGGTGATGTGGCTGTCGAACGACAACAGGCGATCCTGCATTTCATTGGCCTGCTTTATCACCTCCAGCGGGTAGCCGGCGTTGCCCTTGAACCATTGGTCCCAGACCAGAAAGCCGGCCCCGGCGCCGATAGCCAGGGCCAACGGCAGGCCGATATACAACGCCTTTTTCGAACGTGATTTTGTCATTGCCATCTCAGTCAGTTGCGGCCTTTGCTATCAGGGAAGAACGAGCACTGGCGGGGGAAATTTAGGCAGCGCTGGCGCGACGGTAAATTTCAGCGGGCTGCAAACGTTCTAGCTCTGATCAAGCCGTTTCCTAAGGTAGCCAATGACAATCTCTCGACGTGGGTTCATCGCAGGCCTGGCGCTGACCGGCGCGGCCGTGCCGGCGGCCTTTTATGCCCATCGCGAGCTGACGCGGGAAGAAGAATTCCCCATCACCCCCGGCGAAGCCACGGTGGACCTGGCCGACACCCAGGGCCAGCACCTGGCGAACACCCTGCGCGGCGTCTGGAGCCTGCGCCTGGCAGGGCGCGATGCCGGCCTTGCGGGTTTGCCGTTGCACGGCCTGGAGCTGCTGCTCGACATCGCCCCTCGTGGCCGTGGGCTGCGGGGTTACCTGGATACCGCCGAGAACCTGCGCGCCGACGGCGAGCCACGCTATCGAGTCTTGGGCGACCTGCTGACGGGCGAGGGCGCCGTGCTCTATTGGCGGTTGATCGACCGCGACTCAGTCGGCGGTGTGCCGGCCTATGAGTTCAAGATGACCCTGGATGAAGTCTGGGCCGACTTCGGCAATGCCGGCAGCGCCACGCTCAGCGGGCAAATCCTCGACCTCGAGCGGCCCCTGGCGTTGACCGAGCGCGACAACCGTTTCATTGCGCACAAACAGCTGTTCCCCGAGGCACGGCAACGCATCGGTCTGAATCCCACCTTGCTGGCCTGGCTGATTTCTCCCGAACACCGCCTGTTTCACCAACTGTGGCACGCCACGCGTGACCAGTGGCACAAGCTCTCCGAAGAAAAACGCGAGGCCCTGCGTGGCATCGGCTGGCAACCGGGGCCCCGTGGTCAGGAGCGCGATGCCCGCGGCAAACGCAAGGATCGCAATGGCTCGGGCATCGACTTCTTCTTCATGCACCGGCATATGCTCGGTACTGCGCGCTCCATGCAAGACCTGCCGTCGTGGCCGCAATTCCCCGCGCCGCAACCGGCGCTGGAGCGTGATCGCCTGGGCTTTGTGCGCTACTTCGACAACCACGACGGCTTCGCGCTGCCGCCCTGTTGGTCGGCGCCGGACGACGCCGACTACACCCAGTGGGTCAGCGATATCAAGGCGGCCGAGACCTACCACAGCAACTTCCAGGTCTGGGAATCCCAATACCGCGACCCGCGCTACCTGGCCAGGATGACCCTGGGCCAGTTGGGCTCGGAGATGGAACTGGGCCTGCACGACTGGCTGCACATGCGCTGGGCCTCGGTGCCCCGTGACCCGTCCAACGGCGCACCTGTGCCGTTCGCCCGTGACCCAGCAGACTTCTCGGCACGCTGGTATGCGCCGGAGAATGACTTCCTTGGCGATCCGTTTTCATCCCACGTCAATCCGGTGTTCTGGCACTTCCACGGCTGGATTGATGACCGTATCGAAGACTGGTTCCGCGCCCACGAGCGTTTCAACCCGGGCGAAGTGCGTCGCCTTGAAGTCAACGGTGTGGCCTGGTTTGCGCCGGGCCGTTGGGTTGAAGTGGGCGACCCCTGGCTGGGCCCGGACACCCACGGTTGCAGCACCACGCCGGGCTTGCAGCAGGGTCGCTCGATGGAAATGGACCCGGAAATCATGAAACTGGCCCTGCGTATTACCTTCGGCGCCGATGAGGACCTGCTCAAGGGCTTGTTCAAACGCGTACCGCGGCGGCCTTGGTACGCGCGGCATTTGAAGGTCACGCCCAAGCTTTAAACGCCATTGGCAGCGTCCTGTTCCAGCTTTATCTCCGCTCTATACAGGCCGCTGACACTTAGAGGGCTACCCGTCTTGCTCATCAGGTACAACTCGTTGAAGTCGGACACGGTGTAACCATCAGCCCTTCTGAGCGGCTGGAACAAGTGGCTGGTCTGCCCACTATTGAGCGCGCGTTCCATGCCGCTGCGCATAGACGCCTCATTGGGGAATTTGGCGAGCCCGAGGTTGGGATCGTAAAAGAACCAGGTTTTTTGGCCATCCACGACTTTCACTCCGGCCGTGACGCCGTGCTTTGGATTGCTGATGAGCAAGGCTTTGGACGTGGTGGCCTTTGCCAAGTCCGCGATGATCATCTCGTGCGTGGCGTTGTGGGTCAGTTGCCCGGAATGAAAGTCGTCTCTGAGCGTGTTTTGATACCTCTCCAGGCTGTTGCGGAATGCTTCCGTGTTGGGGTGCTTGGGGTGCGCCATACTGATGAAGAAGTTTTTGATCAGCGTGTCTTGCTTGTCATCGAGAATAGCCAATGCCATGGCATTGGACAGCGCGGCACAATCGCCATCGGATGCCAGGTTGACCTGACTCAGGTAATAGCCTTGCGGCATGGAGACGACTGTTGCGCCGGCAGCGGTCATGTCGTCACTGAATTTTTTGCTGAACGCAAGGCTAGTCTCAATCGTCTGATTTTGCAGGTGCTTGAACAGCGCCCCGACTTCTGCAGGGTTTAGCCCAGGGGTCAATATCAACTCGCGCAATTGATGCTTTTTCATCGTCGGTGAGAAACCCTCGATCCCCGCAGGGTTGCCCCTGGCAAGCGCCTCTTCAAACTGCATTTGTTGGGCGGTTGGGAGGTTGCCGGGCGATAAATTCCTGGGCGGAATGAGCGTTTCGTAGAGTGCTTTGACTCTGCCTGGCAGTGCCTCCAGTTCGTCAATGCGCCTGGACAAGCTGCCCAGTACGCTGGGTGAAGCCGTGGAATCCGTGGCCAGTTTTTTCAATTGTGTGACCCCCAGATCCGGGGAGTAACCAGCAAGGCTGGTCGGGTCGACCGTACTGTACCCCTGATGGAACGCAGCCCCACCTGCGGCGGTTGACCTGGCGTCGGCAACGGCATCGTTGAAGGCTTCCGGTATGGGTTTTGTCGGGTTGAACCAGCTCGTGATCCACTCGTCGAAGGTGCCTTTGATCTCACCCTGGGTTGCCAGCAGCTTAGGGGTGAAGTCCTTGATCGGTGCGCCGTAGGGTTGGCGGGTGATGGGGTCGTAGTGATGCCACTGATTGTTTTTGTATACCGCCACACTTTCAAGGGTGCGCCCGCTGGCTTTGACCGAACCCAGCAAAGCGCTGCCATGTTCCTGGCTGATAGTTTTCAACCAATCATGGCTTTTATCCGTGGCACGTATGTTGGCAAGCCACGCCGTGGTCCTGTTCAGCCCTTTGCTGATCAGGTTTGTACCGCCAACGGCCAGGTCAGCCAACCCGTCCAAAGGGTTGAAGTTGCTCAATGTGACCATGCCGATGACTTTGCCGGTCCGTGCGACTTTGGTCACAAGGGATGCGGCGCTTGCAGCAACGTTGGTCAGTTTGCCGATGGTAGCCGCGCCGGCTGTCAGAAAGCCGAATACATCCAGGGCCAAGTCAAACCCGCCCTCAAGAGTGTTGCCTTTTTTAAAGTTTTCAATTGCCGAGCGGAAAGGAATCAAATTCATGAAGAAATCGTTCACCTGATTGGCTTTCTCATTGGCCAGGTCCTGGGTTGTTTGGCCTCTGGCGTATTTCTCTATGTCCGGGTCGTCGAGATTGAAATGCTCGACGAAGGCATCGGCGATGTGTTGAGTGCGCGTGGTGGCAAAACTATCCATAGCTGCGCCAGTCGTGCGTTCGCTTGCGTGGCTGGCACTGACGCTCGTGGGTACGAACACGTTGGTCTTGAGCTCCACATTTCCAGCATCCCTGGACTCGCGCTCTTTAACCGCCCACCTTTCAACGGGCACGATTGCGCCTTGGGTAAGGTCAATACAGTAGCCAGTGGTTTGGCCGTTACGTTCAATTTTTACCAGCAGGTTTTTTTCATAGACGGGGTTGGACTTGCTCCAGAAGCCCAACTCAGTGGAGGAGTTTCGATAATACGTAATTTTGCCGTACTCGAAGTTCTTGCGGTCTTCCAGGGGCAATTGAGCGATCAGGTGTTTGACGGTCGTGCCAAGGGCGACTTTTTTCTGCTTGATCGTTTCCTCAAAGCGCTTTTCGAAGTTGCCGCTCACATCAAACCGGTAGCGGGCGTTCAGGTCTTTTATCGGTACACGTTTGTCCGCCGATTCAAACAGGTAGGGCAATCTCAGATCCATCATTGCGATGTCCAGCATCGAGTGACGGCCATAGAGCCATGTATGAGCCTTGTTCTGCCCTGTGCGCGGCGTGTTGGTGGTCTTTATCAGCTTTTGTCTGAACAGATCGCCCAGATCGCCATATCGTTCTACCAGCACGGCCATGGCCATTTTTTCGCGAGTAGGGAGTTCCATATCCAGTGCTCGGGACGCGGCGAGCATGTCCTGCTGGCGTTGTGTGAAGGTGGTTTTCAGGCTTTCGAGTTCCTGCAGGCTGTATTGCGTGTCGTCCTTGCGTGCAATCACGTTATGGCAAACCCCCCAATCTACCAGTGCGGCCGTGCGCGCTCGCTCAGCCGCCTCAGGTTGCGCCAGCCTGGCACGTTCACCTTCCTGCATCACCTGGACGTAGGTCATGTTCGGGACTTTTCCCGGCGTACCGGCTTCAATGGCTGCCGCAGCAATCACCAGGTTCAGCCAGGCGGGGCTGCCAGGCCTTACAGTGGCTGGGATGTCCTTGATCAGATAGACAGGCGCTTTCCTGGCCAGTAATGCATACGCGCCGACTTTGGACAGCGCAGGGCTGATCCTGGCGCTGTCGATCAGGTACTTGCTCAATGCATCCAGGACCGAGGAAGCAGGTTTACCCCAGTGGTTCTCGTGCGCCAGATCGAATCCCGCCACTTTATGGCGGTGAGGTGCGGTGATGGATTCTGGGTCCAATTGCAGGTGAATGGCGGCCATCAGGTAGTCCGTGGCGCTGTTGGCCGTGGCAATACCGCCGGACTGCTCCTGCAGGTATTTGCCCAGCGTTTGCCCAGCGGCACCGTTAAGCAAGGCCTCCAGCGCCTGGGCGGGATCACTGTGTACCTCAGTGGGCAGTGGGTGCTCGGCCAGCAAAGCCTCCAGAGCGTTCTGGTAATCTGACCTCATGGAGATAATGCGCAGTCGACTCTGTTCAGCCTGGCTCAGGGGAGTTGACCATGACAACGCTCCACCAAAATCCCCCAGTGGTTGCGCCAGGGCTTGCTGTTTTACCGTATTTATCAGCTCAATCAGCGAAAGCTTGGTGGTCGGTATCGACCAACCCTTGGCCCTGATAAAGCTCTCCAGTGTCGCCCCTTCACTGGGGCGCATAGGAAACGATGAGTCAGGATGAATATCCAGTGGTGCTCTTAAGGTGACAAGTATTGCTTGAGGCGTGGTGTTTACATCCAATTGTGGCGCGATGGCTGCGAGTTTCGTTGCCAGCAGCTGCAGGTCATGCCTGTCGCCGAACCCTTGCTTAAAGGTTTTCGGCGCAATGGCACGCTTCTCGGAGTCGACGGCAGGGAAGGTGGTTGCCGGTTCGATTGCGGGTGCCTGGTGGGGCGGCCTATCAGGCTTGGGGGTATGGAAGGGTCTGTTGTACCAGTGTGATTCGGCGTGTGTAGTCGGGTTGAGCATGGATGGCGGACCTGTAAGTCGAATAGCAAATAGGCAAGTTTCCTAAGGTGTACGCTTGAGCTTCAGACGCCGAGTTGGGTGAAGGAAAGGGGCGCCAGGGTTCCCCTCCGGCAGAGAATGGAGTGTGACTAATAGCGACACGCGGTCGAATTACCCCCTATGGGCTAAACAGCCTTCACGCTTGCTCTTGTTCCCGTAATTGCACACTCATCTGATCGCAACTGCGCGCCCAGTCACTGAGCCATTGGGGCATAGGTGGCGACGTTTCTTCCAGACCCAGTTCGCGCACGAAATCCGACGGCGGCACGTTGCCCTTGGCGCCGCGGAACACTCCACGGATCACCACCACGCCGATTACTCGGCCATGGCTGACGAAGCGGTGCTCCATCAGGCTCCACTTGTGGTCCCAGCCGAGCATTCGGGTGTGCACTTCAAATACCTCGAACAGTTTCAACTCGCGACGAAACTTGCCCCAGGTATCGCCCACGATCGGCACTGCCTTGTGGCGCAGCGCCACGCGAAAGGCACCCGTGCGCAGCACAAAATCCATGCGCGCCACATCTGCCAGGGTGAAATAGCGACCATTGGTGACATGCCGGTTCAGATCCAGGTCCAACGGCCAAACCCTCATGCGCACCACCGTAGTGGCCAGGCCGTGGACCGGTTTGCGCCAGGGGCGGCGCAACAGCATGTGCAGTAATCGAAACCAGAGATTCATGAAAAGACGCCAGACAGTTGAACAATGACCGCACTGTAAAGGTGAGGAATCGGATAAGGTAGGTGCGCAAATGACTTATTTCATGCGAAAAGCGCAAACTGGTTTTTAAATGCACATTACCTTGCTTCTGGCTGACCGATGTTCCGCTGCCAATGCCACCCTCGCCATGGAAGTACTCAGTGCGGCCAACCTGTTTGCGGATAGCCCGTGCTTTGAGGTGGTGCTGGCTTCCCTGGATGGGCAGGCGGTGGTGACATGGGGCGGCCAGCGCCTGGAGGTGGATTGCAGCGTGGCGCAGGTGGCCCGGACCGACCTGGTATTGATCCCAGGCTTTCTGTTTACCCTCAAGGAAGTCTTGCCGACGTTTGCCGCTTACGGCCCTTGGTTGCGTGAGCAGCACGGTCGTGGCGCAGTGCTGGCCTCGATGTGCACGGCCGCGTTTCTCTTGGCCGAAACGGGCCTGTTGCAGGGCTTGCGCGCCACCACCCATTGGGCGTTTACCGAGTTCTTCCGTCGTCGCTATGCCCAGGTCTGCCTGGATGAGGGGCAGATCCTCTGCGAAGAAAACCGCTTGATTACCTGCGGTGGCGCCACGGCGGCGATGGATTTGATGCTGCACCTGATCCGCCGCTTCGGCTCTGCGGAACTGGCTTATACCTGCGGCAAATATTTGCTGATCGATACCGGGCGCACCGAACAGTCGGTGTATGCCATGTGGTCGTTGCCCAAAAGCCACGGGGATAGCGAGATTCTGCGCGTACAGCACTGGTTGGAGCAGCACTTTACCGAGTCATTGGTGATCGACGAGGTGGCCCGGCGCTTCGGCTTTGGCGTGCGTAATTTCAAGCGCCGCTTCAAGGACGCCACCGGTCATACGCCAATCGGCTACCTGCAAACTCTGCGTCTGGAACGGGCCAAGCAGATGCTTGAGTCAACGCGCATGACGCTCGACAGCATTACCTATGCCGTTGGCTATGAAGACAGCAATTCGTTTCGACGCCTGTTTCAGCAGCGGGTGGGTATGTTGCCGGCGGCGTATCGCAAGAAATTCCTGATCGTCCAGGGCTGACCCAAATGTGGAAGGGGCGGTGCGACGATTCGACTTCCCCCGGAGGCGACCTGACAGCCGAGCAAATCGCAGACGAAAAAAAAACGGCTGATCAGGCCGGTTTGGGGGCTCCCGCAAACAGCGCGGGGTTATACGTGGGAGCTCAGCAGACGCTCGGCACCACCTTCGGCCAAGCCACGTTCCTGCAAGCGGTCAGCACCACCTTCGGCCAAGCCACGTTCCTGCAAGCGGTCAGCACCACCTTCGGCCAAGCCACGTTCCTGCAAGCGGTCAGCACCACCTTCGGCCAGGCCACGTTCCTGCAAGCGATCCGCGCCACCTTCGGCGACACGAGTTTCCATCAGGCGGTCGGCACCGCCTTCGGCGACTACCGGGTGGGCAAACGCGTTTGCAGCGAGTACCGAGAAAGCGAGGCTAAGCAGGATTTGGCGTTTCATGATGGTGTGCTCCGAGTGCTTTGGTTGGGTGCCGTTTGGCATGGGTTTGATGTTACGCGCTGCATGTTTTAAGAGAACTTCATTGCGCTGATGGTGACTATCGATGCCAGCGATGGTCCCGCTTACGGGGCCATCACTGTGGCCGTCATGGCATCTGCGGCAGTTCGTTGGGGCGCAGGTCAAACACCAGCACCTCGGCGTCTTCGCCATGGCTCAGGCGGATCTGGCGCTCGTCGCGCACTCGCACACCGTCGCCTTCCTGCAAGCGCTGACCATTGAGTTCAACGCTGCCGCGTGCCACATGGACGTAGGCGTAGCGATCCGGTGCCAGCTCCAGGCGGGTACTTTCGTCAGCGTCGAACAGCCCGGCATACACCCGTGCGTCCTGGCGCACTTTCAGCGAACCGTTGGCGCCGTCCGGCGAGATGATCAACTGCAAGCGCCCACGTTTTTGCGCTTCACTGAAGTGCTCCTGCTGATAGCGTGGCTTGGCGCCGGCTTCGTTGGGCACGATCCAGATTTGCAGGAAATGCACACCAAGGCGCTGGCTGTGGTTGAACTCGCTGTGGGCCACGCCGCTGCCGGCGCTCATCAGTTGCACATCGCCGGGGCGAATCACCGAACCGGTGCCCAGGGTGTCCTTGTGCTCCAGTGCGCCTTCAAGCACATAGGAGAAGATCTCCATGTCGCGGTGGGGGTGCTGGCCGAAGCCTTTACCCGCGGCGACACGGTCATCATTGATCACCAGCAGGTCGGAAAACCCCTGCTCCTTGGGGTTCCAGTAGTTGGCGAAAGAGAAGGTGTGGAACGACTTCAACCAACCGTGATTGGCGGCGCCGCGTTCGGAAGCTTTGCGAAGGGTCAGCATGGTCCAGTCCTCAAGTGAGCGCAGGCTGCGAGATGCAGGGCGCTTGCGTTGAGAAGAAGGTTAATGGTTAACAAGCGATTGATTAAGAAGGTGGAAATAGAATAACTGTCAACCTCAAGTTGACAGTAAAAGTCGTGCCATAATGCCCGTCGCACTTCTTCTCGATGGACATTTCCCGCTTATGAAAACCGTGGCCATGGCGCTGTTTCCGGACTTCCTGCTGCTCGACATGGCCGGGCCGCTTGAAGTGTTTTCGATTGCCAACCGCTACCTGCCGGCGGCCGATCACTACCAGATCCTGACCATTGGCACTGAGCCTGGTCCGTTGCGGGCATCCAATGGTGTGGTGGTCCAGACCGATCTGCTGTTGGAACAGGCCCAGGCGGCTTATGACCTGCTGCTGGTGCCGGGTGGCCCAGGTGCCTATAACGAATGCCATCCCGCGTTGCTGCCTTGGCTGAAGGCCGCCGCGCCGCGTGCCCGGCGTTTCGGCTCGATCTGCACCGGGGCCTTTGTGCTCGGCCATGCAGGTTTGCTCGACGCGCACCGCGTGACCACCCACTGGCACTACACCGAGCGCTTGATCAAGGCTTTTCCCAAGGCCATCGTCGAGACAGACCGCATCTACTTGCAGGACGGGCGCCTGATTACCTCCGGCGGCGTCACTGCGGGTATCGACCTGGCCCTGTCGGTGGTTGCCCAGGACCATGGCAAGCAAGTGGCGGTGGACGTGGCCAAAGTCTTGCTGGTGGTGATGAAGCGCCAGGGTGGCCAGGCCCAGTTCAGCCCCATGACGGCTGCGGTAGCGCCCCAGGAAACCGCGATCACCCGCGTGCAGAACCACGTGCTGGCGCATCTTGAGCAGCCGTTTACCATCGAGTCCATGGCCGAACTGGCCGGCATGAGTGCACGCCATTTTGCGCGACTGTTCGCCAAGGACGTGCAGATGACGCCCATGGCGTTCTTGCAGGGCGCGCGCATCGACCGTGCCCGGCAACTGCTGGAAACCACCGACCTGCCGCTCAAGACCGTGGCGTTTCACGCAGGCTTCGGCAGCGTGCGGCATATGCGCTTTCTGTTCAGTGAAAAACTGGGCCTGAACCCGACCCAATACCGACAACAGTTCAGTTAACGACACAATGTCCGTCTGAGGCACTCGATTGTCCGTATCGCTCCCCGTGCCAGCATTGTCCTGTCATCGCTAGCTGGCAAGATAGGGCCGAGCCCATGGAAAAGGATGCGCAGGCACTCAAGCACGGGTGTTTCAGCGCAGTTACGGACATGCAAGATTCTGCGACGCTGAGCTTCGGCCCCTACACCTTTCATCGGCACCAGCGCCTGGTCAGCAAGTCTGGCTGGCCGGTGCCGTTGGGTGGGCGTGCGTTGGATATTCTTGCGGTACTGCTGGAAGTGCCGGGGCACTTCATCAGCAAGGCCACCTTGATCGAACGGGTCTGGCCCAACAGCGTCGTCGAAGACAATAACCTGCGCGTGCATATTGCCGCGTTGCGTCGGGCGCTGGACGGACAACGCCTGATCCTCAATCACCCCCAGCGTGGTTATTGCTTCGTCGGCCCCGTGCAAGCCACTGTGCCGACGCTGCCGGCTGCGCATAACCTGGCTGCCCGGCTCAGCCCGGTGTTCGGTCGCGAAGAGCTGGTGAGCCTGCTGGCGCGGCGCTTGTCCGGGCAACGCTTGCTCACCCTCACCGGTGTGGCCGGCGTCGGCAAAAGTACGCTGGCCCTGGTCCTGGCCGAGCGCGTGTTGCCGCGCTATCGCGACGGGGTGTGGTGGCTCGACCTGACCCAGGTGCAAACCCTTGGCGAACTGCTTGCCAGCGTTGCCACGGTCATGCAGTTCAAGCCCACTGACAGCCTCGATGAGGTGTCTCGCCAGTTGGCCTCGCACCAACTGCTACTGGTGCTCGACGGTGCCGACCTGTTGCTCGGCGCCTGTCGAAAGCTGGTGCGCGCACTGCGCGAAAGAGCGCCCGAGGTGAGTATCCTGATCAGCAGCCGCGAACCCTTGCTGGCGCCCGGCGAGTGGGTGTTGCGTGTACCTGCGCTGGCACTGCCTTCACCGTCGGCGTGCCGTAGTGTCGAGCAGGCCATGGAGTGTGCAGCGGTGCAGCTGTTTGTCGCCCGCGCCCGCGCCAGTCAGCAGGATTTTGTATTGCGGCCGCAGGACCTGGCGCCGTTGCGCGATATTTGTCGACGCCTGGACGGTATCCCATTGGCCCTCGAACTGGCGGCCGCCCAGGTCGATGCGCTGGGCATCGGCGCAGTGCAGCAGCAGTTGCGCAGCGGCCTGCAGGGGCTGACGCGCGGTCGCCGCACAGCGGTAGAGCACCATCGCTCATTGACCGCTGCCCTGGATTGGAGCTACGCGCGTCTGAGCCTGCCGCAGTGCTGGCTGTTCTTGCAGTTGGGCTTGTTCAAGATGGCGGTGAGCTTGCCCACGTTGAGTGAGATGGTACGCGGTACCGAGCTTGAGCACGCCGACCTGACTTATCTGTTGGCGCGTCTGGTCAATACCTCGCTGCTGGTCATCGAGCCTGGGCTTGGCCCGCGGCGCTACCGGTTGCTCAACTGCGTGCGCAGCTATGCTTTGGCGCAACTGCGTGATCCGAGCCAGGTGCAGCGGTTGCAGCAAGGTTATGGAGACTGCCTGGATGTGTTTTCAGGCCGGCCGTTTGTCTTGCAACTGGTCGAGCAGGCCGCGCACGCGCATTAAGTCCTGGGTGGCGAAGCCTTCGGTAAATTGCGCGTGGATCGGGCTCAGCAGGTTCCTGGCAGCCAGGCTGCGCCCTTGCTGTTGCCACAGTTGCGCCAGGGAGTGCGCACATCGCAGCTCCCAGGCGAGCGCGCCTTGCTGGCGCGCCAGGCCAAGGGCCTGGAGCAAGAGGTCTTCAGCGACGCGCATATCACCTTGACGCGCCAACTGTTCGGCGCGCACCCGCAGGATTTCCGTGGCGCACCAGCCGGCAGCGCCACTGCGTGCCCTTTCGACGGCGGCCGCGTCGGCTTCACGGGAGCCGAGTGTGATCAAGGTATCCTCGATCAGTCCCAAACCCTGCAAATGGTTGTCACCCAGGATGCCGGCGTAATGCCCGGCCCAGGTCTGGAACAGTTGCACTGAATGCTTGTGGGATTGCTCCAGCAGCAGCGTTTGCAACGCGTGTGCGTCGTCTTCGGCGCCGTTGTAGCGGGCGATTACCACGCCGGCCAACGCCAGGGTGTAGCAGATCGACGTGCCGTGATTGATCTGCAGTGCCAGTTCCAGTGCCTGGCTGGCCGTGCGCCAGGCGCGCTCGGGAAAGCCCTGTAGCCACAGGATCCTCGCCAGGACGGTCAGGGATGCGACGTTCTGGTCGTATTGCACGCCAACGCCATGGGCGAAGCGGTTCACGTGGCCGCTGTGGGTCATGCGCTGCAGCACCTGCTCGGCATGGTGACGAGCAAGCGGCTGATTGCCCATGTAGTGCTGGCCCAGCGCGCGCAAGCGTTGGACGCTGAGGTCCAGCAGCGGTTCGGTGCGCGGGTCGAGGCGCTCGAACTGTACGCTTTGCTCCAGCGCCTCGGCATAGCGTCCGGCACACAGGTTCACGGCCATATGGCCTGAGACCGCACGCAACTGGCCGGCCAGGTCCTGATTCATTTCGGCCAGGCGTGCGGCACCCACGAAGGCTGCGACGGTCTGGGGCGCGGGGCCCAAGGCATGGTACGAGAGACTGCCCAAGGCCAACTGCAATTGCAGGGTCAATTGGGTGCAAGGGGCCTTGACCTGATCAATCAGCGCCAGCGCCTTGTGCACATAACCGCCGTGCTCGCGCAGTAACGACAGCTCCTGCCACAGCGGCATCGCACTGACCGTCAGGCGAATGGCCAACAGGTGCTCGTTTTCCTCGGTAAAGCTCCAGTCGAGTGCGGCGCGCACGTCCTCGCGCAGCGGTGCGTAACGGTCGATCCAGGGCTGCGTGGCGATCAGTTCCCAGTCGCCTTGCGCCTGTTCCATCAGCGCCAGGCACCTGGCGGCGTGGCGTTCGCGAGTGGCGTGCAGCTCGCCGGCCTGGCTGAGCTTTTCCAGGGCATAGGTGCGGGTAATATCCAGCAGGCGATAAACCACCTCGTCATCGCTGGCTTCCACATTCAACAGCGACTTGGCCACCAGTTGCGTGATGGAGCCCAGCACCTGGGCCGGGGCAATGTTTTCCCCGGCGATCACCGCCGCCGCGCTGACCAGGCTGAAACCACCGCGAAACACCGCGAGCCGGCGCAGGCAGATTTTTTCGCATTCGGTGAGCAAATCAAAACTCCAGTCGAGCGTAGCTCGCAGGGTTTGCTGGCGGGGCAGGGCACTGCGTCGCCCGCGGGTCAGCAGACGGAAGTTGTCCTCCATCTGCACCAGCAGCCCCTGCAAGCCAAAGCGTTCGATCTGCGCGGCGACCAGTTCGATCGCCAGGGGAATGCCGTCCAGGCGCTGACAAATATCGATTGCCAACGGCAGTTCGGCTTCGCTGAGGGCAAAGCTGTCCTGATGAGACATCGCCCGCTCGATCAGCAACTGCATGGCCGGGTAACCCAGGGCCTGGGCACGGTTGCCGGTGGCGGGCGGGCAGGCCAGCGGTTCGAGGCGTTGTACATGTTCACCCTCGGCGCGCAGGGCTTCGCGGCTGGTGCTGAGAATGTGCAGGTGCGGCGCATGGCGCAACAGGGTTTCGCTGATCAGGGCAATGTCGTCGAGCAGGTGTTCGCAATTATCGATCACCAGCAGCATCTGACGCGCCTGCAGGCTGCGGGCGAAGCTGACCAGTGGCGCATTTTCGCCGGGAGTGAGGCCGAGCAGGGCGGCAAGATTGGGCAGGATCATCGACGCGGCGCTCAGCGGCGCCAGGTCCAGTAGATGAATCCCATCGCGGTAATGCCCGATCAGCAATTCGGCGACACGCAGGGCCACGGTGGTCTTGCCGATGCCACCGGCGCCGGTCAGGGTGATGAAGCGTTGCTGCGGCAGTTGCTGCACCAGCGCGTCGATCAGGGCCTGGCGGCCGATCATTCGCGTGCGTCGCAGCGGCAGGTTATGGCGCGGGCGCTGGGGGGCGCCGTCGGTGGGTAGCGTCATCGGTTCGATGCTCAGTGGCGCAACAAAGCTGTAGCCGCGCTGGGCGACTGTGACGATATAGCGCTGCCCGGCCTGGCCGTCACCCAGCGCCTTGCGCAACGCCGCCATGTGTACCCGCAGGTTGCCGTCTTCCACCACGCTGGTGGGCCAGACCCGCGCGATCAGCTCCTGCTTGCTCACCACATTGCCGGCCTGCTCCAGCAGGATCAGCAGGATATCCACCGCCCGCCGCCCCAGGCGCAACGGGCGACCAGCCTCCAGCACCAAGCGCTGGCGCGGGTGGATGCAGTAGGGGCCGAAGTGCACGGCCTGGTCGCTCAGGTCTGTCATGGTTGCCCAGGTTCTGGAGTAGGGGTTGGGCCAGCATATTCCAGCTGCGTCAAGACCACTAGGCGGCGATCACGGCAGGCTTGGAGCGCGAGTGGTGATTTCGCCAGGTCATCGGGTTCACGCCTTCGCTGCGCGTGAACATATGGCAGAAGTGCGCCTGGTCGCAGAATCCACATTCCAGGCTGATTTGCGTGAGGCTCAGGGACGAACCGGTGATCAATTCCTTGGCCCGCAGAATCCGCTGCTGGCGAATCCATTCCTGGGGCGACACCCCGGTGGTGCATTTGAAGGCGCGGGAGAAATGGCTGCGCGACAAGGCGCAGGCCTGGGCCAGGTCGGCGATGGCCAGGCTTTCGCCGAGGTTGGCGAGGATCAATTGCTTTGCGATGCGCTCGCGCCGGGGGCACAGGCCACCGGTGGCGGACAAACGAGGGGCATATTGCTCAAGTCGGGCCATGACAAATATCCGCAGTCGATGGGAGCGTTCCCGTGAATGGATGCAGTGTAGACGCGGCTTATCTTGTTGCCGAGCCGCCTGGCTGACGAGTTAATCGTTGTTAATTTCGCCAGGTGCCGTCGCATAAAAGACAGCACGGCTATGCAATCGCAGGCGTGCGGGACATGCTTTGCTTGCCCTCTGCAAATTGTCTGGATACCGCCATGAACCGCAACGACCTGCGTCGCGTCGATATGAACCTGCTGGTGATTTTCGAGGCCCTGATGTTCGAAAAAAACCTGACCCGGGTTGCCGAGAAGCTCTTCATGGGCCAACCGGCGGTCAGCGCGGCGCTGGGCCGTCTGCGCGATTTGTTCGACGACCCGTTGTTGCTGCGCAACGGTCGCGGTATGGAGCCCACGCCACGGGCGGTGGCAATACTCAAGGAGCTGCAACCGGCCATGGACACCATCTCCGGCGCCGTCAGCCGCGCCAAGGATTTCGACCCTTCCACCAGTTGCGCGGTGTTTCGCATTGGCCTGTCCGATGACGCCGAGTTCGGGCTGTTTCCCGCGTTGCTCAGCCAACTGCGCGAAGAGGCCCCGGGCATCATCGTGGTGGTGCGCCGGGCCAATTACCTGTTGATGTCATCGCTGCTGGCCAGCGGTGAAATTTCGGTCGGGGTGAGCTACACCACCGAACTGCCGGCCAATGCCAAGCGCAAGAAACTGCGGGATATTCCCTGCAAGGTGTTGCGCGGGGATGACGGTGAGGCGCCGCTGAGCCTGGATGACTACTGCGCCAGGCCCCATGCGATGGTGTCATTCTCGGGTGACCTGAGCGGCAATATCGACCTGGACCTGGCGCGCATCGGCCGCTCGCGGCGGGTGGTGCTGGCGGTGCCGCAGTTCAGCGGGTTGCGCGCGTTGCTGGCGGGAACGCAGATCATCGCGACCGTGCCGGACTACGCAGCGTGCGCGTTGACCGAAGGCACCCGCTTGCGGGCCGAGGATCCGCCGTTTGCGATTGATGCGGCGGAACTGTCGATGGTCTGGAGCGGGGTGCATGACAATGATCCGGCGGAGCGCTGGCTACGCGGGCGGATTGCCGAGCATATGGCGGCGAACTGAATGCCAAGTGACTGTCGGTGATCTCCTCCCACAGAAACCCAGACAGCACATACATCCAATTCCCAGTACCCCCGGCCCGGCAAACTCCTCCCATCGCTCAATCCTGCGGGGGAGTCACCCAATCATGGACCCAACACCTAAAACCAGCTCTGACGAAGTCGTCACGCTGGTCGTCAAGCACCGGGTCAAGCCCGGCCGTGAAACCGAGTACGAAGCCTGGCTACGCCGCATCGTGCGTATCGCTGGCGAACGCCCCGGCCACCTGGGCGTCGACGTGGTGCGCAGCCAGCAAAACGGCACGGCCCTGTTCACCTGCGTATTGCGCTATAGCTCCACCGATGCCCTGGAACTGTGGCTCGACTCTCCACAACGCCAGGCCCTGATCGACGAAGCCGCGCCGATGCTGGCTGACGGCGACCAGACTGAAATCGGCGGCGCCAATGAGTTCTGGTTCGCCCCTCAGGCCGACGGCGCCGCCAAGCCACCGCGCTGGAAGCAGGCGGTGGTGAGCCTGTTTGTGATCCTGCCGCAAACCTTGCTGCTGCCCATTATCTGGGGGCCGATCCTGCGGCTGCATCCGTTTTTGTCCAACTACGTGGTTTCGACCTTTTTGGTCACCCTCACCATCGTGCTGTTGGTGGTGTACCTGCTGATGCCGGCAGCCACCCGCTTGTTCGCTCCCTGGCTTGAAGCCTCTGTAAAGGAAACCCTATGAACGCCGATCTGATTCTGTTCAATGGCCAGTTCCACACCGTGGACCGGGAAAACCCACGCGCCAGCGCCGTCGCCATTCGCGACGGGCGCTTCGTCGCTGTCGGCACTGACGGCGAGGCCATGGCCCTGCGCGGCAGTGGCACCCAGGTGATCGACCTCAAGGGCCGTACCGTCATCCCCGGGCTCAACGACTCGCACCTGCACCTGATCCGTGGCGGGCTGAACTACAACCTCGAACTGCGCTGGGAGGGCGTGCCGTCCCTGGCCGATGCCTTGCGCATGCTCAAGGACCAGGCCGATCGCACGCCCACACCGCAATGGGTACGCGTGGTCGGCGGCTGGAACGAATTCCAGTTCGCCGAAAAACGTATGCCCACCCTGGAAGAACTCAACCAGGCCGCGCCGGATACCCCGGTGTTCGTGCTGCACCTGTACGACCGCGCCTTGCTCAACCGTGCGGCGCTGCGCGTGGCCGGCTACACCAAGGACACGCCGAACCCACCGGGCGGCGAGATCGTACGTGACAGCAACGGCAACCCCACCGGGATGCTGGTGGCGCGGCCCAACGCGATGATTTTGTATTCGACCTTGGCCAAAGGCCCAAAACTGCCGCTGGAATACCAGGTCAACTCCACCCGCCAATTCATGCGCGAACTCAATCGCCTGGGCCTGACCAGCGCTATCGATGCCGGCGGTGGTTTCCAGAACTACCCGGACGATTACGCGGTGATCGAGCAACTGGCCAAGGACCAGCAGTTGACGGTGCGCATCGCCTACAACCTGTTCACCCAAAAGCCCAAGGAAGAACTCAGCGACTTCAAGAACTGGACCGGCAGCGTGACCCTGCATCAGGGCGACGACTACCTGCGCCACAACGGTGCCGGGGAGATGCTGGTGTTCTCCGCTGCGGACTTCGAAGACTTCCTCGAACCACGTCCGGACCTGCCGCTGACCATGGAACAGGAACTGGAACCGGTGGTGCGCCACCTGGTGGAACAGCGCTGGCCGTTCCGCCTGCACGCCACTTACGACGAATCCATCTCGCGTATGCTCGACGTGTTCGAGAAGGTCAACCGTGACATTCCGTTCAATGGCCTGCCGTGGTTCTTCGACCACGCCGAAACCATCACCCCGAAAAACATCGAACGGGTGCGCGCCCTCGGCGGTGGTATTGCGATCCAGGACCGCATGGCGTTCCAGGGTGAGTACTTTGTCGAGCGCTATGGCGCCAAGGCCGCCGAAGCCACGCCACCGATCAAGCGCATGTTGGCCGAAGGCGTGCCGGTAGGGGCGGGCACCGATGCCACGCGGGTCTCCAGCTATAACCCCTGGACCTCGTTGTACTGGATGGTCAGCGGGCGCACGGTCGGCGGCCTGGAGCTGCATGCCGAGGGCTTGCCGCGCCTTACCGCGCTGGAGTTGTTTACCCACGGCAGCGCCTGGTTCTCGTCCGAGCAGGGCAAGAAAGGCCAGATCAAGGTCGGTCAGTTGGCCGATGTCGCAGCGCTGTCGGCGGACTTTTTCAGTGTCGATGAAGAGGCCATCAAGTGGATCGAGTCGGTACTCACCGTGGTCGGCGGCAAGGTCGTCTACGGCACTGGCGACTTCGAAGATTACGCACCGCCGCGCGTGCCGGTGCTGCCGGACTGGTCGCCGGTGGCCAAGGTGCCGGGGCACTGGCGCCCGACTTCGCCGATGCAGGCGCAGGTACATCAGTGCAGCGGCCCGTGCGGCGTGCACGCCCACAGCCATGAAAAAGCCCGTCTTTCCAGCGTGCCGGTCAGCGACTTCCAGGGCTTCTGGGGTGCGTTTGGCTGCTCATGCTTTGCCTTTTAATCCAGAAACCCAAGGAGTTACCCCATGACTTACAAGCGCTTGAACAAAGATGACGCCGTTGTCCTGCTGGTCGATCACCAGACCGGTCTGATCTCCCTGGTGCAGGATTTTTCCCCCAACGAATTCAAGAACAACGTGCTGGCCCTGGCCGATGTAGCCAAGTTCTTCAACCTGCCGACCATCCTGACCACCAGCTTTGAAAGCGGCCCCAACGGCCCACTGGTTCCGGAACTCAAGGCACTGTTCCCGGACGCGCCGTACATCGCTCGCCCTGGCCAGATCAACGCCTGGGACAACGAAGAGTTCGTCAAGGCCGTCAAGGCCACGGGCCGCAAGCAGATCATCATTGCCGGTGTGGTGACGGATGTGTGCGTTGCCTTCCCGACCCTGTGCGCCCTGGCCGAAGGCTTCGAGGTGTTTGTGGTCACTGACGCCTCCGGCACCTTCAACGAGACCGTGCAACAAGCTGCCTGGGCACGTATGACCGCCGCCGGTGCGCAACTGGTGAACTGGTTCTCGGTGGCCTGCGAGCTGCAAGTGGACTGGCGCAACGACATGGAAGGCCTGGCCAACCTGCTGTCGCCGCGCATCCCCAACTACCGCAACCTGATGAACAGCTACTCGGCGTTTACTGCCAAGTAAGCGGATCTGCCAGGTGTAAGTAATCCCCTGTGGGAGGGTAATGCTTTTGCAGGAGCGAGCTTGCTCGCGAAAAACTGATAGGCGCCGCGTTCATTCAGGAAACACGCGTTATCGTTGACGTTTTTCGCGAGCAAGCTCGCTCCTACGGGGGAGCGTTGGGGCAAGCCTCCTCCCACATCAGGTTTGTGGTGTGCCTCTGAACCCGCTATAAAACAGCCCATCGTCCACCGAGTAGCGACAATGAACCCCTTCGAAGACATGCGCCTGTTCTGTCAGGTCATGGAGTCCGGCAGTTTCACCGCCGCCGCCGAGCAACTGGGCCTGTCCAAGCAATTTGTCAGCCGCCGCCTGATCCAGCTGGAAGAACGCCTGGGCGTGCGCCTGCTCAATCGCTCCACGCGGCGCCTGGATGTCACGCCGCTGGGCCAGAGTTACTACGAATCCGCCTTGCGCCTGCTCAGTGATGTCGAGCAGGTGGAGCAGGGCATTGCCGGGCAGAACAGCGAACCGCGCGGCACGATTCGCCTCAGTGCGCCGCTTTCGTTTGCCATGGCGCACTTGGGTTGCCTGCTGCCGCTGTTCCTGCAGCGCTATCCCGACGTGTCGGTGGAGGTAGATCTCAGCGACCGCCCGGTAGACCTGATCGGCGAAGGCTACGACTTGGTGCTGCGGATCGGCACCCTGGAAGACTCCACCTTGATCGCCCGTCGTATCGCCAGCATCCCGAGGGTGTATTGCGCCAGCCCCGATTACCTGGCTTTGCGCGGCACGCCGCAAAAACCTGACGACCTTGCCGACCACGATTGCCTGCCCTACGGTCACGGCCGCCAGGTGCAATGGCGCTTCAAGGGCAAGCTGCAAGCGCTGAATGTGAGCGGGCGCATGCGGGTCAACAACGGCGATTTGCTGCGTGACACCGCCATTGCCGGGCTGGGGGTTACCTACCTGCCGACGTTCATAGTCGGCGAGGCATTGAAGGACGGTCGCCTGGTCAGCGTATTGGACGAGTTCGCGCCCGAAGCCCTGACGTTGTCGGCGGTGTACCCCCAGCACCGGCAGAGTTCACGGCCGGTACAGGCGTTGGTCGAGTTCCTGCGTGAACGCCTGGCTGGCGGCTGCTGATACGTGTGGGAGCAGGCAGGCCAGCTCCTGTAATTTGAATAGCGTCAGGCGTTTGCTACGTTGGTTAATTCAAGGCCTGCCACATACCGCTCCAGATTCGCCAGGAACGTATCCGCAATCTCCTCCTTGCTGTTGGTAGAAATCGCCGACGTATGCGGCGACAACCGCACCCTGGGATGGGTATACAGCGGATGCCCGTCCGGCAATGGCTCTGGCTCGGTCACGTCGAGCGATGCCAGCCCGATCTGCCCGTTATCCAGCGCCTCCAGCAGCGCCTCCTGATCCAGCAAGCCACCGCGTGCGATGTTGATCAGGTGCAGCCCCGGCTTGGCGCTGCCTAGTACGTCACGGTTGATAACGTGCCGCGTTGCCTCGGTCAGTGGTGCCGCCACCACCAGATGGTCGGCGCGGGCGAACAGGTCGTGGATGTCAGTGGCGGCCTCCACGCCGGCGCTGAACGGAGCCTGGCTCTGACGCAGCGCGATCACCTTGAGACCAAGGCCCAGGGCTTTTTGCGCCAGGCTTTCGCCAATCGCCCCAAAGCCAAAGATACCCAGGGTGGTCCCTTTGAGCGGGCGCAGGGCGGTGAAATTCCACTGCGAGTCTTTCACCCAGATGTCCGGCAGGTGTTTGGCGGCGGCAAAGATTGCTGCCAGGGCGAATTCGGCCAGGTTGTCGGCCGCGCTGCCCCGGGACGTGCTCACAGGCGGGCCGTTGAACAGCCACTGCGGGTAAAAGTCGATGCCCGATGACACCAGGTGCACCCATTGCGCGCCGTACGGCCAGCCCGGTGGGGGCGTGTCGGGGGCGATATAGCCGCGCACATTGATCGGGCGCAACAGCAGGATATTGGCCTGGGGTGGCAGGTCGTTCGGCGCACCCACCGGCACACCGATCACCTGAGCTTGGGGGTGCAGCGGCGCCAGTCGTTCGCGAATGACCTGGTTGAAGTCTTCGTCCAACTGGCTGGCAATTATCACGTGGCTCATGGGCGCTCCTTCTGGTGTTGGGTGAACACGGCTCTGCCGACACCTTGCAGCACGGCGTCGTTTTGTGGGGTATGCACGCGGCTGCACAGCACATCGCGGTAATGCCGTTGCAGTGGGCTATGGCGTGACAAGCCTGGGTTGCCCGAGGCTTCGATGGCCAGCTCGACGGCGCGGATCGCGTTACCGGTCACCAGGTATTTCAATTGTGCGGCGTTGGCGGCCGGCGTGTGGCCTTCGGCGGCAGCCTCAAGCAGGCTGCGATTGGCGAACAGCAAGGTGTCGATATGGCCGACGGTTTCCTGAAAGCGCGGCAAAGTGGACAGCGCAGCCCCCAGGTTGGATGGCTTGCGCTCTTGCAACCAGTTCACCAACCAGTCCCGCGCCGCCTGGGCCACCGCGTCGTAAACCGACGACAGCAGCACTGACATCCACAGCAAGCCTTCGCCATCCAGTTCCGGCTGCGGCGCGCTAAAGGGGCTGACGCTGACGGCGTGGTCCAGTGGCACCAGTACGTTGTCGAGCACCACCTCGTGGCTGCAAGTGGCGCGCATACCCAGGTGATCCCAGGTGTCGATGATGCTCACGCCGGGGCTGTCCTTGGCCACCAGCCAGGCGCCCACCAGCGGGTCTGCGTCGTCGCTGCGCGCCCATACGCTGAACCAGCTCAAGCCATGGCTGCCGGTGGAGTAGAGTTTGCGCCCGCTGATACGCCAGCCGTCAACGGTGCGCACGGCGGTGGTGGCGGGTAAACCGCCACGGGCCGGTGTGCCCAGGTCCGGCTCGACGCGCAGGGCATTGATCAGCGCACCGTTGCGCACCGCGTCCTCGGCGACGCGTACGCGCAGGTGCCGGGGCCAGGTTTTGCTGTCTTGCAGGCGGGCGTGTTGCAGGTACTGCATCACCAGGATCAGCGCCGTGGAGGGCTCGCCCTTGGCGACGGCGCTGATGGCCTTGCGCGCCTGGGCCAGGCTGGCACCGCCGCCGCCGAGGGCGCTGGGGACGGTGAGGGCGACCAGGCCGTGTTGGTGCAACAGGTTGAAGTTGGCGTGGGGGAAGGCGCCGCTTTCGTCATAGGCATGAGCGGTCCCGGCCAGTTCGGCGCTGAGGCGGGTGAGCGTGGTGTCGAAATCGACGACGTCTACAGCGCGTAGAGACGAGTGAGTCATCAGCATGTACTCGGTCAAGTGTGGGAGGGGGTCTGGGCCGGGGCTCGCACTGCATCCCTCTTTAGCGCGAGGCTTGGTCGAGGGTGGCACGCTTGGCGTTAAAGCTTGGATCGAAGCCCTGGGAGACATCGATGCGGTTGGGCAGCAGCCCCTCTTTTACATACGTGTCGGCGGTGGCTTGCAGGCCGCTGATCACCGCGTCGTCAATCGCGACCGGCGACAGGTGAGTGTCCTTGGCCACTTCGATATGCACGGCCAGCGGCAAGCCGGTGATCCTGGCCTGGGCGGCGGCATACTCATCGGGGTGGGCGTTGGCCCAGGCGTAGGCGCGGTCAACCCGTGCGACAAAGTCGTCCAGTTGCGCGCGCTTGTCGGCAATGGCCTGGCCGGTCGCAGCGAAGTACAGATGATTGCTCAGCAGGTGTTTACCGCTGACCAGCACGCGAGCGTTGCTCTGTGAGGTGACCACGGTGGTGTACGGGTCCCAGGTGGCCCAGGCGTCTGCAGTGCCGTTGTCCAGCACCAGCCGCGACTCGGCAGGCAGCAGGAATATGAACTGCACATCCTGAGTGCTCAGGCCCGCATCGTTCAGGGCCCTGATCGCCAGGTAATGCCCGATGGAGCCGCGCCCGGTGACGATTTTCTTGCCTTTGAGATCGGCCGCGGTCTTGATCGGCGAGTCCTTGGGCACCAGCAGTGCGGTGGTGTTACGCCCTTGTGCATGGATGATGCTGATCACTTTGAGCGACGCGCCGGCGCCCAGAGCGAACACATAAGGAGCGTCACCAAGCGCGCCGACATCCACGGCGCCGGCATTCAGCGCTTCGCCCAAGGGCGAGGCCGAGGGGAATTCCGACCACTTGATTTCGTAGGGCACGTTGCGGGTTTCGCCAGAGGCTTGCAGCAGCGCCTTGATCGTGGATTTCTGGTTGGCCACGCGCAGCGGTTGCAGGTCGGCAGCCTGTACGCTGGACAGCAGGCCGAGGGCCAGGGCGGCGCCCAGTAGCAGGTGTTTGAAAGGGATGGCGTACAGCATGGGACACACTCCAGGCGTTGGATAAGGGGGATACCTCCACCTGGAGAAGGGGTCGGATAGGCGAAAACGATGCAGCAGCAGCTCAGATCACGTAGAAACCATGGGTGCCGTCGCGGGCCAGTTGCTCGACCAGGCCGAACTCCCAATCCAGGTAAGCCTGCATGGCTTCCCGTGGATTGTCGGTGCCTTCGTAGGGGCGACGGTAGCGATCGATACGCGGTGAGGCGAGGTGGGTTTCGCCTTCCTCCAGGGGCAGTTGCGCGGCGATCCAGGCGGCAGTGCCGTCCTGCAACACGAACACCTGCTGGCCGGTCAGCGCTTGTACCTCGGCCACCGCCAGGCGCGCCAATTGGCTGCTGCCGCAGGTCAATACGTAGCGCTGGGCACGCGGCACCTTGGCCAGGGCCTGAGGCAGTTGCGCACGCAGCACCCACCAGGCACCGGGTATATGGCGTTTGACGTAATTGGCGCTCGCGGTGAAGTCCAGCACCACGGTGTCACCATGGCCCAGCCAGTCGGCGAGGGTGTGCGGGCTGATCAGTTCGGCCTGGGGTGGCGCAGGCACTGGCGCGACCCACCCGCCGCGTTCGCTGAAGTGCTCGGCTTGCAGGTCATCCAGCACATGCACTTGCCAACCCAACTGAGCCAGCCAGGAGGCGGACATATTGGCACGCACGCCGTCGTCATCGACCAGCACCAGGCGCGCACCGCGTACGCTGGCGACGTGGTCGGTTTCCTGCACCAGTTGCCCGCCGGGTGTGGCGCGGGCACCGGGCAGGTGCCCGGCTTCGAATTCTTCCGGGGTGCGCACATCGAACAGGTAGGTGGTGCGCGTCGTGTCCTGCTGCCAGTGGTGTAGCTCGTCAAGGGTGGCGCGGCCGACGCGGGCCTTGTCGGCAACGCGGCGTGCAGCCTCGGCGCCGAGCTGGCGATGTTCCTCTGGCGTTGGCGCGAAGCGGCGGGCTTGGTTGTGGGCAAGTGTTTGCCCGGCCAGGGTCCAGCCGATGGTGCCGTTGCGTAGCGCCGCAACCGGGTTGGGAAGGCCGGCATTGATCAACGACTGGGTACCGATAATGCTGCGGGTGCGCCCGGCGCAGTTGACGATAATGCGCGTGGCCGGGTCTGGCGCCAGTTCGCGGGCGCGCAAGACCAGCTCCGCACCCGGCACGCTGATACCGGTGGGAATACTCATGGTCTGGTATTCGTCGAAACGGCGGGCATCGAGCACCACCACATCGGCCTGGCTGTCGAGCAGGGCCTGGACTTCTTCGGCGGCCAGGGACGGCGTGTGGCGCTGGCTTTCGACCAGCTCGCCAAAGGCTTTGCTCGGCACGTTGACGTCGATAAACAGCTCGCCACCCGCGCGGCGCCACCCGTCCAGTCCCCCCTCAAGCAGGCTGACCTGGGTGTAGCCCAGCTCAAGTAGACGTTCGGCAGCGCGGCTGGCCAGCCCTTCACCGTTGTCATACAGGGTGACCTGGGTATCGCGGCGTGGAATGCGTGCGTACACCTCCAGTTCCAGCTTGGACAGCGGGATATTGGCGGCGAACAACGGGTGGGACTCGGCAAACGGCGCCTCTTCACGCACGTCGATCAACGCCAGCTCCTCACGGTCCAACAGGGCCTGGCGAATCTGGGCAAAGCTGCGGGTCGATACGGTGATCATAGGGCAGGGCTCTTTTCTTTGGACAGGTCCCAGATGTTCGGGAGCGAGGCGTTGGAATAACCGGAGATAAACAATTTTTCGCTGCCGTCGGGCTGGTACACCGCACGGCGTACCGCACCGATATTGGCGCCGTATACATGGATGCTGATGGACACCTGATCGCGGTGGGCATTGCTGACCTGATGGATATCGCCGATCTTGGGCGATACCGCCTCGACCTGGCCCGGCAGCAGCTGGACGGGTGAGCCTTGCGCCACCAGGCTGCCGTCGGGCGCACGTGCAAAGCCCTGGGAAAACTCAGCGCCCCGCAACATGCCGATCAGCCCCCACACCCGATGGTCATGAATCGGCGTGCTTTGCCCTGGCCCCCACACAAAACTGACCAGGCTGAAACGCTGGCGCGAATCGGCATGCAGCAAAAATTGCTGATAGCGCTCGGGATCGGGCTGGGCGAACTCGTCGGGGAGCCAGTCATCATGGCTGACCAGTTGCGCCAGCAGCTTGCCGCCGCGGTGCAGCAGGTCACCTTCACGTGGGTTGGCGTCGATCAATTCCGCCAGGGCGCCTATGAAGGCTCTGAGTCTTTCGGGGTGTCGGGCCTGGGGCATGACCATTCCATCGTGCTGTTGTGATGGGTTTATATAAGCATAATGTTTATAGTTAATATGCTATTTTTTAATGATTAGCTTATAGCCACAGGTAATTTAGAACCGCCGTGAATAGCGTTAGACGTTATCGATCCCAAGGCGGGCTATCCAGAGCGGTGCGCGACAACTATGCTTCACGCACATCTTAATGATTGATCTCTATGTGCGGCCCAAATGAAAATTGACGATATCGATGCCTTTGTCGAAGTGATTCGTTGCCAGTCCATCAGCCATGCCGCCGAGTCGTTGCAACTGACCCAGCCGGCTATTACCCGCCGTGTGCAGAACTTTGAGCAGGCACTGGGGGTGGAGCTGTTCGACCGCAACACCAAACCCCTCAAGCCGACGCTGATCGGCACTCGCGTCTATGAACAATGCCGGCTGATCCTGCGCGAGATGGATGCCCTGCGCGAACTGGTGGCCACCGATGCACCGCCCACCGGCGTGTTACGCCTGGGCGTCCCGCAAACCATTGGCGATGTGGTGTTGCTGGATGCGCTCAAGCACCTGCGCACTGAATACGCCGACCTGCGCGCCCAGGTTGCCACCGGTTGGGGCAGCCAACTGGTCGGCAAGATCGAACGCGGCGAACTGGATGCGGCGGTGGCGTTGTTCCCGGCGGGCAAGATTTTCCCGGACAACGTTGTCGGCGAGTCCATCGGCAAGATGGAGCTGGTGGTGGTCTGTGCCAAGGCGCAGCTGCCGAAGAAGCCGTGCAAACTGGCGGACGTATACCAGAACGGCTGGATCCTCAACCCGGATGGTTGCGGCTTCCGTGCCGGGTTGCAACGCACCTTGTCGGACCAGGGCCTGGCGTTGCGGGTCAACCTGGAAACCTTCGGCACCGAGTTGCAACTGGGCCTGGTGGCGGATGGGCTGGGCCTTGGCCTGGTGCCACGTCCGTTGTTGGAACGCAGCGCTCAGCGCGAGCACCTGGCAGTGATGCCGCTCAAGGATTTCAAACCGGTGATGGATTTGTGGCTGATCTATCCGCACTTTCTCGGCAACCTGCAAGGGCCGGTGGATGCGTTCGGGCAATGGGTGGCGGCTTCTTTGCACAAGGTTCGCGCAGTGGCGTGATATGAAAAAAAATAATAATTAGCTTAGATTAAAATGTGCTTTTTATTATTTTTTTGCTTCCCCTAGGCTGGCCTGACGTCCTTAAGGCCATCCAGGAAGTTTTGTCATGAGCAGCGTCACCTCGCTATCGAGTGTTTCCAATACTGTCCGCCAACGTGTTACGCCAGAGGAATGGGAGGTGCGTGTCAAACTGGCCGCCGCCTATCGCCTGGCGGCCCTGTACAAGTGGACCGACCATATCTATACCCATTTCTCGGCCCGTGTGCCGGGGCCCGATGAGCATTTCCTGATTAACGCCTTTGGGCTGTTGTTCGATGAAATCACTGCGTCCAACCTGGTTAAGGTCGATCTGGACGGCACTCTCGTCGATGATCCTACGGGCCTTGGCATCAACTACGCCGGTTATGTGATCCACAGTGCCATTCACGGCGCGCGCCACGATTTGCAAGCGGTGCTGCACACCCATACCCGCGACGGCATTGCCGTGTCGGCGCAGAAGGGCGGCTTGCTGCCGATCTCCCAGCACGCCATTGCGTTCTCAGGGCGCGTGGCCTACCACGGCTATGAAGGCGTGGCCCTGGACCTGGACGAGCGCGAGCGGCTGGTCGCGGATTTGGGCGACAAGAGCGTGATGATCCTGCGCAACCATGGCTTGTTGACGGCGGGTGTCAGCGTCGAGCACGCCTTTCAGCAACTGCAAGGCCTGGAGCGCGCGTGCAATATCCAGATTGCTGCGCAGGCGGCGGGGAATGCCGAGTTGGTTTTCCCGCCCGCAGAGGTGGTAGCCAAGGTCGAGCAGCAGGCCAAGGTGTTCAGCAATGGGGAAGGGCCGGGCGTGGCACGGCATTGGAATGCGCTGGTGCGGCAGTTGGAGCGCACCGATACCGACTACAAGAACTGATCCTGAGTGCGCAGCAAATCAAATGTGGGAGGGAGCAAGCCCCCTCCCACATTTTTTACGACTTGCTGTGTGCCTAAGCCACTTGCTGGGCCTGTTCTCTCTCTGCGACCAACTGGCGGGTGAGGGGAATCAACTTCTTGCCATAGTCGATCGCATCATTGAGCGGATCAAACCCGCGAATCAGGAACGTGGTAATCCCCAGGTCGTAATAATCCAGCAGCGCCTCGGCCACTTGCTCCGCCGTGCCCACCAGCGAGGTGGAATTACCCTGCGCCCCAAGTAACCCGGCAATTCCCGTCCACAAGCGCTTATCCAGCCGCGACCCCTGCGCCGCCGCCGCCAGCAAGCGCCGCGAGCCTTCATTCGGCGGTTCACGGCGCACAAAACCATGCTGCTCGGCCAGCGCCGTGGCCTGCTGCAGAATCTGCTCGGCACGTTGCCACGCCAGTTCCTCGGTGTCGGCGAGGATCGGCCGTAGAGACAAACTGAAGCGAATCGTACGCCCATGCCTGGCCGCTTCTGCCCGCACCTGGGTCACCACTTCGCGTACCTGTTCATAGGTCTCCCCCCACAGCGCATACACATCCGCGTGCTTGCCGGCCACTGCGATCGCAGCAGCTGAGGAACCGCCAAAGTACAGTGGAATATGCGGTTGTTGCGGCGACTTCACCGTGGAGTGCGCGCCTTGCACTTGGTAGTACGTGCCGGTGAAGTCGAAGGGATGCTCGCTGGTCCATTCCTGGCGCACCACGTCCAGGTACTCTTCGGTGCGCGCATAGCGCTCGTTCTTGCCGATATGGCTGCCATCGGCACGCAGTTCCTGGTCATCGCCACCGGTGATGATGTGCACGGCGGTACGCCCTCCGTTGAACACATCCAGCGTGGCGAACTGGCGAGCAGCCAATGTGGGTTGGGCAAAACCCGGGCGGTGGGCGATAAGAAATTGCAGTCGGGTGGTGACGCTGGCCGCATGGGCCGCGATCAACGTGCTGTCCGGGCTGTTGGAATGGAATGCCACCAGGGCGCGGTCGAACCCCGCCGTTTCGTGGGCACGGGCGACGGTTTCAACGTAGTCCGGTTGCAGAGTCGGGCCGCTGCGCGGGTGGATTTCCGAGGCGTGATGGCCGCCGATATAGCCGATGAATTCGATGCTCATGGTCAGGTCCTTGTCGAGGTCGGTAAACAAGCCTCCACCGGGCAGGGGGTCGGTCCGTCGCATGAAAGTAGGGCTCACGGGCCAATCTGTAAAATGCCGATTGGTTCTAACCTAATTATAAAATTAAAGAATAATTATGATTGATTATTATAGAAGATGCTTTTTGGCTTTGATCTCAAATGGAGAGCGTTTATAGATAAGGCCTCTAAAACGTGGCGCATTTCTAATGCCTCGCCTTGGCTCGACAGCGCCTGCAAATGAACTACCTTGAGTGACGAGCCCTCCCAATCGGTACTCAAGTATGCGCAGCTTATGGACGCGGTATCTGGCGTTGCTGGAAAACGACCTGAGCACCCAGATTTTCGACAACGTGAAGAACCTGTTGGTGTGCGCGCTGTTGTTTGCGGCGGGTACCGATACGTTGATGGGGCGACGTGAGTTATTTATCGGGGTGTTCGCCTCCAACGTCGCTGGCTGGGGGCTGATTATCCTGTCGGCGTTGTTGATGTTGTTGAATGTCAGTGACGGTATCCGCCGACTCGCCAGGTTGCCTTATCACCTGGCGCTGCAAGTGTTATTGATCCTGGTGTATGTGGTGATTGCAGAGCGGGTGGTAGAGATTGTGTGGGGCTTCCGCGCTCATTAACGTATCCTCCGCGCCTCGCTTATCACTGATTTAAACAAAGATGACAGGACAAGACATGCAGGCGCTGCTGGAGTCGATTCTCGACGAAGTGCGCCCCCTGATCGGCCTCGGCAAAGTGGCCGACTACATCCCTGCGCTGGCCGACGTGCCCGCCGACCAACTGGGCATTGCGGTCTACGGCAACGATGGCACGGCCTACAGCGCCGGTGATGCCGACACGCTGTTCTCGGTACAAAGCATCTCCAAGGTCTTCAGCCTGGTGCAGGCCATTGATCACGGCGGCGAAAGCATCTGGGAACGCCTGGGCCATGAGCCCTCGGGGCAACCGTTCAACTCCATGGTGCAACTGGAATTCGAACGCGGCCGCCCGCGCAATCCGTTTATCAATGCCGGCGCCCTGGTGATCTGCGACATCAACCAATCGCGCTTTGCGGTGCCGATCTTGTCGATGCGCGACTTTGTACGGCGCCTGTCGGGTAACCCGCAGATCCTGGTCAACAGCGTGGTCGCCGAATCCGAAGCCCAGCACGGTGCGCGCAATGCGGCCATGGCCTACCTGATGAAATCCTTCGGTAACTTCCATAACGACGTGCATGCAGTGCTGCACAGTTACTTCAATTACTGCGCGTTGCAGATGAGCTGCCTGGACCTGGCCCGGGCCTTCAGTTTCTTGGCCAATGAAGGCGTGAGCGCCCACAGTGGCGAGCAGATCTTGACGGCGCGGCAGACCAAGCAGGTCAACTCGATCATGGCCACCAGCGGGCTGTATGACGAGGCGGGCAATTTTGCCTATCGCGTCGGGTTGCCGGGCAAGAGCGGGGTAGGCGGGGGGATCGTCGCGGTGGTGCCTGGGCAGTTCACGGTATGTGTGTGGTCGCCGGAGTTGAACGCGGCGGGGAACTCGCTGGCGGGGATGAAGGCGTTGGAATTGTTGAGTGAGCGGATTGGGTGGTCGGTGTTTTAGGGGCGCGGTGGAACGCTGAATAACAGGCGCCATAAAAACGGAATGTGGGAGGGGGCTTGCATCTTCAGTGTTCTGGGGAGTGATGTACGGCCTGGCTTTATGTGGCGGGGCAGGCTTCACCAAGACTTTGTCTACCAGCAACTGCGCGCCTTCAGCATCCGGCAGATGCCCAGCGTTCATCCAGGCTGCCTGCGTCATCCTTGACGATCTTCGCGAGCAAGCTCGCTCCTCCGGGAGGCTAGCGGCGCCGCTTTTTGAGTTGCGGCACAATCATGCCCACCTCACGCTGGTAGCGTTGATAGGGCTCACCAAACAGCTGCACCAGATCCCTTTCTTCGAAACGGGCACCCACGAACAAATAAACCGACATCCCCAGTGCGAACAACAGATGGCCTGCCGTCATATGCGGGGTTGCCCAGAGCGCGATCAAAAACCCCAGGTACATCGGGTGACGCACGACCCGGTAGAGCAGCGGCGTTTTAAATATCGCCGCCTTTTGTGGGGCGTTTCGCCAATGATCAAAGGCCTGTTTTAACCCGAACAGTTCGAAGTGACTGATCAGGAAGGTTGCCAGCAACACCAAGCCCCAGCCCAGCCAGAACAGACCTGACAACAGTGCCTTGGCCCAAGCCGCTTCAACCTCCCAGACGGTGTATGGAATGGGTTGCCACAGCCAGAACGTCACCCCAAGCACCAGGCTACTGAGCAGCACATAGGTGGAGCGTTCAGCCACAGGTGCAATGAGCGCGGTCATTCTATCCTTGAAGCTTCTACGCGCCATGAGGCTGTGCTGGACACCGAACAGGATCAACAGTAGCCCGTTGATCAGCACAGCAGTCGGCCAGTCGACAGCTGGCCCATCGTTAATGTTCTTGGGCACCAGCACGCCACCTGTGAAGCCTATGAGGTATAAAACTGCGGCCAGGAAAATCAGGTAGCAGGCGATGCTGTAGAGCAGACAGAGCAGATGCACTGTCAGGTTGTTGGTTTGTTTTTGCGGGCGCATGGACGACTCCTTTCGCACATGGTGACGGGAGAAGTGAGTCAGGCTAGTGGAGTTTGCCCTGCCCGTAACCTGTGAGAATTGACAGTTGCTTAGACGGATTGGCGATGAGTTTTCACGAGTTTGAGAGGTGTGCGAGCCTAAAAAATGCGCCCCTGAGGGCGCATTCTTTTGTCAGTCAGCTATCGCCTGTCAGGCAATCGCATCCCAGGCACGATCACCTTTCTCGTCCTTGATCCGAGTCGGCAACCCCATCACATCCAGCGCCTTGAGGAACGGCTCAGCCGGCAGTTCCTCAACGTTGGCCATGTGCTTCACGTCCCATTCGCCACGGGCAACCAGCAGCGCAGCGGCTACGGGTGGAACGCCTGCGGTGTAGGAGATGCCTTGGCTGTCGGTCTCGGCATACGCCTCTTCGTGATCAGCCACGTTGTAGATGAACATCTCGCGTGGCTGGCCGCCTTTGGTGCCTTTGACCAGGTCGCCGATGCAGGTCTTGCCGGTGTAGCCCGGGGCAAGCGATGACGGGTCGGGCAGCACGGCCTTGACCACTTTCAACGGCACCACTTCCAGGCCTTCGGCGGTCTTGACCGGTTTTTCCGAGAGCAGGCCGAGGTTTTTCAGCACGGTGAACACGTTGATGTAGTGCTCGCCAAAGCTCATCCAGAACCGCACGTTGGGCACGTCGAGGTTTTTCGACAGCGAGTGCACTTCATCGTGGCCGGTGAGGTAGAGGTTTTGCGAGCCGACTACCGGCAGGTCGTCGGTACGTTTGACTTCGAACATGGTGTTGCTGGTCCACTGGCTGTTCTGCCAGCTCCACACCTGCCCGGTGAATTCGCGGAAGTTGATTTCCGGATCGAAATTGGTGGCGAAGTATTTGCCATGGGAGCCGGCATTGACGTCGAGAATGTCGATCGAATCAATGCGGTCGAAATGCTGTTGCTGCGCCAGCGCGGCGTACGCGTTGACGACACCCGGGTCGAAGCCCACGCCAAGGATGGCGGTGATGTTCTTCTGTTTGCACTCTTGCAGGTGGTTCCATTCGTAGTTGCCGTACCACGGCGGGGTCTCGCAGACCTTGCCCGGCTCTTCGTGGATGGCAGTGTCGAGGTAGGCAACGCCCGTGTCGATGCAGGCACGCAGCACCGACATGTTGAGGAACGCGGAACCTACGTTGATGACGATCTGCGACTCGGTCTCGCGGATCAGGGCCTTGGTCGCTTCCACGTCCAGGGCGTTCAGCGCAAAGGCCTGGATATCGGCGGGTACCTTGAGGCTACCCTTGGCCTTGACGCTGTCGATGATGGCCTGGCATTTGGAGATGTTGCGCGACGCGATAGCAATACGACCGAGTTCGTCGTTGTGCTGCGCGCACTTGTGGGCCACCACCTTGGCGACACCTCCTGCACCAATGATAAGAACGTTCTTTTTCAATTGCTTTATTTCTCCTATATCCGCCAGCTTAGGAAAGGCTGGACAGGTAGTCGTCGTAACCAAATTCACGAACCACCTCGACTGTACCGTCGAGTTGTTTCACTACGATGGACGGCATTTTCAGGCCGTTGAACCAATTTTTCTTGACCATGGTGTAGCCCGCGGTGTCGATGAACGACAGCCGATCGCCGATGGCCAGCGGACGATCAAATTGATACTCGCCGAAGATGTCCCCGGCCAGGCAGGATTTGCCGCACACCATGTAGGTATGTTCGCCCTCGCTCGGCGCCAGCTTGGCGTTGAGGCGATAGATCAGCAGGTCCAGCAGGTGGGCTTCGATGGAGCTGTCTACTACGGCGAGGTTCTTGCCGTTGTAGAGGGTGTCGAGCACGGTGACTTCCAGGGAGGCGCTATTAGTGATCGCTGCTTCGCCGGGTTCCAGGTACACCTGCACGCCATACTTCTCGGAAAACGCCTTCAAGCGCGCGCAGAACGCGTCCAGTGCATAGCCTTCACCGGTGAAATGGATGCCGCCGCCGAGGCTGACCCACTTGACCTTGTGCAGCAGCTCACCGAAGCGTTCCTCGATGGTGCCGAGCATCTTGTCGAACAGGCTGAAGTCGCCGTTCTCGCAGTTGTTGTGGAACATGAAGCCGGAGATCTGATCGATCACGCCATCGATCTTCACCGGGTCCCACTCGCCCAGGCGGCTGAACGGGCGCGCAGGGTCGGCCAGCAGGTAATCGGAGCTGCTCACCTGCGGGTTTACGCGCAGGCCACGGGTCTTGCCTTCGCTGCGCTCGGCAAAGCGCTGCAGCTGGCTGATGGAGTTGAAGATGATCTTGTCGCAGTTCTCGAGCATCTCTTCGATTTCATCGTCGGCCCAGGCCACGCTGTAGGCGTGCGCTTCACCTTCGAACTTCTGGCGACCGAGCTTCAACTCGTACAGCGACGACGAGGTGGTGCCGTCCATGTATTGCTGCATCAAGTCGAACACCGACCAAGTGGCAAAACACTTGAGCGCCAGCAGAGCCTTGGCGCCGGACTGCTCGCGCACATAGGCAATCTTCTGCATGTTGACCAGAAGCTTCTGTTTATCGATGAGGTAGTACGGCGTTTTGATCATTTTTGAGAGCCTGCGGCGGTGCCTGCCAAAAAAGGACACGCATTGTGCCCGCACTTGGGGCAGATCGAAAGGTTAGCGGGCGGAAATTGCGCGCTTGCGTTTAAGCATACGGAACGAGTGTGACCGTTCGTTAGGATGACGGTAATAACTGCCAGTCCGGTTATGGGCAATGCGCAGCCGTACAAACATGAATGGATCTTGTGATGATCTAGAATTAAATGAGTTTGTCTCACTATTGCCGACTGCCGACAATGAGCGCCATAAACATCGACATTGGAGCTTTACGTCATGGCAGTCGCTCATTCCCTCGGATTTCCGCGCATTGGACGCGATCGTGAACTGAAAAAAGCGCAGGAAGCGTTCTGGAAAGGCGAGCTCGACGAAGCCGGCCTGCGCGCCGTTGGCCGTGACCTGCGCAAGACCCATTGGGCGCTGCAAAAACAGGCCGGTATTGAACTGCTGCCCGCTGGTGATTTCGCCTGGTACGACCAGGTGCTGACTCACTCGCTGATGTTTGGCGTGATCCCCGAGCGTTTCCGCCCGGCCGATGGCCACGCCACGTTGCACACCTTGTTCGCCATGGCTCGTGGCGTCAGTGACACCTGCTGCGGCGGTGCTCACGCTCAGGAGATGACCAAGTGGTTCGATACCAACTATCACTATCTGGTGCCGGAGTTCAGCGCCGATCAGCAGTTCCATCTGGGTTGGGATCAACTGTTCGAAGAGGTCAAGGAAGCCCGTGACCTGGGCCACACCGTCAAGCCTGTCGTCATTGGCCCGCTGACCTACCTGTGGCTGGGCAAGGCCAAGGGCGACGCTTTTGACAAGCTTGATCTGCTTGAGCGCTTGCTGCCGCTGTACGGGCAGATCTTCCAGCGCCTGGCGGACCTGGGCGTGGAGTGGGTGCAGATCGACGAGCCGATCCTGGTGCTCGACTTGCCGCAGGACTGGAAGAATGCGTTCGAGCGTGCCTATAACCTGATCCAGCGGGACCCGCTGAAAAAACTGGTGGCTACCTACTTCGGTGGCCTGGAAGAAAACCTCGGCCTGGCGGCCAACTTGCCGGTGGATGGCCTGCACATCGACCTGGTGCGAGCACCGGAACAGTACCCGACTATCCTGGATCGCTTGCCGGCCTATAAGGTGTTGTCCCTGGGGGTGGTCAATGGCCGCAACGTGTGGCGTTGCGACCTGGAGAAGGCCCTGGCCACGTTGCAGCATGCCCAAGAGAAGCTCGGCGATCGCCTGTGGGTCGCGCCGTCCTGCTCGTTACTGCATAGCCCGGTTGACCTGGGCCGTGAAGACAAGCTGGATACCGAGTTGAAAAGCTGGCTGGCCTTTGCCGTGCAAAAGTGCGAAGAAGTGGCGCTGCTGGCCCAAGCTGTCGACCAGCCCGAGGCACCCGCTGTACTTGCCGCCCTGGCTGAAAACCGTGCCGTACAGGATGCTCGCCAGGCATCGACACGGATCCACAAGCCTGCCGTACAAGCCCGCGTTGCCGCTATCACCGAGCAGGACAGCCAGCGCCAGTCGCCGTTTGCCCAGCGTATCGAGAAGCAGCGCGCCGGCCTGAACCTGCCACTGTTGCCGACCACCACCATCGGTTCGTTCCCGCAGACCGCGGCGATCCGCCTGGCGCGCCAGTCGTACAAGGCCGGCAAGTTGAGCGAAGCCGAATACGTCGAAGCCATGCACAGCGAGATCAAGCACGCTGTCCAGGTGCAGGAAAACCTCGGCCTGGATGTGCTGGTGCACGGTGAGGCCGAGCGTAACGACATGGTCGAGTACTTCGCCGAACAACTGGATGGCTACGCGTTCACTCGTTTCGGCTGGGTGCAGAGCTACGGTTCTCGTTGCGTGAAGCCGGCAGTGATCTTCGGTGACCTGAGCCGCCCGAAAGCCATGACCGTGGAGTGGATCCGCTACGCCCAGGGGCTGACCGACAAGGTATTGAAGGGCATGTTGACCGGCCCGGTAACGATGCTGATGTGGTCGTTCCCGCGGGAAGATGTGAGCCGCGAAGTGCAGGCCCGGCAACTGGCCCTGGCGATTCGTGACGAAGTGGTGGACCTGGAAGCCGCCGGCATCAAGATCGTGCAGATTGACGAAGCCGCGTTCCGCGAAGGTTTGCCGTTACGCCAGGCACAGTGGCAACACTACCTCGACTGGGCCACCGAAGCATTCCGCCTGTGCGCCGGCGGTGTGCGAGACGAGACCCAGATCCACACTCACATGTGCTACAGCGAGTTCAACGATGTGATCGAGTCCATCGCGGCGATGGATGCCGACGTGATTACCATCGAAACTTCGCGCTCGGACATGGAGTTGCTTGATGCCTTTGAGGCCTTTGACTACCCGAACGACATCGGCCCCGGCGTGTATGACATCCACTCGCCACGGGTGCCCGATGTATCGCAGATGGCTAACTTGCTGCGCAAGGCTGCCAAGCGGATTCCGGCGGAGCGTTTGTGGGTCAATCCCGATTGCGGCTTGAAGACCCGCGGTTGGCCGGAGACGGAGGCGGCGCTCATTCACATGGTCACCGCCGCCCGCCAACTACGCGCTGAATTGGCCTGATATTGTCTGCAAGTGTGGGAGGGGGCTTGCCCCCGATGGCGGCTAAACCGGCATCCCTGCCGGTTTACCCCCCAAATCCCTGTCGAATTCCGGCCAGCGTGGTTTAACGGGGCGCCTGAGATCAAAAGCAGATCAAGAGCGGCTCGCTTCGCATCGTGGTTACGGTCGGCAGCTACAAAGTTGTGTAGATACCTATGCCCCGATTGCGGTAGTTCAGCCAAGGAATTGGATACTGATCCACCGCTATCGGGAGCAAGCCTCCTCCCACATTTTGAGCCGCGTCAGGTCAGAGGTACTTGAGCCAGGCGATATCGCGTCGGCGCGCTTTGAGCCCGGCAAACCAACGTACCGGCGGGTATAGCACCAGCGGCAACACCAAAGCTGCCAACCACACCGCACCGATGCTGTCGAAGCCGAAATAGTTGCCGTGGTTGAGCCCAAACCACTCCACACAGGCGACATACAGCACCTTCAGCACATACAGATGCAGCAGATAAAAGAACATCGGCGCCGCACCAAACACCGCCAGCACGCCAATCCAGCGCTTATGCCCGGCGCGTTCGAATGCCAGCAACAGCAACAATCCAACCCCCAATGTCAACGCCAGGAACAGCAGCGACGGCGGGTACTTGGTGATGTTGAAGAAGCTCATCAGGGTCTGCACGCCATTGTCATACACGGACCAAGGCTGCTCGCCATAGCCATTGACTGCCCGCAGCAGCACAAAACCCATTAATGCCGCCACACCCGCGATCAGCAAATGACGCTGACGCACAGCCGGTAGTGCGGTAGTGGCAAACCATGGCCCGAGCCCATAGCCCAGGGCGATCACACCGATCCACGGCAGCACCGGATAAGTCACGCGCAGACGCAGGTTTTCCGACGCCTGGATCCAGCTGCGCTCATGCAGGATTGACCAGCCAGTCTGCAACGCCGAATCCTGGGCAAAGTGCACTCCGTCAAGCAGGTTATGCCCGGCGATGATCACCAGCGCCAAGCTGATCAGCAGCGGGCGCGGCAACCACACCAGTGCTGCGAGGGCGATCATGCTCACGCCGATGGCCCAGATCACTTGCATATAGATCACACTGGGCGGCAACTGGAAGGTCCACGCGAAATTGACCAAGGTGAATTCCAGCACCACCAGAAACAGCCCACGTTTGAACAAAAAGGCCGACACATCGCGTCGTCCCTGATACTTCTGGCCGTACAGCCACGCCGACAATCCAGTGAGCAACACAAATACCGGCGCGCAGAGATGGGCGAGGGTGCGGCTGACAAACAGCGCAGGCTCGGTGCTGTCGATGCTCATCGGGTCGCTGACCTGGCGATGCAACAGGAAGGTTTCGCGCACATGGTCCAGTAGCATGAACAGGATCACCAGGCCGCGCAGGGCGTCGATGGACTGCAGGCGTTGGCGTAAGGTAGTAGCGTCAGTCATAAGTGGGAATCACAAGCGGGCAAATAATTGACGTTATCCTATAACATTTATTGAGGCACATGATGATCAGCATGAAGACGCAATCAGCCGAGGCTGTGATCGAATTCTGGAAACAGGCGGGGCCCAAGCGTTGGTTCGCCAAGGACGATGGCTTCGACACAGTTTTTCGCGACACCTTCTACGCCACCCATATGCAGGCCGCACGACGCGAACTGGAAGATTGGCTGGCCTGCGCCGACGGCGCGCTGGCGTTATTGATCCTGCTGGACCAATACCCGCGCAACGCTTTTCGCGGCACCGCGCATATGTTCGCCACCGACCCGCTGGCACGCCTGTATGCACATCAGATGGTGGACGCCGGGCTCGATCAACAGATCGAACCCCAGTTGCGTGCGTTTTGTTATTTGCCGTTTGAACACTCGGAAGATCCGCAGGACCAGCAACGCTCGCTGACGCTCAACCAGCAGTTGGATGCCAGCACCTATCACTGGGCCAGGGAACATGCCGATATTATCCAGCGGTTTGGGCGCTTTCCCCATCGCAATGCGGTGTTGGGCAGGGTCACCACCGAGCAGGAGCATTTGTTCCTCAAAGCGGGTGGTTTCGCTGGTTGATGCTATTCCCTCCAGGAATGCCCCCATAAAAACCCTGCATTGTCCTTATCGACCTGGATCTCGTAGCGTGGCGTTTCATCCTCGGAGATAGCCCATGAGCCAACCCCCGCTGCGCCTCTATGTTGATTCGCTGTTCACAAGCCCCTACGCCATGTCGGTGTTCGTTGCCCTACGGGAAAAAGGCCTGGCGTTCGACATGGTCCCCCTGGACCTGGATGCTGGACAAAACCAGTCGGCAGATTACGCCCAGCGCTCCCTGACCCAACGGGTACCGACTCTGGAGCACGGTGATTTTACGCTGTCGGAATCTTCGGCAATCACTGAGTACCTGGACCAGGCGTACCCCCAGATCAGCATTTACCCGGCTGATCTGCAGCAGCGGGCGAGGGCGCGGCAGGTTCAGGCATGGTTGCGCAGCGACTTGCTGGCGATTCGCCAGGAGCGCTCGACGCTGGTGGTGTTCTGCGGGCAGAAGATGCCACCTTTATCGCCGCTGGCTCAGGCTGCTGCGTGTAAGTTGATCGGTGCGGCGCAGGTTCTCCTGGCAGGCAACCCTGAGCATTTGTTTGGCGAGTGGTCGATCGCCGATGTAGACCTGGCGGTGATGCTCAATCGCCTGATCCTCAACGGCGACCCCTTACCGGCCGAGCTGGTGATGTACGCGCAACGCCAGTGGCAACGGCCGTCAGTGCGGGAGTGGGTCAACCTGCGACGGCCTGTGCTCTAGCTGCCACTCTTCCTTGACACGTCGGTCCAGGTCCTCCCAATGGGCCATGCCCAGCACCCGCATGGTGTTCAAGCCCCGCAGGTAACCACGCAGTTGCTGGGCGCTGGCCGAGCGTTGTTTGGCGTCGGCGTCTGGGTCCAGCAGTACTTCTTCATACTCGACCAGGTAATCGGCGACCCGCTCGCGAAATTCCGGCAGTACGGCATCGCGGATGCGGTCGAAGGTTTTCTGGTAGGGCTTCATGGCGGGGTCCTTATAGGTTTTATGGGCTGCCTGACACTATCGGTTCAAATGATAGTCACCATCAAGGATCACAAGTTCTGTTTTTTCGCCAAGCGCGCAGAATCTGCTCATCCAGACGCAGCTCAAGGAAATGCGCGATGAGGACGATTATCCAGCTTGCTTTAATGGCCCTGATGTTGGGCACCACCCTCATGACCACCCCGGCGATTGCCGATGAGCTGCGTACAGGCCATTTGCTGCCGCTGGCCGCTAGCGTAGAATCCCTGCAACGCACCCAGAGGGTAGGGGTGTTATTCAGCGAAAATACCCGCGACAACCTCATCTACCTTGAGCGCTACCATGCCATGGCACTTAACGGCGCCAAGGATGCCCTGGATGGGCGGATTCGCCAGGCGTTCGTCAACAGCTCCGATCCGGAGCTGGCCATCGACTGGTTGATGAACTCGCTGCAGGGCGCTTTTTTCTCGGTGACGGTCTATGGCAGCCTGGATGACATGGTGCAGGCGCATCCGGATGTGGTGGTGGTGCTCGATACCCATAACCAATTGCTGACCCAGCGTAACGACCGGGTCGAGGCACGCTTTGCAGCACGCTTCTATGACGCGAACCTGCAATACATCGCCAAGGCCGAAGGTTCGGTGGACAGGCAAGTGCCGTCAGTGTGGGTGCACGGCAAGGCGGCGCCGGAGATTGCCGCGCTGATCGAGCAGCAGCGAGATGTACAGCAAGATGCCCTGAAGCAGTTCGATGTGTCGCTCAAGGCCCTGGTTCGCGCAGGTTGATTCGCGAGTGGATGTGAACCCTATTGGTTATTTTCAGGAATCTGTATGCGCTCTTTTTTCGCCCCGGCCCTGGCCTTTGCAGCCTTGTTGCTGACCGGTTGTATCACGGCTCCGAATGCCCCATCGCTGACCCTGCAAACCGACAAGACCCCCGAAGGCTATGTGCAATGCGTATTGCCCAAGCTGGAAAAGCACGGCATCACCTCGACCGTGACGCAGAACTCGCGTCACGCCAAGGTGCTGTTGACCAGCAAGATTGCTGCTGATGATGTGCTGGAAGCCTACAAGTCCCAGGACGGCACCAAGGTGTTCCTGTATGAGCGCAAACCGCTGGCCTCGGCGATCAAACCGTCGCGGCTTGAGCAGGCGGCCCAGGACTGCCGGTAAGCCCGTTTTGGAGGACAACAAAAATCAAATGTGGGAGGGGGCTTGCTCCCGATGGCGGTGGGTCAGCTACAGATGTGCTGGCTGACACTCTGCCATCGGGAGCAAGCCCCCTCCCACATTTGGACCAACACTCGGCTCAGGGTTTGGCTTCGTTGCTGAAACTATCGACCGTCTTGATCAACCCCTGCGCCGCCAACGCCACCAACTCACCGCCTTTCTCCACCGTCGCCAGCGCAGGGTCTGAACCCATGCGGCCATCGGGGAAGCGCGCGCGGAAGTCCAGCGCCTCGCGGATCGGCCCGGTGTTGGCAATTTGCGGTGAGTAATCGGCAGACTTGATCGACTGCGGATAAGCCCACTGCGTCACCGCAATCTCCGACGGCGTGGCGTGGCTGCCGTGGCCGACCGGGAATTGGCGCTGGGCCAGGTCGGTGACGCCTTCCAGGTCCCACCAGTTCACCAGCTTCAGCGCAAACCCGGCCGGGCGGCGGGCGAAGCTGGCTTCGGCGTACAGCTCGGAAAACGCCGCTTCGATCGTGGCGATATTGCCGCCGTGGCCGTTCAGGAACAGGATTTTCTCGAAGCCATGCCCGGCCAGCGAACGCACCCAATCGCCAATCGCGGCGATAAAGGTGGAAGGGCGCAGCGAGATGGTGCCGGGAAACCCCAGGTGGTGCTGGGCCATGCCGATATTGAAAGTAGGGCCGATCAGAATGTCGGCGTTTTTTTGCGCCTCATGGGCGATGATCTCCGGGCACATCCAGTCGGTGCCCAGCAGGCCCGTGGGGCCGTGTTGTTCGTTGGAGCCGATGGGGATCACGACCGTGCGGCTGCGTTCCAGAAACTGCCCGATTTCGATCCAGGTGCTGGCGTGTAGAAGCATGCGAGGCTCTCTTTTATCTGTGGGGACAGGCTATCCGCCACGGATTGTACGACTACTCGCTACCTGTTGGGGCTTGCAATTGAGGTACGTCGAGGACTTCAACCAGCGCTGGTCGGGGTACCAGGAAAACATGAACTGCCCATCCTTGAGCTTGTCTACAACTTGACGGGCGACCTGCGGGCGTACTGCCGGGCAGCCCTGGCTGCGGCCGATGCGGCCTTCGCGCTTGCTCCACAACGGGCTGACGTAGTCGGCGGCATGGATCACGATGGCGCGGTCGCGCGCCAGGTCATTGAAGCCGGGCTCCAGGCCATCCATGCGCAGCGAGTAACCATGGGCGCCGAGGTAGCTTTCCTGGGTGCGGAACAAACCCAGGCTGGATTGATGGCTGCCTTCAAGATTGGAGAACTGGGTGGCGAAGTTTTCCCCGGACTTGGCGCCATGCGCCACCAGGTCACGCAGCAGCAGGGTCTGTTTGCGCAAATCGAAGATCCACAGCCGACGGGCGGTCGAGGGCTGGGAGTAGTCAATAACCGCTAGGCGATCGGAACGTTCTTCGCCGTTATTGACAGCGCACTGCACCGCGTTCAGGGCGCTTTTGAGTACTGTGGGATTGAGTTCTGGAGCCGAGCGCGCCAGGCTGCTATACAAGGAAGGTGGGGTGCCAGTGGCCGCGAGCGCAAAATTGCTCAGTAAAGCCAGGCCCCCGGTGATCAAGCCGAGGTGGCGCATAAAAGTCAGCATCTACAGTCGATTCCCCCGCTGTGGAGTGGAGCTAAGTCAATTGTTCAAAAAACACGCATGTTACTTGAGCATTTGCCTGCTCGTTGCACCATTGGTCGCGACAGCCGATGCGCTGGCGCCTGAGCCGCTGCCTGTGACCACGCCTGCGCCCGTCGACCTGGCGCCGGTACAGCAGGCGCTGGCGCAACTGCCCAGCGTCTGTCCCCACCTGGTCTCGCGGGTCGATGCCACCGCACAAGTGCGCCTGCAAGCCTTTTACCAGCAGCAGGGCAATGCACCGTTATGGTCGGCCGACGAGTCCCGGCAAGCCTTGCAAACCCAGTTACTGATGCTGGCCGACGACGGCCTGGATCCCACCCACTATAGCTTGCCTGCGGTAGATGCCACGGCCAACGTGCTGTGCAGCGATATCGCGACCAGCCAGCAATACCTGCAAGCCCTGCACGATTTGCATTACGGGCGCCTGCTGCAATCGCGCTATGAACCGCTCTGGCATTCTCAACCGCCTGCGACTGACCCGAACACCGCAGTATTGGCATTTGCCGCCACCGGCTTGCAGGACATGGCCAAAGCGTTTGACCAGGCACGCCCAAGTGCAGACTTGTATCGCAGCCTGCGCAACGTCTATTCCAGCCTGCGCCAGCAGCCTTTACCGCACTGGGACGCGGTGGGCAGTGGCCCGTTGTTACGCCCCGGCATGGAAGACCCGCGCGTGCCGGAACTGGCGCGACGCCTGCACAGTGGTGGCTATCTGGCCAAGTTGCCCAACGGCAAGCAATATCAGGGCGACCTGGTCAAGGCGGCGAAGGCGTTCCAGCTCAGCCACTCGTTGCAAGCCGATGGCGTGATCGGCGCCGGCACCGTGGCCGAACTCAATATCAGCCCGGCGGTACGCCGCGAGCAACTGCGCATCAACCTGGAGCGTTTCCGCTGGCTGGCCCAGGACCTTGAGCCTGAAGGCGTAGTGGTCAATGTGGCCGCCGCTCAATTGAGCGTGTACCAGAGCGGCATCCCGGTGTGGCAAACCCGCCTGCAAGTGGGTCGCGCCGAACGCCAGACACCGCTGCTCAAGTCGCGCATCACCCGGCTGACCCTCAACCCCACCTGGACCATCCCGCCGACCATCATGCGCGAGGACAAACTCCCGGCTATCCGCCTCAACCCCGAGTACCTGCGCCAGCAAAACCTGCAAGTACTCGATGCCGAAGGTCATCCGCTGACCCCCGAGCAGGTCGATTGGGCGCGCCCCGGCAATATTCTGCTGCGCCAGCAGGCTGGCCCGCGCAACCCGCTGGGCAAGATCGTGATGCGCTTCCCCAACCCGTTCTCGGTATACCTGCACGACACGCCCAGCCAGCCGCTGTTTACCAAGGGGCCACGGGCGTTCAGTTCGGGGTGCGTAAGGGTCGAGCAACCGCTGCTGCTGCGTGATCTGCTGGTAACCCCTGCCGAACGCACCCGTACCGATGAACTGTTGGCCACCGGCTTGACCCATGAATTCAGGCTGGCCACGCCGGTGCCGGTGCTGTTGGGGTATTGGACGGTGGAAGTGGATCGCCAGGGGAGCCTGGTCTATGCGCCGGATATCTATGCGCTTGATCCGGTGTTGATCAAAGCCATGGGAAGTGTGCTCTAGGCACAATGGGCAGGGGTCTTCATGACCCCATCTGACCTATTCAGGTATCAACTGCTGGCGACATTCCAGCACCAGTCGGGCGCCGCCCAGTTCACTGGTACCGACTTCGAGCTTGAAGCCATGCAGGTTGATGATCGCCGCCACAATCGACAGCCCCAGACCAAAGCCACCTTGCTGATCGTTCTCATCCACCCGATAAAAGCGCTGGAACACCGACGCGCGCTCGGCCGCTGGAATTCCAGGGCCGGAGTCGAGCACTTCAATGCGCGTACTGCCCATATCATTGACCGCTCGCAGGATGACCTTGCCATTGGGCGGAGTGAACTTGATCGAATTGCTCAACAGGTTGGCCAAAGCTTCAAACAACAGGGCGCGGTCGCCCGTTACCCACGGCAGCGATTCGGGAGCCTGCAATACCAACTCCATTTCACCTTCCTCCGCCAGGGGCAGATAAAAGTCATGCAATTCGCGCAGCAACGGCAGCGGGTCCAGCACCAGGAAGCCTGACCTGCGCTGGTGATCTTCCAGTTCGGAAATGCGCAGCAGCCCGCGAAAGCGCGCCATCAGCGTGTCGGTTTCGGCAATGGCGTCATCGAGTTTCACTGCGTGGGCGGAGTCTTCCTCGGCTTGCTGCTTGATGCGGTAAAGCTGTGCGCGCAGGCGGGTGAGGGGGGTACGCAGGTCATGGGCGATGGCGTCGCACACGCCCTTGACCTCGTTCATCAGTTTCTCGATGCGTTCGAGCATGGCGTTGACGATGGCCGCGAGCATGTCCAGTTCGTCGCGCCGATTGGACAGCGGCAAGCGGTGCGTCAGGTCGCCGGCGACGATGGCTTCGGCGCTGGCCTGGATCCCGCGGATGCGCCGCAACGGGCGCCGGCGCAGCAGGTGCCAGCCCGCAGCGCCGGGGATGATGGTCAACGACAGCGCCCACAACAGGGCATGCCAGATGATCCGCGTCACACCGAACAACGAACCGTTGGCGCGCACCAGCACCAGCCAGCGCCCGTCGTCGGTGTGGGTGGCCACGGCGTCGCAGCTGTCCTTGGGCAGCTTGGGGTCATCGGATTCGACGCAATTGGCCAGGGTGTGGATCTTGCCATCCAGGGGCAGGTCCGCCGGTAACGTGCGGATCGGCCCGCTCAAGGGCCGAAACTGCTCATCGAACAAGCCATAAGCATCGACGCCCTTCATGTCGAAGGTCATGCTGGTGGTCAGCGCTTCCACCAGGGCTTCGCCGTCGAAGCGCTGGAACAAGTGCTGGCGTTGCAGAAGAGAATGGCGCGAGAGGTCGCTGAGGTAGCCCGACACCTCGTAATACAGCACCCCCATGAGGATGCAACTCCACGCCACGAACAACGAGCTGTACAGCGCCAGCAAGCGGCTGCTGGAGGAACGCCAGCCCTTAGAGGGGTTCAGCAATGACATACCCGGAACCTCGTACCGTGCGGATCAGCGGCGTGAGGCCCGGGGGATCGATTTTCTTGCGCAGGCGACCGATGTGCACATCGATCAGGTTGGTGCCCGGGTCAAAGTGATAACCCCAGACTTCCTCGAAAATCATCATCCGCGACAGGATCTGCCCGGTGTTGCGCATCAGGAATTCCAGCAGTTTGTATTCGGTGGGCAACAGGGTCAGCGGCTGCTCGGCGCGGCTGGCTTCGCGGCTGATCAGGTTCAATTCCAGGTCCGCCACGCGCAGGGCGGTTTCGAACTCCTTGACTGTGCTTTTGCGCCGCAGCAGCACTTCGACACGGGCGGCCATTTCGTCGGAGGCGAACGGCTTGGTCAGATAGTCATCACCGCCGGCACGCAGGCCACGTACACGCTCGTCGACATCGGAGAGGGCGCTGATCATCAGGATCGGCGTCGATACGCCAATCGTGCGCAAGGTGGTAACGATGGCCAGGCCATCCAGTTCGGGCAACATGCGGTCGAGGGTGATCAGGTCGTAATCGCCGCTCACGGCGCGGACCAGGCCCTCGCGGCCGTTGTCTACCCAGTCTACGTCCAGTCCATGGCTACTCAGCTCGGCGACGATCTCGCGGGCCGTTACGGCGTCATCCTCGATGGTCAAAATGCGGGTCATAGGATTACCTGGTGAGCGTTCACACTAGAAGTGGAGGTCATTTTGCCAAGAAGTTGCTGAATGTTTCCTAAATAAAACTTCATCTTGGCAAAACTGCCACCTGTTCATGACTGGCACGAATCGATGTGGGAGGGGGCTTGCTCCCGATAGCGGTGTCTCAGGCAAGAGTTTGTTGATTGACACGGTGCTATCGGGAGCAAGCCCCCTCCCACATGAATGCATATCGCCCGCCCTTAACGGCCGGTTCTTGCAACTTGCATGACTTTAGTAAGTTCAATTTAATTAACTTGTTGAAATGCAAGGAATTTAAATTATTGGCCGACTGGCATGGTGCCTGCACTGTCCCTTTTGAGACTTGTAACACTATTTTTCATGCCTGGAGCAAAACAACAATGATCACATCCTCATCCGCGCTGCAAGAGTCAAGCACGCTCTCCGGGGTTTCCTGGGGGGCGATCTTCGCCGGGGCCGCTGCGGCGGCTGCGCTGTCACTGATTCTGGTGCTGCTGGGCTTCGGCCTGGGCTTTTCGGCGGTGTCGCCGTGGGCCGATAGCGGTATCAGTGCCAAGGGCCTTGGCATTTCCACGATTGTCTGGCTGGCCTTTACCCAGATCGTCGCTTCGGGCCTGGGTGGCTACATCGCCGGCCGGTTGCGGGTGAAGTGGGCCAACATGCATGGCGATGAAGTGTACTTTCGCGATACCGCCCATGGTTTCCTGGCGTGGGCCGTGGCCACATTGATCACGGCAATGCTGGTGGTCGGTTCGGTCAGCAGCGTCGTCAGTGGTGGTGTGAAAGCCGGTGCCAGCGTTGCGTCGGGCGCCGCCAGTGGCTTGACCCAAGCAGCCGGCAGCGCAGCCAAAGGTGCCGACAGCGGCGACTTCGGCTACTACGTCGACAGCCTGTTCCGCGATGACCGCCCAGCCGCGGTCAGCGACGACGCGGCCCATGCCGTGGTCGGCCGTATCTTCGCCCGCACCCTGAGCAATGACGGTCAACTGGCCGCCGAAGACCGTGCCTACCTGGCCCAGTTGATCACCCAGCGCACCAACCTCAGCCAGGCCGATGCCGAAGCGCGTATCGATAAAGTGTACGGCGATGCCCGTAAAGCCATCGAAGACGCCAAGCTCAAAGCCAAGCAGGCCGCCGAGACCGCCGCGAAAGTGGCTGCCTATACCTCGCTGTGGACCTTCGTGGCGCTGTTGATCGGTGCATTCTTCGCCAGCTTCGCTGCCACCTTCGGCGGTCGCCGCCGGGATGCCGTGGTGTACGTCGAAACCGAAAACTACGTTCGTTAATTCAAGGCCCATTCATTTAAGGAAAGCATCATGCGCTCATTACTGCTGTGGTTCCTCGGCGTGCCGATTCCGGTGATCATTCTGATCGCGATCTTCATGCACTAAACCCGGGCCTGGCTCGGTAAAGGGTGGGAAGGGCTTTGCTCCTTCCCACTTTTCGTTTTGCGCAACGTCAGCCAACTGATGACCAGCAAGGTGCTGGCCAGCGATGTCATGATCACCAACGGTTGCGCAGTGCCGTCCGATAGCAGCCCGGTGGCCCAACTGCTCACAGCCGTTACAAACATCTGAATAAAAAAGAACAACCCCGACGCCGTACCGGCAATCGCGCCGTAGGGCTGCAACACCGACAACTGGCAGGCGGGCATCGTCAGCCCCACCGATACCATGATCACCACCATCGGCAACACAATCGCCAGCCAATCCTGCGCCAGCAGTGTCGTGGCCGTCGCAAGCAGTACGCTGCCCAGCACATTCAGGCCGATGGCGAAGCTGATCAAGCGGTCTGCCTCGAACCGCGCTACCAGGCGGCGGAACAGGTTGGCGCCGAACATATAGCCACTGATCGTCGCGGCAAATACCAGGGCGTAGGCGCTCGGCGATAAATCAAAGCCGCGTTGCAGCAACGCCGAAGACTCGCTGATAAACGGAAAATAGGTGCTGTACACGCAGCCGATCGCCAAGGCATAACGCAGGAAATAGCGGTCGCGCAGCAGTTGGCCGTAGATGCGCAGCAAGTGGGTGGGGGGGGCGGCGGCCACTTGTGGCGGACGGGTTTCCGGAAGACGGCGCTGGACCACCAGGCACAACAGGCTGCCAATCACCGCCAGCAACACAAACAAACCCTGCCAACCCAAGAGGGGCAACAGCACGCTGCCAAGCACCGGCGCGGCCATGGGCGAGACCGCCATTGCCATGGAGATCAACCCCAGCAAGCGCGCCTGCTCCTGCGGGGCAAAATAGTCGCGCACGATCACCCGGCCTATTACCGTGGTGCAACACCCGCCGAGGGCCTGGAACAGCCGCGCAATGATCAATACCCCCAGGCTGTCGGCCAGTGCGCAGGTGAGGGTTGCCAGTACATACATCGTCAACCCGGCCAGCAACACCGGACGCCGGCCGAAGCGGTCGGTAAGCGGGCCGCTGACCAGCAAGGAAATCGCCGATCCGAGGGTGTAGAGCGTCAGTACCAGCAGCAGTTGGCTATCGGAGGTCTGGAAGTAGTCGGCCATAGCGGGCAGGGCGGGCAAGTGCAGGTCCAGGGTGAGGCGCGGCAAGCCCACCAGGACCGTCAGCAGCGTTAGCCAGAACCTGGGAGCGAGAATGCGTTGCGTCATGGGCGGTTACTTCGCGAGGGGTAGAGCCCGGACTCTAGCGGCGTTGTGGTTTAATCCGCAGAACCACTTGTACATGGAAGAACTGGACCACTATGAGCCGAGGAAAAGCCGCCTCCAACCTTGACTTGCCGCGCCCGGACAACTTGGGCGAGGGTAAACAGCAGGGCGCCTATGAGGCTTTGCGGGGGGCGATCCTGACTCGGCAGTTGCCGGCCGACAGCCGTTTGCCATCGACCCGCAGCCTGGCCGAGCGCTGGCAGGTTTCGCGCGGCACACTTGAGGCCGTGTTCGACCGCTTGCACAGCGAAGGCTATGTGCAGCGCGTGGCGGGCTCTGGCACGCGGGTGCGCGCGGTGATTCCCGAGCAATTCATTGCGGCCCCGGCGTCAAAACAAATGCTGCGCCGCCCGGTTGACCCCGACCCACCCCACGCCGGGGTACAGAGCCATGTGCCCTTTGTCGCACGGCGCCCGGATGCCGGCCTGTTCGACCTCAAAGCCTGGGCGCGTTGCGTCGCCCGTGGGTTGTTGGCCGCAGGCCCAGGTGTACTGGAGGCCGCGCATCCTGGTGGGCTGCCGGCCCTGCGTGAGCACATTGCGGATTACTTGCGCCGTTATCGCGGTATGCACTGCGAGGCGGATGAAGTGATTGTCACCACGGGTATTCGTCATGGCCTTGACCTGATCGCCCGCACGCTGCTCCAACCGGGTGACCTGGCCTGCGTCGAAGACCCCGGCTACACCCCGGCGCGGCGTCTGTTCAACCTGGCCGGTGCACAGGTGCAGTCGATCCCGGTCACCGCCGAAGGGCTCGATACCGCTCAGTTGCCTGCCCACGCACGACTGGTGTATGTCAGCCCCGCGCACCAGGCCCCGCTGGGCGTGACCCTGTCGGTGTCGCACCGCCTGGCGCTGCTGGACTGGGCAAGTCGAGCCGATGCCTGGGTGGTCGAAGACGACTACGACAGCGAGTACAACTACAACAGCGCACCTTTGGCCGCGCTCAAGTCCCTGGATGCGAACGGCCGCGTGCTCTACTGCGGCAGCTTCAACAAGAACCTGTTTCCAGGGTTGCGAGTCGGTTTCATGGTGGCGCCCAAAACCCTGCGTCCGTCACTGCTGCGCACCTTGCAACTGACCGGGCATTCGGTGGGCGCCAGCGATCAGTCGGGCCTGGTGGACTTTCTGGGCAGCGGTGCGTTTGTGCGGCATTTGCGCGCTTCGCGCCAGGCTTATCAGGCGCGGCGTGATGCCTTGCTCGCCTGCCTCCCGCCGGACGTCACGGTCACTGGCGAGCAGGCCGGGCTGCATTTTGTGCTGTGGTTACCGGCAGGGGTGCCAGAGGCGGATTTCTGCGCCCGCGCCGCCGACGCCGGGCTGAGCTTGCAGCCACTGGGCAAGTTTTGTGTCGATGTAACGTTGCCGCCCGCCGTGATTGTCGGCTACACCGCATTGACCCTCGCGCAGATCCGCTTCCACGGCCGGGCTCTGGCGCAATTGCTGTAGGAGCGCGTCAGTCGTCGAACCCGACCTGCTCATGAATTTCATCCACCTTCAATTCCAACCGATAGGCCACCGCAATAAACAACGCCTGGCACAGGCACAACGTGGCGCTCAGCGAGCGAAAGGCAAACGATGAGCCTTCATTGACCAACAGCACCGCATTCGCGCGCTTGGCCAGCGGCGACAGGTTGCTGTCGGTGATGATCAAGGTCTTGGCCTGGTGGTGCTGGGCAATGCGCAGGCAGTGCTGGGTCTCTTTGCCGTAGGGCGTAAAACTGATGGCAATCACCAGGTCATTGGCGCGAACGCTGCGCATCTGCTCGCGATAACTGCCGCCCAGGCCAGAGATCAGGTGGATGCGCTTGTTGGTGTGCTGCAGGTTGTAGACCAGGTAGTCGGCCACGGCAAAGGAACGGCGCACACCGACCACATAGATGTTGTCGGCATTGACCACCAGGTCCACGGCTTTCTCGAAGGCCGCATCGTCCAGTTCCAGGCCCAGGCGTTCGATGCCGGACAGGGTGGCGTTGACACACTCACGCGCCAGGTCGCCGCCGCTGGCTTTCTGCGACTTGTTGGCGATCATGCTGCGGATGCGCTGCTGGTAGTTCTGTACCGGCGTGGTCTTGTGGGTATAGGCCTCGCGAAACAGCGCCTGCATTTCACTGAAACCGCTGAAGCCGAAACGCTGGGAAAACCGCACGATGGCCGAGGGGTGCACTTCGCATTCACGGGCGATGTCACTGATGCGATCGACCATGATCCGGTCGCTCTGCTGGCTCATGTAACTGGCGATGCGCTTGAGCTGGCGCGGCAGGCTTTCGTATTCGTCGGTGATCAGCTGCAACAGGCGTTCGGCATTGATCGGAGGGCTGGCGACAGTTTCTTCCAGGGTGGTCTCGGGATCGGTGCGGGACATGGGCAATCCTTCTGGCGTGTTCGTCTGATGCGCTGATGGGTGGCGCAAGTCTACAGGGTAGGCGCAAAAAAATACCTCGGCATCACGGCCCGCGTGGCCTGCTGAAACGATGCACGGGCGCTGGCGTGCCGCTATGCTGACGTATTGGAAAATATATTCCACTAAAAATAATTATGGAATAAATATTGATTGCCGCCGTCGGACGTTCTAGTCTGCTCCCACCAAGAGCGTTTGCCGCCACTACGGCGGCACAACGCAGGCTGATAAAAATAACAGGAGCCAGCATGGGCCAGACTCGTTTTGCCAGTGGGCGTCAATTGGATCTGATTTGCCTGGGGCGCCTAGGCGTCGACCTCTACGCGCAGCAAGTGGGTGCGCGGCTTGAGGATGTGTCCAGCTTTGCCAAATACCTCGGCGGTTCCTCCGCCAACATCGCCTTCGGCACTGCCCGGCTGGGGCTCAAGTCGGCGATGCTGAGCCGGGTGGGCGACGACCATATGGGCCGTTTTCTGATCGAATCCCTGGCCCGCGAAGGTTGCGATGTCAGCGGCATCAAGGTCGACCCCGAACGCCTCACCCCCCTGGTGCTGCTGGGTCTCAAAGACCGTGAAACCTTTCCCCTGGTGTTCTACCGCGAAAACTGCGCCGACATGGCCCTGCGCGCCGAAGACATCAGCGAAGCCTTTGTTGCATCGAGCAAGGCGCTGCTGATCACTGGCACGCATTTCTCTACCGACGGTGTGTACAAGGCCAGCATCCAGGCGCTGGATTACGCGGCCAAACACAACGTCAAACGGGTGCTGGATATCGACTACCGCCCGGTGCTGTGGGGCCTGGCGGGCAAGGCCGATGGTGAAACCCGTTTTGTTGCCGACCAGAATGTCAGCCAGCATGTGCAGAAAATCCTGGCGCGTTTCGACCTGATCGTCGGCACTGAAGAAGAATTCCTCATCGCCGGTGGCAGTGAAGACCTGCTCACCGCCCTGCGCACGGTACGTGAACTGACGCCCGCCACCCTGGTGGTCAAGCTCGGCCCGCAAGGCTGCACGGTGATCCACGGCGAGATTCCCGCCCGACTGGAAGACGGTGCGATCTATCCCGGTGTGCGCGTTGAAGTGCTCAATGTGCTGGGTGCTGGCGATGCCTTCATGTCGGGCTTTCTCAGTGGCTGGCTCAATGACGCCAGCGACGAGCGTTGCAGCCAGTTGGCCAATGCCTGTGGCGGCCTGGTGGTCTCGCGGCACGCCTGTGCGCCGGCCATGCCCACGCCCGCCGAACTCGATTACCTGTTCAACAGCCCGGTGCCGATCACCCGTCCCGACCAGGATGCGACCCTGCAGCGCCTGCACCGCGTCACGGTGCCGCGCAAGGCTTGGAAGCAACTGTTCGTGTTTGCCTTCGACCACCGCTGGCAGCTGGTGGACCTGGCGCAAAAAGGCGGCCAGGACTTGACGCGAATCAGCGCCATCAAGCAGCTGTTTATCCAGGCCATCGAACGTGTGGAGACCAAGCTCGCCGAGCAGGGCATCGAGGCCGACGTGGGCCTGCTTGCCGATCAGCGTTTTGGCCAGGATGCCCTCAATGCCGCCAGCGGCCGAGGCTGGTGGATTGCCCGCCCGGTCGAAGTGCAGAACTCACGGCCCCTGGCGTTCGAACACGGTCGCTCGGTGGGCAGCAACCTGATTGCCTGGCCCCAGGAACAGATCATCAAATGCCTGGTGCAATTTCACCCCGATGACGAGCCGATGCTGCGCCTGGAACAGGAAGCGCAACTCAAGGCGGTGTATGAGGCGTCCATCGTCAGCGGCCATGAACTGCTGCTGGAAGTCATCCCGCCCAAGGATCACCCCTCCACTTATCCCGACGTTTTGTATCGCAGCCTCAAGCGCCTGTACAACCTGGGCATCTACCCGGCCTGGTGGAAGATCGAAGCGCAGTCGGCCGCTGACTGGAAAAAGCTCGACGAACTGATCCAGGAGCGCGACCCGTACTGCCGTGGCGTGGTGTTGCTTGGCCTGAACGCGTCGGCTGAATGTCTTGCCGACGGTTTTCAACAAGCGCGCATGAGCACCACCTGCCGCGGATTTGCCGTCGGCCGCACGATCTTCCAGGAGCCGAGCCGGGCGTGGATGGCGGGGGAGATCGATGATGAGACCTTGATCCAGCAGGTACAGGCTACCTTCGAACAACTCATCAACGCCTGGCGCAGTGCTCGAAATTGAATTAGGTCAAATGTGGGAGGGGGCTTGCCCCCTCCCACATAAAGCAGATCTCAGTGATCTCTAGAGAAAACAATAAAAGGTGCAGCCATGCCCGCAATCCGAATTGGCATCAACCCGATCTCCTGGAGCAACGACGACCTCCCGGCCCTTGGCGGTGAAACGCCGCTGAGCACGGCCTTGAGTGAAGGCAAGGACATCGGCTACGAAGGTTTTGAACTCAATGGCAAGTTTCCCAAGGATGCCAAGGGCGTCGGCGACGTGCTGCGTCCCTATGACCTGGCGCTGGTCTCGGGCTGGTACTCCAGCCGCCTGGCCCGTCGTTCGGTGGCCGAGGAGATCGAGGCCATTGCCGGCCATGTCGAACTGCTCAAACAAAACGGTGCCAACGTACTGGTGTACGGCGAAGTCGCCGATTCGATCCAGGGTTCACGCATTCGCCTGATAGAGCGTCCGCGTTTTCATAGCGAACAGGCCTGGCAGGCGTACGCCGACAAGCTCACCGAGCTGGCGCGTTTCACCTTGTCTCAAGGCGTGCGCCTGGCCTACCACCACCATATGGGCGCCTACGTCGAGTCTCCCGAAGACATCGACCAGTTGATGAAACGCACGGGGCCGGAAGTCGGCCTGTTGTTCGATTCGGGCCACTGCTACATGGGCGGCGGCGAACCCATCGAGGTGTTGCGCAAGCACATCGACCGCGTTTGCCATGTGCATTTCAAGGACGTGCGCAAACCCGTGGTGCAATTGGCGCGCAATCAGATGTGGAGTTTTCCCGATTGCATCGTCAACGGCACTTTCACCGTGCCCGGGGACGGCGATATCGACTTTGCACCGTTACTGGACGTGCTGCTGGCTGCGAACTACACAGGCTGGCTGGTGGTGGAAGCCGAGCAGGACCCGGCCGTGGCGCCCAGTTATATCTACGCGAAGAAGGGCTATGACACCTTGCGTGCGCTTCTCAACGAGAGGGTTTGAGTGATGAGCTTGTTGGTCAAAAGCAGCAAACGTGGGCAAACCATGGTTGCCCTGGAGGCGGGGCGCCTGGAGTACGTAGGCTTCGCCGCTTACCGCTTGAGCCTGGGCGAAACCTTGCCGGTCAGCGCGGGTGATCAGGAGCTGTGCCTGGTACTGCTCAGCGGTCGGGTGAATATCGAAGGCGAAGGCTTCAATTGGCAGAACCTGGGTGATCGCCAGTCGGTGTTCGAAGACAAATCACCGTTCGCCGCCTATTTGCCGCCGGGCACCGACGCCCAGGTCACGGCCCTGAGCGATGTACAGATTGCCGTGTGTGCGGCGCCGGGTGCGGCGGGTTTTGCCCCGCGCCTGATCCGCCCCGAGCAGTGCAAACGCAGTGTGCGCGGCAAAGGCGCCAACACCCGCTACGTCTGCGACATCCTGCCCGACAGCGAGCCGGCCCATTCGCTGCTGGTGGTGGAAGTGCGCACACCGTCAGGGCATTCCTCAAGTTACCCGCCTCACAAACACGATACCGATGACCTGCCGCACCAGAGCTTTCTGGAAGAAACCTACTACCACCAGGTCAATCCACCCCAGGGCTTTGTGTTCCAGCGCGTGTACACCGATGACCGCAGCATCGACCAGGCCATGGCCGTGGAAAACAGCGACCTGGTGGTGGTGCCCAAGGGGTATCACCCGGTCAGCGTGCCGTATGGCTACGAGTCTTATTACCTCAATGTCATGGCCGGCCCCAAGCGCGCCTGGCATTTCCATAACGACCCGCAGCACAGTTGGCTGCTGGACCTTTAAACGGTTTTGGACGGAGAACAACAACAATGAAGTCGCCGCTACGTTTTGCCCTTAACCGTATGGTCGCGCCTGACTTGCCCCTGGCGGATTTTATCCAGCTGGCCAAAGCCCTCCAGTGCGATGCCATCGAGATTCGCAACGACCTCAAAAACCGCGAAATCGAATACGGCATGTCCGCCGCCCGCGTGCGTGAGTTGTGCGCGGCGCAGGGCATCAAGGTGCTGTCGATCAACGCGCTGTACCCTTTTGATGTGTGGAACGACGAACGCCGCGCTCAGGCAATCGAACTGGCCACCTACGCCCGTGAGTGCGGGGCCCAGGGCCTGGTGATGTGCCCGTTCAATCAGCCTGGCGATACGCGTAACGACGCGCAGCGCGCCGCTGGTTTGCGCACCGCGTTGAGCGAACTGGCGTTGATCCTGCGTGAGTACGGGATTCTCGGTTTCATCGAACCCCTGGGCTTCGCAGTATCCGCCCTGCGCCGCAAGCGCGTGGCAGTGGATGCAATCAAGGCCATCGGTGGCCTGGATGTATTTCGTGTGGTGCATGACACCTTTCACCATCATTTGGCCGGCGAGCATGAGTTCTTCCCGGAACTGACCGGGCTGGTGCATATCTCCGGGGTGGAAGACCGCGAGGCGCCGCTTGACTCAATCCGCGACGGCCACCGCGTGCTGGTGGGCGAGGACGATATTCTCGGGAATGCGGCGCAGATCGACACCTTGCTGAGCACCGGCTACAGCGGCTATCTGTCGTTCGAGCCGTTTGCCGAAAGCGTGCATGGGTTGGCGGATATCCGGCAGGCATTGGGGGCAAGCATCGCCCACCTGCAAAAACGATAAGGGGCGCGACATGAGCACCACACGATTGACCATGGCCCAGGCCCTGGTGAAGTTTCTGGATAACCAATACATCGAAGTCGACGGCGTACAGAGCAAGTTCGTTGCCGGGGTGTTCACTATTTTCGGGCATGGCAATGTGTTGGGCCTTGGCCAGGCGCTTGAGCAGGACAGCGGCGACCTGGTGGTGCACCAGGGCCGCAACGAACAAGGCATGGCCCATGCCGCCATCGGGTTTGCCAAGCAGCACCTGCGCCGCAAGATCTATGCGTGCACGGCCTCGGTCGGCCCTGGCGCTGCGAATATGCTCACTGCCGCAGCCACCGCCACGGCCAACCGCATACCGCTGCTGCTGTTGCCCGGCGATGTCTACGCCAGCCGCCAGCCCGACCCGGTGCTGCAGCAGATCGAGCAGTTCCACGACCTGAGCATCAGCACCAACGACGCGTTCCGCGCCGTGAGCAAATACTGGGACCGCATCAACCGCCCCGAACAGTTGATGACGGCGGCGATCCACGCCATGCGCGTGCTCACCGACCCCGCCGAAACCGGCGCGGTGACATTGGCGTTGCCCCAGGATGTGCAGGCCGAGGCCTGGGACTATCCCGACTACTTCCTGCAAAAGCGCGTGCACCGTATCGACCGGCGCCCGGCCACCGCCGCGATGATCGGCGATGCGCTGGCGGCGTTTCGCGGCAAGCGCAAACCGCTGATCATTTGTGGCGGCGGGGTGAAGTACTCCGGCGCCAATGCGGCGCTGCAAGCCTTTGCCGAGCGCTTTGAGATTCCCTTTGCCGAAACCCAGGCCGGTAAAAGCGCGGTGGTCTCCAGCCATGCACTGAACGTCGGCGGCATCGGCGAAACCGGCTGCCTGGCGGCGAACCTGCTGGCCCCCGAGGCGGACCTGATCATCGGCATCGGCACGCGGTATACCGACTTCACGACCTCATCGAAATCGTTGTTCAAGCACCCCGAGGTGACTTTTCTCAACCTCAATGTCAGCGCCTGCGACGCGTTGAAGCTGGACGGTGTGCAAGTGGTGGCGGACGCCAGAGTCGCGCTTGAAGTGCTGGCCGATGCCCTCGGCGATTACCGTTTCGGCTGGGGCGAGCAGATCGCTGACGCCAAGGCGCAACTGGATGCCGAAGTGGATCGCGTGCATCAGGTGCAATACTCAGGCGATGATTTTGTGCCGGAAGTTGACGACCTGCTGGACCGCGCCGTACTGCGCGAGTTTATCGAGCTGACCGGCTCCTGCCTGACCCAAAGCCGCGTACTGGGTGTGCTCAACCAGGTTCTGGCCGACGATGCGATCATCGTCGCCGCCGCCGGCAGCCTGCCCGGGGACTTGCAGCGCGCCTGGCGCAGCAAGGGCGTCAATACCTATCACGTCGAATACGGCTATTCGTGCATGGGCTACGAGATCAATGCCGCCCTGGGCGTGAAGCTCGCCGAGCCGACCAAAGAGGTCTACGCCCTGGTCGGTGACGGCTCCTACATGATGCTGCACTCGGAGCTGGCCACCTCGATCCAGGAACGGCGCAAGATCAACGTGGTGCTCCTCGACAACATGGCCTTCGGTTGCATCAACAACCTGCAAATCGGCAATGGCATGGACAGCTTCGGCACCGAATTTCGCTTCCGCAACCCCGAGAGCGGCAAGCTCGACGGCGGCCTGGTGCCGGTGGATTTCGCCATGAGTGCGGCGGCTTATGGTTGCAAGACCTACAAGGTCAGCACGATAGAGCAGCTGGAAGCGGCCCTGGCCGATGCGCGCACGCAAACCGTCTCGACGCTGATCGATATCAAGGTTCTGCCCAAGACCATGGTCCACGGCTACCTGTCGTGGTGGCGGGTAGGTGTGGCGCAGGTGTCCACCAGTGAACGCACGAATGCAGCGGCAAAAAAACTCAATGAGCACCTGGCCAAGGCCCGGCAGTACTAACAACAAGAGGAGTGTTTACATGTCTTTGAAGCTTGGAGTGATTGGTACGGGCGCCATTGGCCGGAACCATATCCGTCGTTGCAGCCAGACCTTGCTCAACAGCCAGGTGGTGGCGGTCACTGATATCAACCTTGCGCAGGCCGCGCAGGTGGTGGCGGACTTGAAGCTGGACGCCGAGGTGTACCCGGACGGCCATGCGCTGATCAACTCGCCAGAGGTCGAAGCGATCCTTGTGACCTCATGGGGCCCGAGCCACGAAGAATTCGTGCTGGCCGCCATCGCCGCCGGCAAACCGGTGTTCTGTGAAAAACCTCTGGCGGTCACCGCCGAAGGTTGTCGCAAGATCGTCGAGGCCGAAGTGGCCCATGGCAAGCGCCTGGTGCAGGTGGGCTTCATGCGTCCGTATGACGAAGGCTATCGTGCCTTGAAAGCCGTGATCGACAGCGGCCAGATCGGTGAGCCGTTGATGCTGCATTGCGCGCACCGTAACCCGACGGTGGGCGAGAATTACAACACCGACATGGCGATCACCGACACCCTGATCCACGAACTGGACGTGCTGCGTTGGCTGCTCAATGACGACTATGTGTCCGTGCAGGTGGTGTTCCCGCGCAAGACCAGCAAGGCCCTGGCCCACCTGCGCGACCCGCAGATCGTGCTGCTGAAAACTGCCAAGGGCACGCGTATCGACGTGGAGGTATTTGTGAACTGCCAATACGGCTACGACATCCAGTGCGAAGTGGTGGGTGAGACCGGCATCGCCAAGTTGCCGGAGCCGTCCCAGGTGCAACTGCGCAGCGGTGCGAAGCTGTCCAATGCGATCCTGATGGATTGGAAGGATCGCTTTATCGGTGCCTATGACGTGGAGTTGCAGGCGTTTATCGACAGCGTACGGGCTGGGCAGGTCGGCGGGCCGTCGGCGTGGGATGGGTATGCGGCGGCGGTGGCGGCGGATGCGTGTATTGAAGCCCAGGGCAGCGGGCAGATTGTGCTGGTGAGCTTGCCGGATCGCCCACACTTCTACGGCTAACTCACTGAAGAAATGTGGTTAACATTGTGGGAGCTGGCTTGCCTGCGATAGCGGTCTATCAGTGGCAGATTCAGTGCCTGACACACTGCTATCGCAGGCAAGCCAGCTCCCACAGTTGCTTGGGTTCCCAAATCAATTCTGGAGTTGAGCATGCGAATCGGACTAGTGGGCTACGGCCACGGCGGGCGCTTTTTTCATGCGCCGCTGATCGCCACCCTGCCTGGGGCCACCTTTGTCGGCGTGGTGACGCGTTCACCCGAACGTCGCCAGCAATTGAGTACTGATCTTCCAGGTGTCAAGGCCTTCGACTCCATTGGCCAGATAGTCGAAGCCGGCGTCGACGCCCTGGTGATTTCCACCACCCTCAAAGGTCGCCCGGCGTTGGTACTGGAAGCCATCGAACACGGCGTGGCGGTGGTCAGCGACAAACCCTTTGCGGCCAACGCCGAACAAGCCCAAGCCCTGATTACTGCCGCCGAGCGCCAGGGCTCGCTGCTCAGCGTCTACCAGAACCGGCGCTGGGACTCGGATTACCTGACTCTGCGCAAACTCATCGATGCCGGCGCGCTGGGCACCATCACCCGCTTTGAATCTCGTGTAGAACGCTACAGCCCACAAGCCGTGGGCAATGCCAGCGGCGGCGGCTGGCTGCGTGACCTGGGCAGCCACTTGGTCGATCAGGCGCTGCAACTGTTCGGCCCGGTGGACCGAGTGTTCGCCCAACTGCACTACACCCCTGAACACCCCAGCGTGGATCACGGCTTTTTTGTTTCCCTGAGCCACGCCAACGGCGTGATTTCCCACCTGTGGGGCAACGCCTTGCAGAACAGCCAGGCGCCGCGCTTTCGTGTCAGTGGCACCTTGGGTTGCTACACCGTCGAAGGGTTGGATGGCCAGGAAGAAGCGCTGATCGCCGGTAAATCGCCGAAGACCGAAGGCGAGCACTGGGGCGCGGAGGAGCATCGACGCTGGGGCTGGTTCGAACAAGGCTCGGAGCGCGAGCGGGTGCCGTCGGAGAAGGGCTGCTGGACACAGTTCTATCGCCAGTTGCAGTTGGCGGTGCAAGGGCAGGGGCCGCTGCCGGTAAGCGCCTATGACGCGCTGGAAACCACCCGTATATTGGACGCCGCACGCCTGAGCGCCGAGCGCCTGCAAGTGGTTTCGACAAAAATAGAATAAAATTCTAAAACAGGTTGATATGGAAATTATTTTCTAATACAGTCGTTTCCAGGTTGCATAAAGTACGTCCCGGACCCAGCGGGCGACTCAACAAAAACAAGATCAAAAACAACCAGGTACCGTCAGATGAAAATCTTCAACGCTGTACTTCGAGTTTTACGCCCCGCCCAAGCGCCACGCGGACTGCCCCGCGCCCGGCCGTTCTACTTCTCCTTCCTTAACGTGCTGTGCGTCGAAAACCAGGGCGCGCTGGTGTGCTGCATTCCAGGGGCGCCAGTGGTGCGACTGACAGCCGAGTCCTGATAAACGCAACGTCGAAAAAAACCAACAAAAAAGTGGAGACAGACCGTTCATGAAGACCCCGATCCGTTTTACCGCGCTGGCCCTGTCCATGCTGCTGGCCAGTGGCGTTGCCGGCGCCGCCGATCTGAAGGTGGGCGTCACGATGTCTGCGTTCGATGACACCTTCCTCACCTATCTGCGCGAAGACATGGACAAGCAAGCCAAGTCCTACCCCAAGGGCGATGGCGTGCAATTGCAGTTTGAAGACGCGCGGGCCGATGTGGTCAAGCAATTGAGCCAGGTCGAGAACTTTATCAGCCAGAAAGTCGACGCCATTATCGTCAACCCGGTCGATACCGCTTCGACCAAGAACATCATTGCGGCTGCGACCAAGGCGGGCATTCCGCTGGTGTTCGTCAACCGCCGCCCGGACCAGAAAGACTTGCCCAAGGACGTGGTGGCAGTGACCTCCGATGACGTCGAGGCCGGGCGCCTGCAAATGCAATACATCGCCGAAAAACTCGGCGGCAAGGGCAAGGTCGTGATCCTGCTGGGTGACCTGGCGAACAACTCCACCACCAACCGCACCAAGGGTGTCAAGGAAGTGCTGGCCAAGTACCCGGACATCAAGATCGAGCAGGAGCAGACCGGCGCCTGGCTGCGTGACCGGGGCATGACCCTGGTCAACGACTGGCTGACCCAGGGGCGTGATTTCAATGCGGTGCTGGCCAACAACGATGAGATGGCGATCGGGGCGTCCATGGCCCTGCGATCGGCCGGCAAGGAAAAAGGCAGCGTGCTGATTGCCGGTGTTGACGGTACGCCGGATGGCTTGAACGCGATCACCAAGGGTGACATGGCCGCCTCGGCCTTCCAGGACGCCAAGGGCCAGGCGGTGGGTTCCGTAGAAGCGGCGCGCAAGATGGCCAAAAAAGAGCCGGTGGAGCAGAACGTGGTGATCCCGTTCCAGTTGATCACCCCGGACAACGTCAAAGACTTCAAGTAGCCCTGACACAACAACAATAAGCCGGCAGGGCGGTCACGGCCGCCCTGCAGATGGAGTGCCTCCCTATGCTTGCTCAAGCCGCTGCCTCGCAGCCCCCGGGCATCCAGCCGTTGCCGCTGGACGAACCCTACCTGCTGGAAATTCTCAACATCAGCAAAGGCTTTCCTGGTGTTGTCGCCCTGGACGATGTGCAACTGCGGGTGCGCCCCGGCACGGTGCTGGCATTGATGGGCGAGAACGGCGCGGGTAAATCAACGCTGATGAAGATCATCGCCGGCATCTACCAGCCCGACGCCGGGGAAATCCGCCTGCGTGGCAAGCCTATTACCTTCGAAACGCCGCTGGCGGCGCAAAAGGCCGGGATCGCCATGATCCATCAGGAGCTCAACCTGATGCCCCATATGAGCATCGCCGAGAACATCTGGATCGGCCGCGAGCAGCTCAACAGCCTGCACATGGTCAACCACCGCGAAATGCATCGCTGCACCGCCGAGTTGCTGGCGCGCCTGCGCATCAACCTCGACCCTGAAGAGCAGGTGGGCAACCTGAGCATCGCCGAACGGCAGATGGTCGAGATTGCCAAGGCGGTCTCGTACGACTCCGACATCCTGATCATGGATGAACCCACCTCGGCCATTACCGACAAGGAAGTTGCCCACCTGTTTTCGATCATTGCCGACCTCAAGGCCCAGGGCAAAGGTATTGTCTATATCACGCACAAAATGAACGAAGTGTTCGCCATCGCCGATGAAGTGGCGGTGTTCCGCGACGGCCAGTACATCGGCCTGCAACGTGCCGACAGCCTGAACAGCGACAGCCTGATCTCGATGATGGTGGGGCGGGAGTTGAGCCAGTTGTTCCCGGTGCGCGAGACGCCGATAGGTGAGTTGCTGCTGTCGGTGCGCGACCTGAGCCTGGACGGCGTGTTCAAGGACGTCTCGTTCGACCTGCACGCCGGGGAGATTCTCGGTATCGCCGGCCTGATGGGCTCTGGGCGTACCAATGTGGCGGAAACCATTTTTGGCATTACCCCAAGCACCGGTGGGCAAATCACCCTGGATGGCAAGGCGGTGCGCATTACCGACCCGCACATGGCCATCGAGAAAGGTTTTGCGCTATTGACCGAAGATCGCAAGCTCAGCGGCCTGTTCCCGTGCCTGTCGGTGCTGGAAAACATGGAGATGGCGGTGTTGCCGCACTATTCGGGCAGCGGCTTTATCCAGCAGAAGGCCCTGCGCGGCCTGTGCGAAGAGATGTGCAAGAAGCTGCGAGTAAAAACTCCGTCCCTGGAGCAATGCATCGACACCTTGTCGGGCGGTAACCAGCAAAAGGCACTGCTGGCACGCTGGCTGATGACCAACCCAAGGCTGCTGATCCTGGATGAACCGACCCGCGGTATCGATGTGGGCGCCAAGGCCGAGATCTATCGCTTGATCGCCTTTCTTGCCAGCGAAGGCATGGCGGTGATCATGATTTCCTCGGAGCTGCCCGAAGTGCTTGGCATGAGCGATCGGGTGATGGTGATGCACGAAGGCGAACTGATGGGCACCCTGGATCGTGCCGAGGCCACCCAGGAAAAAGTCATGCAGTTGGCCTCCGGCATGTCTGCGGTCCACTGATCTACAGAATAAGAAGGTGATGGGCTATGAACGCAATAACAGACAACAAGCCGGCGACGGCACCGGTGAAGAATCGTCGACGCATGCCCACCGAGCTGAGCATCTTTTTGGTGCTGATCGGTATCGGCCTGGTGTTTGAACTGTTCGGCTGGATCGTGCGCGACCAGAGCTTCTTGATGAACTCCCAGCGCTTGGTGCTGATGATTCTGCAAGTCTCGATCATCGGCCTGCTGGCTATCGGTGTGACCCAGGTGATCATTACTACGGGCATCGACTTGTCGTCCGGCTCGGTGCTGGCCTTGTCGGCGATGATTGCCGCCAGCCTGGCGCAGACCTCGGATTTTTCCCGGGCGGTGTTTCCGTCCCTGACCGACTTGCCGGTGTGGATCCCAGTGGCGATGGGCCTGGGCGTGGGGCTGCTGGCGGGGGCGATCAATGGCAGCATTATCGCGGTGACCGGCATCCCGCCGTTTATCGCGACCCTGGGCATGATGGTCTCGGCCCGTGGCCTGGCGCGTTACTACACCGAAGGCCAGCCGGTGAGCATGCTCTCGGATTCCTACACGGCCATCGGCCATGGTGCCATGCCGGTGATCATCTTCTTGGTGGTGGCGGTGATCTTCCACATCGCGCTGCGTTATACCAAGTACGGCAAGTACACCTACGCCATCGGCGGCAATATGCAGGCGGCGCGCACCTCGGGCATCAACGTCAAGCGCCACTTGATCATCGTCTATAGCATCGCCGGGCTGCTGGCGGGCCTGGCCGGCGTGGTGGCCTCGGCCCGTGCCGCGACAGGGCAGGCGGGCATGGGCATGTCCTACGAGCTGGATGCGATTGCCGCTGCGGTGATCGGCGGCACCAGCCTGGCGGGCGGGGTAGGGCGCATCACCGGCACCGTGATCGGCGCGCTGATCCTCGGCGTGATGGCCAGCGGGTTTACCTTCGTGGGTGTGGATGCGTATATCCAGGACATCATCAAGGGCCTGATCATCGTGGTGGCAGTGGTGATCGACCAGTACCGCAACAAGCGCAAGCTCAAGCGCTGAGTGAATCCAAGGGCCGAATCAGATCAAATGTGGGAGGGGGCAAGCCCTCTCCCACATTTAGTCCGGGATCAGCCACTTTCAACCGTTTGTCTTCTATATAGCTCCACTGCACTGAATTTCTTGCTATAAACGCACTCCGATGACCGTTCGCCAAGCCCGTCCTGGTGCCTTTGGGGGTTAATTGGGAAAAAATGCCTGTCTTTTCAGTTGCTGCGCTCTCAAGTCGGCCTTAGACTGCCGCCCCTCGTAAATTGAGTGCCGGGTGGCGCTTGAAATGGACGGCGCCCTTCCGAGACCTGTACAGGCCTTGCGGAACGCTCCCTTATTCGCCTTAATGCACGTATTTTTTATAGAGAAATCAATGACAAAGGAAAAGTTGCTGGCCATGCCGGCGGATGACTACATGAATGCCGAACAGCACGCTTTTTTCGAGAAGTTGCTGCAAGACATGAAGGTGGAACACCACGAGCGCATTGAACAGAACCGCATCGCCATTGAAAGCCTGGACACCCCGGCGGACCCGGCTGACGCGGCTTCCGTTGAAGAAGAGCGCACCTGGCTGGTAAATGCCATTGATCGCGACCAGCGTATGCTGCCGCAACTTGAGCGCGCCCTGGAGCGCATCAAGGAAGATTCTTTTGGTTGGTGTGATGACAGCGGCGAGCCGATCGGCCTCAAGCGCCTGCTGATCAGCCCGACCACCAAGTACTGCATCGAAGCCCAAGAGCGCCACGAGCAGATCGACAAGCATCAGCGCCAAGCCTGATGTGCTGAATGACGGGCCTGCCAGTGAGCTGGCTGCCCCGTCTGCAACAACCTCCCGAGATCATCCGGCCCGCGTCTGGCGCGATGGATTGTTGCTGTTTATGCAATGAAGCTATTCCCAGGATAGCTTTTTCCAGCTGGAATAAAACCGTAGCATGGCCAACATTGTTAGGCAGCTAACTAATGCTACGGAGAACTTCCATGCAAAACAAAGTCGATGTGGCCGTGATGATCGGCAGCGGTGTACCTGAGACCCTGCGCGCCTTGGGTCAGAAAGCCTGCTGGGTAGTGTTGCTCAATGGTGAACAGCGCGGCACCGCTTTTGCAAGTCGTGATGAGGCGCAGGAGTGTCAGGCTGCCTGGCAAGCGCTGTTGCGCATGGAACAGTCAGACAGCCTGCATTGAGACCGTGCTAGTGAGGTTGATGCAGGCGCTGATTCAACTCATCCACCGGGATGGCCCACTCAGCGTCTTCACGCAGTTCTTCCTTAAGAAACTGCGCCTGTTGGGGCGTCCAGAACGGCGCATCGATCAACTTCACGTCTTCGGGCAAAGAATGCGCGACGATGAAGGCATCAATGGCCTCAGGGGTTGAGTCCAGGCCCAGTTGTTCAAACAGGGTTTCGAGCGTGGGGATTGGCGCGTCCATTGGGTACTCCATACAAAGTGAGGATCGTTGTGTATGGGAGGCTTGAGGCGCGTTAGAGTTCTATCGAAGTGTCAGGAATTGAGAGCACCCGAATCCACGGCGGTTTTCAGGGCTTTTGCGGCTTCTTTTGCTGCAAAGGCAGCGGCGTCTACAGTCTTGAACCAACGGTCTTTTTCTACCTGGTGCGCGGTTACGGTGGTCAGCGGTGGTTTGGCCCGCATGATAATGACTGCTTGAAACTCTCCGTCTACTTCCCTGGCATCGCCGTGGATAAAAAATTCGCCAATATCAAATTCCGTCACGTATAGCCTTCCCTTCAAGGTAACTGCACTGATGAAACCTGACCCGCACGGGGCAAACTTCAATGGACGGGCCAGTATGGCAGTTGTTGAGGGGCGCAGGCGCAGTAAAGTCACCCAGGTGACGAAACGAGCCCCCCGCAAAGGGCATGCAGCTTGGCTTCAAGCATTTTGGCCAATTCACAGGCTTTATTGTGATCGCTGCGAAACCCCTTGATCCTGCCACTGGGCACTTCAAGAATGTGGAAAAAGTTCTTTCCGGCCGGTACCACTTGGTAAAGAACCGAATGGGAGTACCCATCAAGGTTATGCAAGCAGTAGTATTGGCGTTCGTCTGGACATGATGAACGAGTGTGGAAGGACATAGCATCGTGTTGACGTCGTTGCATGCTCAGCTCCTGTCGATCGATCTTGTTAGCCTGTCTTTGGCGTTTCGGGTGGTTTTGACCCGGCTTGCTGTTTTAGTATTGTCGTCGGTAGTTCGCAACTGGTTCCATGCCCGTCTATTTTTTGTTTCGGGTGTCGGAAAACTGCACTTTTGACTGGGTTATTCTCTGAAGTTGGTCGACTCGTATTCTCGGGTCGTTGAACCTGTGATTTGCTGTGCCACCGGCTGACCTTGCTTTAGGTCCACCGCGGCTGGGTGTACGGGGCCTGCGGGTTATCTTCAGGTTTTTGACGAATGTGTGATCGTGCCGTAACGGCCGTTTTTTTGTGCTGCCCGCTTCGGCGGCCAGCGCTTTCTTGATGTGGGGGCGTTTCCTTGGCAGTCAGTAATCTGGATATGCACGCGTTATTCGTGCTGGGTGATTTGCGCGCAAAGTTGGTCAAACAGTTTCAATCCCGGTTTGTCTACGTCACTGAACAGACGCCGGAAGGCATCTACATCGCCGAGATCGATACCGAAGCGGCACTGGTCGTGGATGACAAGCCACGCCTGGAACTCAAGGTGGGCGACCATTTCCGTGCGGCTGTCTTACCCAGCCGCGAAGGTGGAAAGTTCGAACTCAAGTTTCGCGATATCAAGTTGACCGTTTACGGCCTCGGCGACTACGCCTTTGTATCGTCAAACGAAGGCCAGGGCATTGTGTTCAAGGAAGGCCATAGCGTGATGCTGGTATTTGCCGCCCATGAACAATTGCAGGAAGGGCTGACCAAAACCCTCAAGGCCGTGACGGGCAAGGCCGCCAAGTGGCGCAAGGGTGAACTGGTGACGTTCAAGGCCAGCGAATAACCGATAAATACGCTGTGCACCTTTGTCTTTCGGAACCTCTACTACAGTTGAGTTGACTTAACTATTCAGAGGCTTCGCGCATTAGCGGCAAAGCCGTTTGCCATGACTGCGAGAACGCGAGGTGCAAAGGCATGAGAGGATTGAAGTCACTGCTGGCCGCGTCACTGACGGCCCTGAGTCTGTCACTGCCGGTATCGGCCGCACAGGCACCGGTGCATTTTGCCGACCTCAACTGGGAAAGCGGCAGCCTGATCACCGAAGTACTGCGCTTTATCGTCGAAAAGGGTTATGACATGCCCACCGACACCTTGCCTGGCACCACCATCACCCTGGAAACCGCCCTGGCCAAGAACGACATCCAGGTGATCGGCGAAGAGTGGGCGGGCCGCAGCCCTGTTTGGGTCAAGGCTGAAGCCGAAGGCAAAGTGGTAGGGCTTGGAGACACGGTCAAAGGCGCCACTGAAGGCTGGTGGGTGCCGGAATACGTGGTCAAGGGCGACCCGTCCAGAAACCTCAAGGCCCTGGCGCCGGACCTGAAAAGCGTACAGGACCTGGCGCGCTACAAGGATGTATTCAAAGACCCGGAATCCCCGGGCAAAGGGCGCTTTCTCAACAGCCCCATCGGCTGGACGTCCGAAGTGGTCAACAAACAGAAGCTCAAGGCCTATGGCCTGGACGACACCTACGTGAACTTCCGCAGCGGTTCGGGCGCAGCACTGGATGCCGAGATTGCCTCTTCGATCCGCCGGGGCAAGCCGGTGCTGTTCTATTACTGGTCACCCACCCCGTTGATGGGGCGCTATAAATTGATCCAGCTGGAAGAGCCGCCGTTTGATGCCGATGCATGGAAGACCCTGACCGACGCGGACAACACTGACCCCAAGCCTACGCGCTCGCTGGCATCCAAATTGAGCATTGGCGTATCGACGCCGTTCCAGCAGCAATATCCGCAGATCACCCAGTTCTTCGAAAAAGTCGAGTTCCCCATCGAGCCGCTTAACAAAGCCCTGGCGAAGATGAGCGAAAACCACACCGCGCCACGGGACGTGGCCCAGGCGTTCCTCAAGGAGCATCCTGAGGTGTGGAAGGCGTGGTTGACGCCGGATGTAGCCCAGAAGGTTGAGACGGCCCTTAAATAGCCTGAATGCAGAACAAAATGTGGGAGGGGGCTTGCTCCCGATGGCGGAGTGTCAATCACAGATAAATTGACTGACACACCCTCATCGGGAGCAAGCCCCCTCCCACAATTTTTTTGCATTCCAGATTTAGAATCGCGTTTGTACCGCTATCTCGAAGGTCCGCGGTGACCCCAGATAGTAAGCTGGCGACACATGCGCAAACTCGGCATACACCTCATTGGTCAAGTTGCGCACGCGCGCGGTCACCGAGGTGCGGGCATCCAGCTTGTAGCGCAGGAACGTACCGAACAGCGTGTAAGCCGGCACTGTCTGGGTGTTGGCATAATCGGCATACACCTGGTCGACATAGCGCGCATCCACCCCCCCTTGCCAATCCTCTGAGAAGTCGTAGGTCAACCACAGGTTGCCCACGCGCTTGGGCACATTGGTCGGCGTATTGCCTTTGCGCGATACCACGGCGCCGCTGGCAACTTTGTCATTGAATTCATCGTACTCGGCATCCACCCAGGCAAAGTTGCCTTCGGCCAGCAGCCTTGGCGTGATGCGCAGTGAGCTGGCCAGTTCGATACCTTTGGATGACTGCGCGCCCACCGGGATGCTGTTGGTGGGGTCCTGAGGGTCGGTGACGGCAAAGTCTTCGCGTTCGATCTTGTAGACGGCGACCGTTGCCGAGCCGCGACCGTCCAGGTAATCGAACTTGCTGCCGATCTCCCACTGCTTGCCGGTGGACACGTCGAACACCTGGGTGGTGGTATTGGGCTGTTCGACGGCTGTGCTGTATTGCACGTAGACATTGGCCGACGGAACAAACTGATAGGTAAGCCCCACACGGCCGGTTACTGGCTCCCAACTGCGCTTGAAGTGCCGAGGGTTGGTAGCGGTGATTGTGCGGTGGTTGGTCACGTCCAGGTCGATAGCGTCATAACGCAGGCCGGTCAGCAGTGACAGCTTGTCCGTGAGCCCCAGGCGGTTTTCCACGAACAGCGCCTTGGTGGTGACCTGGTTGGTCTTGTCCTTGATGAAGCCCGGCCGTGTGCCGGGGATGTCATAGAAGTGCCCCGGGTTGTAGTTGTTCGGGTCGACGGTACTTCGACCCGATACGTTCAAGGGGCTGTTGGTGGTGCTGTTGACCTTGTACTCAAAACCGCTAGACCAAGTGGTGGAGAGGCCGAACACGCTAGTGTCATGGCGCAGTTCAAACTGGTTGCCGTTCTGTTCGCCCTGATGCCGCACCTGATAGGCGGTCGAACGGTTCACCGCGCTGTTGTCGGCGTTGTACTGGTAGGTCTCCAGGTTGCGGTAATCGCGCTGGCTGTCGAGATGGTAGAGGGTATTTTTCAGCGTGGTGCTGTCGTTGATCCGATAGTCGATGATCGAGCGCGCCCAGATCGTGCGCTGTTCGTAACGCCCGTCGGCGACGTTGTAGTTGTTGAAGCGGTTGTGCTTGTCGATCTTCAGTTCGCCGGCCTTGGGGTTGAGCACCGGCGTGCCCCAATACGGGCTGTCTTCATGCTCATCCTGATATTCCAGGGCCAGGGTATGGGACAGGTTGGGCGTGAGGTCGCTGAGCAGGGAAAACGCCACGCTCCAGGCATCTCGTTGAGCGCGGTCGATGTGGCTGTGGTTGGTGTTGCGGCTCACATCCAGTCGCGCGTAATGCTGCACATCGGCGCCGGGCTCGGTCAGCGCGTGATTAAGGCCGAAGGCCATGCCGGCGGTGTCGTAGCTGCCGTAGGTCAGTTGGCCTTCTGCTGCCAGTTCTTCACGGGTCGCCAACTTGGTCACGTAATTGAGCGAGCCGCCCACGGAGCCGGCGCCGTTGATCAGGGAGGAGGGGCCGCCGACCAGTTCCACGCGGTCGTAGATCCACGCATCCACCGGCCGCGCCAGGCCTGTGGCGACATTGATGCCGTTGAACATCTGGGTGATCTGGCTGCTGGTAAACCCGCGGTACGAGATAAACCCACCAAACCCGGGCGGCGCGCTGGCGTTGACGCCGGGCAGGGTATTGGCCGCCTCGCGAAAGGTCCTGGCGCCATGGCGCTCGATATCGTTGCGGTTGGCGATGGCCACCGACGCCGGGGTTTCCCGCACACTCAGGCCCAGGCGCGAGGCCATGCCGCTGGATTGATCCAGGGCCAGGCCGGGCTCAACGCTTTGCCCGCCTTCAATGGTGGTCGGCGCCAGCTCAAGGGCGCAGGCGCAAACGGGCAGGCAGCCGAACAGGCCCGCCAATAGGGGTAGATGTTTCATGGTTGAATCCTGAAAACTTGGCTTGAAAACAACGCACAGCCATCCGTCCTTCCTCACGGAAGCGGTCGGCAATACAGATCAGAAAGCGCAGGGCTCAGGCGTAGGCAGGTGGCGCGCGCGGGTTAGCCGTGGGCCAGGTGAAACGGGCAGGGATGTCAGCGGCAAGCACCACCGCAGCAGGTGGCGCATGGGGTTGTGGCAGTACCGCCACATTCAGATGGGAGTTGAGAGCAGGCCCCATGCCGCCGGTAGAACACAGCGGGCAACCAAAGGCCTTCGACAGGGTTGGCAGGCTTTCATCCGTGGAGTTGCTGGGCAGGGGCGCCTGGGTGCGCGGGTCCACCGTACAGAACTGGCCGCTGATGCCGTTGAGCTGCATCCCCACCATCTGCCCATGACCAATGCTGCAGGCGAACACATTGAACAGGACGCAGCAGTAGAGCATCCAGGCAATGAGCGAGCGGTCGGCACGGGCGAGTTTCATGGGGCGGCACTTTACCATCAGCCGCCGACGAAATGCCTGCAAAAAATCTCAGGGCGACTATCCTGATTCCCACATTTTTCGGGAGCGTGCGCCATGAGTTTTGTCATTGCGCGATGGATTGTCGGGGTTTTTACCTTTATCAGCATGGTGCATCTTTACTGGGCGGCTGGCGGCAAATTCGGCAGCCTGGCGGCGATTCCGCAACTGCCTGGTGAATTTGCCAGCGGGCCGCGACCAGCGTTCAAGCCGTCGGCGCTGGGCACCTTTCTGGTCGCGATGGGGCTGGTAGCGATTGCCTTGCTGGTTTGCCTGCGCGCCGGGCTGTATTTCTCGCCGGTGTCCCATGGTGCGTTGCAGTGGGGCATCAGCGCGATTGCGGTGCTGATGTTTGCCCGTGCGATTGGCGATTCGGAGCTGGTAGGTTTTTTCAAGAAGGTCGGCAATTCCCGGTTTGCACGCCTGGATACGTACCTGTACTCGCCGTTGTGCCTGGTGTTGGGTGCCGGGTTGTTGGTGGTGGCGTGGACCTGATGGTCTCGGCGCCATACCTGTGGCTAGGGAGCTTGCTCTCGTGACGGTCGGACAGCCAGCACATATCTACCTGACAAATCGAGATCCAAATGTGGGAGGGGGCTTGCTCCCGATGGCGGCCTCAGGGCCGACCAGGATGCTGGATCAGACCGAGTACATATCCGTTATTCAGGTAACGGCTGCTATTGGTTCCGCTCTTACAGCGGCTCACTTTTGAAAGGCGCAAAAGTAAGCAAAACGCTATCGCCCCACCACTCGGCACCTCGCCCAGGCTCGGTGTGCCCGTAATCCGCCATGGATTTGGGGGGCCGCCGCCACGCGCCATCCATAGCGCGGGGCGGCTAAACCGGCATCCCTGCCGGTTTACCCCCCAAATCCATGTCGGACTCCGGCCAGCGTGGTTTGACGGGGCGCCTAAGATCAAGATCAAAAGCAGATCAAGAGCGGCTCGCTTCGCATCGTGGTTACCGTCGGCTGCTATAAAGCGCGCTTGACCTGCGCACCCAATCCCCACTCAAAACACCCTCCAGACAAAAACACACCCTCCCGGTTTTATAGCGCTTGACCTTCCCAATGTGGCAAGCCCGATAAAAACCTCCAGTGTCGATTTGTCTTGAAAATTCCAAGGAGGGTGAACGATGTACGCCAAACCAATAAGCCTGATCACCGGGGCAATGGCCGTGGTGTTGATGCTGGGCGGATGCACAGACAACGCGCCGCCGGCCGCTGCCGCCAAGCCGCCCAGCGTGCCAGTGGCCGAAGTGGTGGCGCGAGCGGTGACGCCGTTTGTCGAGTACACCGGTTCGTTGACCGCCATTGAGCAGGTCGAACTGCGCCCGCGTGTCAGTGGTTATCTGCAAAGTGTCAGCGTGCCCGAAGGCCAGTTCGTCACCAAGGGCAGCCCGTTGTTTGTGATTGACCCGCGGGGATTTCAGGCCGCGTTGAACGCTGCCAAGGCGCGCTTGCGCGAGGCCGAGGCCAATGCGTTGCTGGCCCAGGCCGAGCATGGTCGAGCCGAGCAACTGTTCGCCAAGAAGGTGGTGGCGCGTGATCGTCTCGACACCGCCATTGCCTCCTTGAATGCCGGCAGGGCCCAGGTCGAGGCGGCGAAGGCGGCATTGGATACGGCACAGTTGGACCTGAGCTACACACGCGTCACCGCGCCCATCAGCGGCCGCATCGATCGTGCCCTCGTCACCGAAGGCAACTATGTCACCCGAGGGGAGACGCCGTTGACGACGATCGTTTCGGTCGATCCGTTGCATGTGTACTTCGATGTCGACGAGCGCACCTATCTGCACTCGTTGGCCGCGACCCGTGAATACGCCGGATCGAAGGGGGACAAAGCCGCCAAGGTGATGGTCGCGATGCTCAATGATGCGACCTATGCGCGGGCTGGGCGGGTGGACTTTCTGGCCAACGCGGCCGACCGCAAGACCGGCACCGTGCGCGTGCGTGCGGTGGTCGACAACCCGGACGGGCGCCTGACCCCCGGGCTGTTCGCCAAGGTCAAGCTGGACACCGGCGCGGCACAAACGCGGGTGTTGATTGCCGACCATTCCATCGGCACCGACCAGGGCCGGCGCTATGTGCTGGTGGTCGGTGACAGCGACAAGACCCAATACCGCCCGGTCGAATTGGGCCCGATGGCTGAAGGCCTGCGGGTGATCGAGCAGGGCCTGCAACCGGGCGAGCGTATTGTCGTCAAAGGGCTGGTGCGCCCGGGCATGACGGTGACGCCGCTGGCCGCCAGCATCGAGGGCAAGCCGCTTGAGGCACCGCTGACCGTGGGAGGCGTGCAATGAGCTTTCCACGGTTCTTTATTGATCGGCCCATCTTCGCCATCGTCCTGTCGGTGTTGATGATGATCGGCGGCCTTGTCGCCTTCTTCCACCTGCCGCTGAGCGAATACCCCGCGGTCACGCCACCGACCGTGCAAGTCACCGCGAATTATCCTGGGGCCAACCCGCAAGTGATTGCGGAGACGGTGGCGGCGCCACTGGAACAGGTGATTACCGGCGTTGAGGGCATGCTCTACATGACCTCGCAGTCGGCCACCGATGGCCGCATGATCCTGACGGCGACCTTCGCCCAGGGCACCAATGCCGACATGGCGCAGATCCAGGTGCAAAACCGCGTCTCGCGTGCGTTGCCGCGTTTGCCCGAAGAGGTACAGCGTCTTGGTGTGGTCACGCAGAAGACCTCGCCGGACATCCTCATGGTGGTCCACCTGCTGTCTCCCGACCAACGTTATGACCCGCTGTACATCTCCAACTACGCCTACTTGCAGGTGCGCGATGAGCTGTCGCGCATACCGGGGATCAACGACGTGCTGGTGTGGGGCGCGGGTGAATACAGCATGAGGCTGTGGCTCGACCCGGACCTGATCGCTGCCCGAGGCTTGACCGCCGGTGATGTGATCGGCGCCGTACGCGAGCAGAACGTGCAAGTGGCGGCGGGCTCGGTCGGCCAGTCACCTGATTCCAATGCGGCCTTCCAAGTCACGGTCAACACCCTCGGGCGCCTGACGGACGAAGCGCAGTTCGGCGACATCATCATCCGCACCGGCGATAACGGCCAGGTCACGCGCCTGCGCGATGTGGCCCGTATCGAGATGGGCGCCGATGCCTATGCGCTGCGCAGCCTGTTGGATGGCGAGCCGGCCGTGGCTTTGCAGATCATCCAGAGCCCAGGGGCCAATGCGCTCGATGTGGCGCAGGCGGTGCGTGACACCATGCAGCGCCTGCAGGCCAACTTTCCCGAAGGGCTGGTGTCGCGGATAGCTTACGACCCGACCGTGTTTGTGCGCGCTTCGCTGGAGTCAGTCGCCATCACGCTGATGGAAGCGATCCTGCTGGTGGTCATCGTGGTGGTGGTGTTCCTGCGTAACTGGCGCGCATCGCTGATCCCGTTGATGGCTGTGCCGGTGTCGATCATTGGCACCTTTGCGGTCATGCATCTGATGGGGTTTTCCCTCAATACCTTGTCGTTGTTCGGGCTGGTGTTGTCGATCGGCATCGTGGTCGACGATGCCATCGTGGTGGTCGAGAATGTCGAGCGGCATATCGAGAACGGCGAGGAGCCCACCGAGGCAGCGCGCAAGGCAATGGGGGAGGTCACCGGCCCGATCATCGCCATTACCTCGGTGCTGGCGGCGGTGTTTATTCCCACAGCGTTTCTCAGTGGCCTGCAGGGTGAGTTCTACCGGCAATTTGCGCTGACCATCGCGATTTCCACGATCCTCTCGGCGGTCAACTCGTTGACCCTCAGCCCGGCGCTGGCCGGCCTGTTGCTGCGCCCGCGCAGCGCCGCCGTGGCGCACGATCCGCGCAGCCTGCGCGGTCGTGCTGCGCATTGGGTGCAGGTGCTGAGCCGACCGTTCCAGCGGGCGCCGCAGGCGTATGGCAACTCGGTGCGCAAGGTCGTCGGCCGCCGCGGGGTGGCGCTGGTCGCCTACGGCGGATTACTGGCGCTGACCTGGTTCGGCTTCAACGCTGTACCGGCGGGCTTTGTGCCGATGCAAGACAAGTACTACCTGGTGGGTATCGCCCAATTGCCCAATTCGGCCTCGCTGGAGCGTACCGATGCGGTGGTGCGGCAGATGTCGAAGATCGCCCTGGATGAACCGGGTGTAGAAAGCGTGGTGGCGTTCCCGGGGTTATCGGTCAACGGCTTCGTCAATGTGCCGAATGCCGCGGTGATGTTTGTCATGCTCGATCCATTCAAGGAACGAACCTCGTCCGATATGTCCGCGGTCGCCATCGCCGGGCGCCTGCAAGCCAGGTTCGCGAGCATCCCTGACGGTTTCCTCGGCGTCTTCCCGCCGCCGCCGGTGCCCGGCCTTGGGGTGACCGGTGGCTTTAAGTTACAGGTCGAGGACCGTGGCGGGGTTGGGCTTGAGGCATTGGTGCAGCAGACCCAGGTATTGATGACCAAAGCCACTGAGTCGGGCCAGGTCGCCGGATTGATGACCAGCCTGGACGTCAACGCACCGCAGTTGAACGTCGACATCGATCGCACCCAGGTCAAGAGCCAGGGCGTGCGTCTGGCGGATGTGTTCGAGTCCTTGCAGGTCTATCTCGGGTCGCTGTATGTCAACGACTTCAACCGTTTCGGCCGGACCTACAAGGTGACCGCCCAGGCTGATGCCGACCATCGGATGCAGACCGAAGCCATCGGCCGCCTGCAAGTGCGCAATGCGGCCGGGAACATGCTGCCGTTGTCGGCGTTTGTCACCGTCACTCCGGGTTCCGGCCCGGACCGGGTGATTCACTACAACGGCTACCCTTCGGCGGATATCTCCGGTGGGGCGATGCCTGGGGTCAGCTCGGGGCAAGCTGTTGCGCTGATGGAGCGGCTGGCGCAGGAGGTACTGCCCGAAGGCGTGACCTATGAATGGACGGATTTGACCTACCAGCAAAAACTCGCCGGATCATCGGCGCTGTTTATTTTCCCGCTGTGTGTGTTGCTGGCGTACCTGATCCTCGCCGCGCAGTACAACAGTTGGTTGTTGCCGCTGGCGGTCTTGCTGATCGTGCCCATGTGCCTGCTCAGCGCGATCATCGGCGTGTGGCTGGTGGACGGTGACAACAACGTGTTCGTGCAGATCGGGCTGGTGGTGCTGGTCGGGCTGGCGGCGAAGAACGCCATTTTGATCGTCGAGTTTGCCCGCAGCCTCGAAGCCGAAGGTGCGAGCCCGTTGGAGGCGGTTATCCACGCGTGCCAACTGCGCTTGCGACCGATCCTGATGACGTCGCTTGCGTTCATCGCCGGCGTGGTACCGCTGGTATTGGCCAGTGGCGCCGGGGCCGAAATGCGTCATGCCATGGGGGTTGCAGTGTTTGCCGGGATGTTGGGGGTGACGCTGTTCGGCCTGTTCCTCACGCCGGTGTTCTACGTGGTGATGCGCAGCCTGGCGCTGCGCTTGCAGCGTCAGGGTTCGAATCCGAAGTTGCAGCTGGAGGAGCGCGCATCATGAAACGGTCTTTTCCACTTTTTATGTTGCCGTTGCTGCTGGTGGCCGGCTGCGCTGCGGTAGGGCCTGACTATTCCGCGCCGGTGCTGCCCGCCGCGCACAGGCCGGCAAGCTTCGGTGCGCCCGTTGCAGGTCTGGGCAGCGGCGAGGTCGAGGTGCAGTGGTGGCAAGTGTTCGACGAGCCGGCACTCAGTCAATTGATCCAGCAGGCGCTGGCGGCCAACCACGACATCGGCATCGCCGCCGTACGCCTGGATGAAGCCAAGGCGATGCTGCGCGAGAGCCGCCAAGGGTTTCTGCCCAGTGGCGGTGCCGCCCTCGGTTATGAGCACCGACGGCGCAGTGAAGTCGAGACACCGTTGGGCCAGGAACGCTCAATTGAAACCACCCGCGCGGCACTGGATGCGGCCTGGGAAATCGACCTGTTTGGGCGCGTCCGCCGTTCGGTAGAGGCAGCGCAAGCGCAGGCGGGGTCGCGCCAGGCATTGCTGCGCAGTGTACAGGCGAGCGTCGCCGCCACCGTCGCGGCCACCTGGTTCGAACTGCAAGGGATCGAAGCTGAACAGGCGGTGGTCGCGGATATCAGCCAGAGCCAGCGCGACAGCCTGGGCCTGGTGGAACATCTGGTCAGCGTCGGCGCCGCCACCGAGTTCGACCGGCTGCGCGCCGAGGCCTTGCTGCGCAATGTCGAGGCGGTAGCGCCCGACCTTGAACGGCGACGCGCAACCTCCACCAACGCGCTGGCCGTGCTACTGGGGCAAGCGCCGCAGGGGTTCAAGCCGCCTGCGGCCAAGCCCGGCCGTGAGGCCTTGAACCTGCGTACCCTGCAAGTCGGCGACCCGGCCGGCTTGTTGGCCCGGCGCGCCGATATCGCTGCGGCCGAGCGCACGCTGGCAGCCGAGACTGCACAAATAGGCGTGGAAACCGCGGGTTTGTACCCGGATATCCAGGTGCAGGGCTCCATCGGGCTACTGGCCGGAAGCCTCGGTTCGCTGGGGGACGCCGGTATGCAGTCGAACTTTATCGCCCCGGTGATTCGCTGGTCGCTGCTGGATACCGGACGCGTGCGCGCGCGAATCGCCGCCAGCGAGGCGCGCACCCAGGCGGCACTGATCGCCTACGACCAGGCCGTCTTGCGTGCCCTGCAAGAGACCGATGATGCGTTTCAGGCCAACAACGCCGCGGGCAATATCCTGAGCCTGAGGCTGCTGGAAGCGGCGGCCAATCGCGAGGCGGCCAGGTTTGCGCGTACGCGCTTTGCCGAAGGCGAGGGCGTGTATCTGGATGTGCTTGAGGCCGAACGCGCGGACTTCAACAGCCGCCGTGCGTTGACGGCGGCGCGTACCGGGCAGCGGCTGGCGGTGGTGGGGATTTACAAGGCGTTGGGAGGTGGATGGCAGATTTGTGAGCAGATGGGGCAGGGATGTGGGGTGGCGGTGATGCGATAGCGGCTAGTCCACGATGCGAAGCGAGCCGCTCTTGATCTTGCTCTTGATCTGCTTTTGATCTGAGGCGCCCCGTTAAACCACGCTGGCCGGAATTCGACAGGGATTTGGGGGGTGAACCGGCAGGGATGCCGGTTTAGCCGCCCCGCGCCATGGATGGCGCGTGGCGGCGGCCCCCCTAATCCCTGGCGGATTACGGGCACACCGAGCCTGGGCGAGGTGCCGAGTGGTGGGGCAAGAGCCTTTTGGTTACTTTGGGGCTCTTTTCCAAAGTGACCCGCTGTAAAAGCGGAACCAATAATGGCCGTTACCCAAACAACGGATATGTACTCGGTCTGATCCAGCATCCTGGTCGGCCCTGAGGCCGCCATCGGGAGCAAGCCCCCTCCCACATTACCCCTGGCAACTCCCTCCAAAAAGAAATTTCCTACAGGTGTTGACCTTGCCACTACAGGAACCTTTAGGCTTTTTTCCGTGTACGCCAAATCACAAAAACAAGAATCAAGGGGTTATCAATGGATACTGCTACCCTGCAACAACGCTCGGATTCCCATCGGTTTGCCACGGCTTCAACGCTGATGGCCAACGCCCTGGAACCCGGTGCCAATTACGCCCAGCTCACCCGTGCCCTCGAGGCACTGCTCACGCTGACCCGCCAGGGCCTTTCGGGAGATGCCGACGCCTACGCCCACTACCAGTCAGCTCTGCTGCAACTGCACATCCCGGGTGAGCCGCGCACTGAGCCGACCCGCCGCTGGATGGCCAGCGAGGTCTACCGCGTCGAAGATGAGTTCGCCGCCGACCTGCCGGGCTTCACCGCGTTGCCGGTGGATGAGTTCCGCCAGTTGGTCGACGCTGAAATCGCCGCGCGCAGCCGGGTCAACCACCCCATGTCGGTGCACCTGTTCCAGGGTACGCCGCCTGTGCAAGATGTGCGGTTCTTCCTGGAGCATCACTGGACCCGCTCCTACAACTTTTACAGCCTGCTGGCCGAACTGGCCTTTCGCTTTGAAGCGATCGAAGACGCCTCGGTGTTCTACCGCAACCTTTACGGTGAAGCGGGTGCCGAGACGCCGGAGCGTTCGCACCCGGCGATGCTGGCCCATCTGATGGAATATTTCGATATTGCGCTGGCGATTGATTTTCCTGCGCTGCATCCGTTGGAAAAGGCCTACCTCAATAATCGCATTCGCTGCGTGCGCCACACCGATGTCGCCTGGGGGCTTGCACTGCTCTATGCGGTGGAGTCAGTCAGTTGCGTCAACCATCGGCGCATCTACGAGCTGTTGCAGCGCCTCGACGTTCCGCAGCAACCCAGTGAGTTCCATCGCCTGCATGGCACCCAGGATGAGATCGATACCGAGGAGATGTGGGCACTGATTGCCAAGTTTGCCGGCGATGAAGGCTTCCAGCGCACGTTCATGCGCGCGTTGAAACGTCACTTCGAAATCAACAAGGCCTACTTCGACAGTTTGTGGCAGCAGATGCAGGCACAGCGCCTGTCTGCCTGAACCCTGTGATCGCAGAACAACAATAATGGAGCACATGATGAGCCCACGTAATTTCTCGCAGCCGCAGTTGCAGAATATCCACACCGCCGAAGCCCGCTTGTTGGCCGAAGCGCTGAAGCCCGAGGCAACGTTCAATCGCATCGAGATTGCCGCCAATATGCTGAGCGGCCTGTGCGAGTCCGGCTTGCAGGGCGACGCCGCAAATGCGGCGCAGTGCCAGCAATTGCTGTATATCCTTTCGCTGAGCGATGACGTTGCCAGCGCCTCGACCCGCCGCTGGCTGGCCAATGCCATCTATCGCGTGCAAGAGCGCTTCATGCCCTCGGTGGATCTGGCATCGCCCTTGTCCGAAACCGGCTTTCAGCAACGCCTGGAAGAACAAATTGCCGCGCAATCGCGAGAGCATCACCCGATGTCGCAGTATGTGTTTGAGGGCAAGGCTTCCCGCGAACAACTGCAGGTGTTTCTGCGCCATCAATGGTTCCGCACCTACCGCCTGTACCGTGATGCCGCCGACCTGTTGGTCAACCTGACCGACGTCGACGAGGCTGCCGCACTGGGCCGTTATCTGTACGGCGAATTGGGCGAAGAAGACGAGCAGCGCTCCCACCCTCGGTTGTTGGCCAAGCTCCTCGCCGCCATTGGCCTGACCGCTGATTTCGAAGCCATCTCGACCATGCCCGAAGAAATCGCCTACCTGAACAACCGCGCGCGGTGTTTCCGTAACCCCGATGTCGGCTGGGGCCTGGCGGTGTTCTATATCACCGAGCTGGTGGTGCCCGGCAATCACGGCAAGCTGTACAACGCTTTGCGCAACGCGGGCTTGAGCCAGGACGACGCGCAGTACTACGAAGTGCATATCAGCCTGGTGCCGCCGCGGGCCAAGCGTGAATGGGCGTTGATTTCACGCCGTATTCCGGACCTCGGGTTCCAGAACGCGTTTCTGACCTCGCTGGCCGAGCATTTTCGGCTGGAGCGGGCTTATTACGATGCGGTCTGGGAAGAAATGCAGCGCGTGAAATAGCCCTCCCTGGACAACGCGAGTACCCCGACATGCCAAGTCATATCACTGAATCCCGTATCCACGGGGGCGCTTACTCGTCCCCGGAATTTGCCGCGATCTTCTCTGATGCCAATCAGGTGCAGAAGTGGCTCGATGTTGAAACAGCACTGGCGGCGACCCAGGCGCAGATGGGCATCATCCCCCCTGAGGCCGCGCGGGAAATCGCCCGGGTCGCCAGTGTGGAACTGCTGGACCTTGATGCCCTGGGACGCCAAAGCATGGAAACCGGGCATATCCTGGTGCCGACCCTTCGCGCACTGGAGGCCCTGTGCGCCGATGGCCTGGGTGAATACGTGCACTACGGCGTAACCACCCAGGACATCCTCGACACCGGCCTCATGTTGCAGGTCCGCGATGCCTGGGGCCTGGTGTTGCAGCGTTTGCGCGCTATCCGTGGGCATTTGCTCAAGCTTGCGCTGCGGCACAAACACACACCGATGGTCGCCAGGACCCACGGGCAACAAGCGCTGCCCACCACGTTCGGCTACAAGGTGGCGGTGTGGGTCGATGAGATCGATCGACACCTTGAGCGTTTTGACGAAGCCTATGCCCGGGTCATGGTGGGCAATCTCACCGGCGCCGTGGGCACCCTGGCCGGCCTTGGCCCGCAGGGTCTGGAGGTGCAGCGCCGGACTCTGGAAAGCCTCGGCCTGGCGGCACCGTTGAGCAGTTGGCACAGCGCCCGCGACCGCATTCTGGAGGCGGCGTGGTTGCTGGTGCAGGCATCGGCAACCCTGGGCCGGGTTGCCAATGAGATCTACCACCTGCAACGCACCGAGATTGATGAAGTGCGCGAAGGGCGACGGGCAGGGCAGGTGGGGAGCAGCACCATGCCCCACAAGCACAACCCGTCGACGGTGGATTTGATCAGCGCGCTGTCGCGCCTGGTGCGTGCGCAGATGCTTGCGCTCACCGACGCGGCATTCCAACTGCATGAGCGAGACGGCACCACCTGGCGGATTGAATGGGCGGCCTTGCCGGAGCTGTTCATCTACGCCGGGGCCTTGCTCGCCCGTATGGAAGGCGTACTGCTGGCCGGCCTGGACGTGCGTGAAGCACGGATGCGCAGCAACCTGGACATGCTCGGCGGGCTGATCCTGTCGGAACGCATCATGCTCGCGCTGGCGCCGCGTCTGGGCAAGCAGACGGCCCATTACCTGATCCACGACATCGCCCTGCAGGCCCAAGGTTTGGGCGGTTCTTTTCGCGAAGCCTTGCTCAGCGATCAACGTCTGCACGGCTGTTTCACCCGCCAGGCACTCGACGACCTGCTTGACCCGGCCGCCTACACCGGGTTGGCGGCGGAGATGGTCGAACTGGTGGCCAATAAAACAATCCCCCGCTGTTCAAGCGATGGCCTTGAGGCGGTGATGGCAACCCAAGGCAATACCAGTCAGTCCCAGTACGCTATGGAGGGTATGTAATGGATGCGCAAACGTTGGAAGCGGTAGCCCGTGCGTCTTGCACCGCACGCACCGAACACCTGGGCCTTGATCATGAAGGCGAGCAATGCCGCCATGAACACAGCCACATTCTCGACTCGAAAACCCACGGTTCAGGCTATGCCGGCCCGCAGAGCCGCAAGATCTTCTGCAGTCACTGTCGCTTGCAACGCTGGCTGGATGTGGAAGCCGCGCTGGCCATGGCTCAGGCCGATGTGAATATCATCCCGCGCGAGGCCGCCCTGGAAATCGAAAAAGCCGCCTTGCTGTCGGGCATCAATGTGCGTCAGTTGGCCGACGGTGTGGCAGCCACCGGCCATTCGCTGATGCCGTTGCTGAGCGCCCTGCAAAAAAATTGCAGCCCAAGCGCCCGCGAGTACGTGCACTACGGCGCCACCACCCAGGATATCCAGGACACCGCCCAGTCCCTGGAAATGCGCGACGTCCTCGACGCGATGGACCAGGCCCTGGAGACCTTGCTCGGCAAGTTGTCGACCCTGGCCGATGCGCACCGTGACTCGCTCATGGTGGCCAGGACTCACTCGATCCCGGCGTTGCCGACCACCTTCGGGCTGAAGGTCGCCGGCTGGATCGATGAACTGTTGCGGCATCGCCAGCGCCTGGTCGAAGCGCGTCAGCGTGTGCTGGTGGTGCAGCTGTTCGGCGGGGTTGGCACCATGGCGGCGTTCGGCCCGGAAGCGATACCGATGCTGGAACGCTTTGCGCAGCGTCTGTCGCTGCAAGTGCCGCTGACGGGGTGGCACGTGTCCCGTGACCGCGTCGCGGAGTTTGTCAGCACCCTGGCCATGGTCACGGCCTCCTTGGCCCGTGTGGCCGATGAGATCCGCACGCTCAATCGCTGGGAAATCGCTGAAGTGGAAGTGGGCTGGAGCGACCAGCAGATCGGCAGCAGCACCATGCCGCACAAACGCAACCCCGAAGGCTGCGAGCAAGTGGTGGTGTTGGCGCGGCTGGCCAAGGCCCAGGTCATGCTGGCCCTGGACGCGATGATCCTCGAACACGAGCGTGATTACCGCGGCACACGCCTGGAATGGTGTGCGGTGGCGGACGTTTCTCACTATGCGCTGATGGCGCTGTCGATCCTGACCGACACCATCGACGGGCTCACCGTTAACGTCAAAAAGATGGAGGGCACTGCCCATGCCTACGGCGATGCGATCTGCACCGAAGCGGTGGTGTTCGAAATGGCGCGCAAGCTGGGCAAGAGCAGCGCCTACCAGATCATCTTTGAAGTGTCCCAGGCCAGCCAGCGTGATCACGTATCGATCCGCGCCGCAATCGAAGCCGACGCCCGGGTGCTTGCCGTCATGAATGCAGGCGCTTTGGCGCGACTGTTCGAGCCGAGAACTCACCTGGGCATGTCCGAACACATCGTCGATAACGTGCTGTCCAAACTGGCGGCGCGTTGATCACTGAACAGACTTACACAATCATCAAGGAGCGACAGATGTCCAAACTTATGGAAGTTGATCAAGCCAAGGTTCAACAGTTTTCGGCGCGCATAATGGAGGATTACGGCAACACGCTGCGCGGCGCCATGCTCTACATCGGCGACCAGTTGGGTTTGTTCAAGGCACTGGCCGATGGCGAGGCCGTCACCCTGGAACAATTGGCGCACAAGACCGGCTACAACGCCCGCTACTTGCGTGAATGGCTGGGCAGTATGGTCACCGGCAATTATGTGACCTATGACGCGCAAACTCGCCAATACCGGATGCCCGCTGAATTTGTGCCGGTACTTGCCGATGAAGACTCGCCGTATTTCGCCGGTGGCATCATCCAGTTGAGCGTGCCGTTCGTGAGCATGGCACCCAAAGTCATCGAAGCCTTCCGCCATGGCGGTGGCTGTGCCGAAGAAGCGTTCCCGCTGGAAACCTGGAAAGGCATGGAGCGCATGACCATGCCTTGGTACAAGCACTACTTGGTCCAGCACTGGATCCCGTCCCTGGACGGCGTCGAAGAGAAGCTCAAAACCGGCGGCAGTGTGCTGGATTTCGGCTGCGGCGCGGGCCTGGCGGCGATCACTATGGCCAAGGCTTACCCCGAGGCGCGCATCGTCGGCTGCGATTTCCACTTGCCTTCCATCGAGTTGGCGCGCGCCAACGCCGAGGCGGCTGGGGTGGGCGACCGGGTGCAATTCGAGGTCAACGATTCGGATGCCCTGCGCGGACAGCAGTTCGACTTCGTGACCACTTTCGTGGTGATCCACGACGCCACTGACCCCCAGCAAATGCTCAAGGACCTGCGCGCCGCCACGGCCAAAGACGGCACCTACCTGATGGTAGAACTCAACCTGTCCGAAGAGCTGCACGAGAACATGAACCTGTTCGGCCGCGTCATGTACCCGCAGAGCACCCTCTATTGCATGACCTGCTCGCTGTCCCATGGCGGGGAAGGGCTGGGAGCGTTCATGGGCGAGAAACGTGCGCGCCAGATGGCGCAGGCGGCCGGTTTCAGCCATTTCCGCAAAGTCCCCTCGGAGTGGCCGCCGATGCCGGCGCTATTCGAGCTCAAACCTTGATGTGAGCTTGCTGTGGCGAAGGCGCTTGCACCCTCGCCACGGTGCGCAGCGTTCCCGAAATATTGCGCAATAAGGCAATTTAATGGCCCCTTTGTAACAAAATCCTCGCCAAAATCACTTTTATTTTCAGGTGGTTAGGCGGGGATGCAAATGCGCACTGTTGGAATGATGCTGATTGCCTGCTCCCTGGCGGGGGGCGCGACCACCGTACAGGCTCGGGAGTTGCGCGAGGGCGACAAGTACATGTGCAGTTGGGGCGCGGGCACAGCTGCCAGGGCTCAGGAGTTGAAGTTGTCCGGAGTGTCGCTGTATGCCGCTCGGCAGAAGATCCAGACCATCAAGTTCAACAAATCCTGGATGCGCATGATGGCCATGGGGATTACCGAGCAAACCTATGACAGCCACTCAAGACTGAAGCCGGAGGCGATCCGCAAAAGTTTTTACCAGGATTGCCTGCGCTACAAAGTCGCACGTAAATAAGCCGAAGCCGTTTAACGGCGCTTACAAATCCCCCACAAACCCTGTGTGAGTATTTGCATACAATTGCGCACTTCTTCATGGAGGCTTGTATGCGAGTGCTTATTCGAGCGGCGACAGCCGATGATGTCGACACGCTGTGTGCTATTCGCACCTCGGTGGTGCAAAACCATCTGAGCCTTGAGCAGATGGCCGAACGGGGGATCACGCCGCCGGTACTGATCGACGCGTTACGCCAAGCGCCTTGCGCCTGGATCGCCGAAGTCAACGGCCAGGCCGCCGGATTTTCCATGGTTGATCTGGATGAAGGTGAAGTGTTCGCGATGTTTGTGTTGCCTACACACGAGAACCTGGGCCTGGGACGGCAACTGATGGCAGTGGCTGAAGCCGCTTTGTTTGAACGCCACGACAGGCTGTACCTGATCACTGACGGGCGTGGTGAAGTCCGTGCCAACGGTTTCTATCAACACCTGGGCTGGTCCAACGTCGGCCCGGTTGATGGCGACGATGTTCGCTACGAAAAGAGCAGGGCGCCGTAAGGTCATGAATGCCCCAAAACCCACATCCTCCAGCGGCTTGCTGTATCTCGCCGTGGGGGTGCTGTGCCTCGCGGCGCTGCTGGGGTTCTATTTCGTTCAACTCAACGCCCAGGTGGACCGCCAGCGTGAAGAGGCCGCTGAGCGCCTGGCGCTTTGTCGGCACATGGAGACCGTCGTGGAGGTGAGCGCTGCCAGGCGCGCTGAACTTCAACAGACGTGCAAGCAATTGAATGAACAGTGATTGAACAGTGTGCCGTACCTAATCAATAACCCTTTTTTATAGATGGACTTATGGCACGGGTATAACCGTTACTTGCACCAAAAAGTGGCACTCATTGTTCCCGTTACCTTAAAAAACATGTGGTTATTGAATGACTTACAGCGCTTTCAATCCGACGAAAGGATTAAAATAATCTTGTTACACGTTTTTACAGTCGCTACTATAGCCGGGCGTTCACCTCCCACGGTTTATGCATTTTTAAATCCCAAGTTTCCATCAGCTACTTGGGATTTTTTTTTGCCTGGAATTAAATACGGGCAATAACGGCAGCGATACGGCCTGTCATTCGAAACGCGCTCGTTGCCGGGCGAAATGAGGCATGGCTAACACTTTTGCATCAATCGTCCGGCCTGCGACAAAACCTCATCTACGCTGTTTGGATCACAACCACCAGGTAGGCCCGCACAAGGGCGCTTGTCATGATCTCGATCGTCGAACTCAACCGCATCATGGCCTCGGGGTTCCAGCCTCTTTGCTGCGACTGCACCTTGAACAGCGATGGCTCGTTGCGCATCAGCATCTATGAGCCGCAGTCCGGTCGCGTCGATCTTTTGTTGACGTGCGTATCCCCTGAGGGCCTGGACAGCATCCGTTCCATCTCAAACCTGATTGGTGAGTTGCGTGCCGAGATCAAGGCCGGGCGCCGTGGGTTTGCGGCGGTGGGTTAGTGGCTGTGCGCGGCGTCAGAGGCGCCGCAGGAAGGATTTGACGATGTGACGGGTGGCGTCGGTGGTGTCCAGTTCGTCCAGGGCGCTGTAGGCGTACCACTGGCAGGCAACGATTTCGTTGCACGGCCGCGCCTCCTCGATATTCACCACCGAGGCCTCGAACACGTGGTGCAGCGTGTCGCGGGCCTTCAGTTCTTGCAAGTACAGCAAGCCATCGACGCTTAATCCGGTTTCTTCTTCCAGCTCGCGTTCGGCGGCGCCCACCGGGCGTTCGTTGCGTTCTACCTTGCCGCCCGGCAAGGCCCACTTTGATCTGGCCTTGCGCACGAAGAGAATATGCCCTTCATGTTCGCAAATGACGGTTGCCCTAATTTTCATCGTATGTGCCCCCGCGCCGGATGAATGTCACAAAAGTGTAATGCAAATGTCATGCTAAGTGGTTATGGCGTGCCGGGTTCTGTATGTGGATACTGCCCGATTGACGAAGACGAACGAGGGCATTCGATGAAGACCATACGCTGGGGCATGATCGGCTGTGGCAGTGTCACTGAGTTAAAGAGTGGACCCGCTTTCTACAAAGCGCCAGGTTCGGCATTGGTGGCCGTGATGGGGCGGCGTATCGAGGCGGTGCGCGATTATGCGACGCGGCACGGTATCGCGCGTTTTTATACCGATGCCCAGGCACTGATCAATGACCCTGAGGTGGATGCGGTCTACATCGCCACACCGCCCGACAGTCACCTTGAATACAGCCTGATGGTGGCAGCGGCGGGCAAGCATTGCTGCGTCGAAAAGCCCATGTCGCTGAATGCCGAGCAGAGCGCATTGATGCAACGCACCTTCGAGCGCGCCGGGCTGCACCTGTTTGTTTCCTACTATCGGCGTTCGTTGCCGCGCTTTCAGCAAGTGCGCAGCTGGTTGCAGGAAGGTCGTATCGGTGAGTTGCGGCACCTGACCTGGACCCTGTGCAAGCCTGCCGCTGCAACTGATGGCAACGCCGCCAATTGGCGCACCGATCCGGCCATTGCCGGTGGCGGCTATTTCGCCGACCTGGCCAGCCACGGGTTCGACCTGTTCCAGTACCTGGCCGGGGATATTGTCGAGGTCTCAGGCTTTTCCGCGCGTCAGGCCGGGCGCTACGCGGCAGAGGATGCCGTGACGGCCTGCTGGACCTTCGCCAATGGTGCCTTGGGCATGGGCTGCTGGAACTTCGTGGCGGACCGTCGCGAAGACCGTGTCGAATTGATCGGCAGCCGTGGCCGCATTCAGTTTTCAGTGTTCGAGGACCAGCCATTGCGCCTGGAAGGCGAAACCAGCGAGGTGTTGGAAGTGCCGTGCCATGCGCATATCCAGTGGCACCACGTACTGGGCATGAATGCGCATATTCGCGGGGACGCCGAACATCCGTCGCTGGCGATCGAGGCGTTGAAGACCGATATCATCCTGGACAAGGTGTTGCAACGTTACTCCAACCATCCCTAGCTGCCGCGATAGCGTGAGACTTCATTTTTAAAGGAATACCGGGATGAAATACTGGATGGTGTTGTGGCTCCTGATCGCCACAGTTGCAACTGCGGCGCCGCGTGACCAAGGGCTGCCGGGGGAGTTTGACTTTTATGTGCTGTCGTTGTCGTGGTCACCGACCTTCTGCTTGACGCACCCAGGCAATGAACAGTGCACGGGCAAGGGCTATGGGTTTGTGTTACACGGCTTGTGGCCGCAATACGTGCGGGGAGGGTGGCCGGCCTCCTGTGCGCCACAGTCACGCTTGAATGACGAGGAAATGGACAAGGGCGCGTCAATGTTTCCAACCCGTGCGCTGCTCAAGCACGAGTGGGCCAAGCATGGCACCTGCAGCGGGCTCGAACCGCTGGAGTATCTGGACAAGACCGACACGGCACTCGGCGCGGTGGTCATTCCGCCGCAACTGCAGCCATTCAATACACCACCGTCGCTACAGGCGCGTGAGATTGAGGACTTGTTTCGCGAGAGTAACCCGCGCATGGGCAATCACGGCTTGGCAGTGATCTGCAAGGGCAAGGTGCTGTCGGAGGTACGCGTGTGCCTGACCAAGGAGCTGGCATTCACCGGGTGCCCGCGCAGTGTAAAAAGCCAATGTCGTAGCGGTGATATTCGCATTCCGACGCAGCGCTGAGCTCAATTGCGGGAGCCAGGTTAAAGCCAACACTGATCTTGTGGGAGGGGGCTTGCTCCCGATGGCGGCCTCAGGGCCGACCAGGATGCTGGATCAGACCGAGTACATATCCGTTATTTGGGTAACGGCTGCTATTGGTTCCGCTCTTACAGCGGCTCACTTTTGAAAAGCGCAAAAGTAAGCAAAACGCTCTTGCCCCACCACTCGGCACCTCGCCCAGGCTCGGTGTGCCCGTAATCCGCCATGGATTTGGGGGGCCGCCGCCACGCGCCATCCATGGCGCGGGGCGGCTAAACCGGCATCCCTGCCGGTTTACCCCCCAAATCCCTGTCGAATTCCGGCCAGCGTGGTTTGACGGGGCGCCTGAGATCAAAAGCAGATCAAGAGCAAGATCGGCTCGCTTCGCATCGTGGTTACGGGGTGTGCGGAAGCTATAAAGTTGTGTAGATATTTATGCGGTGATGACCAGGCAGTTGGTCGCCGACTGACGGTTATTGTCAGAAATTTCCCACAGGAGTACAAATGTACTCCATGACAAACCTGACTCCCCGCCGTACCGCCATCCTGACTTTCATTCGCGAGCGCATCGCGCACCAAGGTCAGCCCCCCAGCCTCGCCGAGATCGCCGAGGCGTTCGGCTTCGCCTCGCGCAGCGTCGCCCGCAAGCATGTGGTGGCCTTGACCGAAGCCGGTTTCATTGAGGTCAACCCCAACCAGGCCCGTGGTATTCGTTTGCTCAATCAACCCGCGCGTCCCGAGTGGCTGGATGTGCCGGTACTTGGCCGCGTGGCGGCTGGCCGGCCCATCGGTGCCGATGCGGACGTGCACAGCCACTTGCAACTGGATCCGGCCACTTTCGCCAAGACCCCTGACTACCTGCTGCGAGTACAGGGTGATTCGATGATCGAAGACGGCATTCTCGACGGCGATCTGGTGGGCGTACGTCGCAGTGCCGAAGCCTTGAACGGGCAGATTGTGGTGGCGCGTCTGGACGGTGAGGTCACCATCAAGCGCTTCGAGCGCAACGGCGAGCGGGTGCGTTTATTGCCGCGCAACCCGGCATATCAACCCATTGTGGTCGGCCCCGACCAGGACTTGGCCATCGAAGGGGTGTTCTGTGGCCTGGTGAGGCAAGGCTGATGGGCGCCGTAGTTGCCCTGGACTCGCTGTTCAATGGCGGGCGAGTCTGGAAGGGCCGGCCCGCCGCACCACCGGCCAGCGTGCACCCCACGGGGCTGGCGGCGCTGGATGCGGTGCTGCCCACTGGCGGCTGGCCGGAAGCGGCCTTGAGTGAAATCCTCATGGCCAAGGACGGGGTGGGCGAATTGCAACTGGTGCTGCCAACCCTGGCGCGCTTGTCGGCCCTGGGTGAGCGTATTGTGCTGGTGGCGCCGCCCTATACGCCGTATCCCCATGCCTGGCAGAACGCCGGGGTAGATGTGCGTCAGCTTTCCATTATCCAGGCCCAGGAGCGCGATGCGCTGTGGGCGGTGGAACAATGCCTGCGCTCCGGCAGTTGCGGTGCGGTGTTGTGCTGGCCGCGCAAGGCCGATGATCGGGCCTTGCGGCGTTTGCAGGTGGCGGCGGAAACCGGACAGACCCTGGCATTTGCCTGGCGCTCCTTGAATGAGGCGGTCAATGCCTCGCCCGCGGCCTTGCGCCTGGCGGTCGAGGCAAAGCCTGCACAAGTGCGCGTGCTCAAGTGCCGGGGCGGGTTGGCCCATCCGGCACCGATTGCCCTGGCGGGGCATTGAGGTTGCCATGCGTTGGGTCTGTATCGTATTCCCGCAATTGGCGCTGGACGGGGCGCAGCGTGTGCATCCCGAACCCGACCAGCCTCTGGCACTGCTGGCCGGCACGCCGCAGCGGCGGGTGCTGCAAACCGTCAACGCCGCCGCCCGTGCCCTGGGCTTGCGCCCTGGTCAATCGTTGACGGCAGCCCATGCCCTGGCCAAGGGCTTTGCCTGTGTGGAATACGACCCTCTGGAAATCGAACGCTTGCAGCAGTTGCTTGCCGCCTGGGCCTACCGTTTCAGTTCCCAGGTCAGCCTGTATTACCCGCGCGCCTTGTTGTTCGAGATCGAATCGAGCCTGGGCCTGTTCGGGCCCTGGTCGCAGTTCGAGGCGCGCTTGCGCAAGGAGTTGACCGACCTTGGCTTTCGTCACCGCATCGTCGCAGCGCCCAACCCGGCGGCGGCGCGGGTGTTGGCAAACCTTTACGATGGCCTGGCCGTGGCCGATGACAACGCCTTGATGCAGGCCCTGGCGCCACTGCCTGTCGACCGCGCCGGTCTTGACCCGCAGGCCGCCACCGCCTTGTCACGCATGGGCCTGCGCACCCTGGCCCAGGTGCAGGCATTGCCGCGGCATACCCTGGCGCGACGCTTTGACGCCAGCCTGCTCAAGCACCTCGACGCCCTGAGCGGGCAACGCCCCTTGGCCCTGGCGTTCTATCAGCCGCCGGACCAGTTCGAGGCGCGCATCGAGTTGAACTTCGATGTGCAATCCCACCAGGCCTTGCTGTTTCCATTACGGCGCTTGACCGGCGATTTGTCGGCCTTCCTTTGCGGGCGCGACAGTGGCGTGCAGGGCTTTGACCTGCACCTGGAACATGCCCAGGCGCCCGACAGCGTGATCAAGGTGGGCTTGCTCAGTGCCGAGCGTGAGCCTTTGATGCTGTTCGAACTGGCCCGTGGGCGCCTGGAGCAGGTCCAGGTCACCTCGCCGGTGCGCGGTTTGCGCCTGGTGGCCGAGGACTTGCCGGTGTTCGTGCCCCAGCGCCAGGACCTGTTCGACGACCGCCCGCAGCAAACCCTGCCGTGGGAACAATTGCGCGAACGCCTGCGCGCGCGCCTGGGGGATGAGGCGGTGCAGGGCTTGCGCTTTCACGCCGACCATCGCCCCGAATGTGCCTGGCAAGCCGCGACCGACAGCCGTCCATGCCCGAGCTTGAACAAGGTGCGGCGCCCCGGCTGGTTGTTGTCCGAACCGACGCTGCTGGCCGAGCAGGGCGTGCACATTCTGATGGGCCCGGAGCGCATCGAATCCGGCTGGTGGGATGGCGCCGATATCCGCCGCGACTATTACCTGATCCAGACCCGCGCCGGCCAGCAAGGCTGGGCCTACCGCAATGTGGGGTGCAGCGATGGACTGTGGCTGCAAGGCTGGTTTGCATGAACCCTGGAGCGAGTCGCGCATGAGTTACGCCGAACTGCATTGCCTGTCCAACTTCAGCTTCCAGCGCGGTGCCTCCAGTGCACTGGAGCTGTTCCAGCGGGCCAAACACCAGGGCTACAGCGCCCTGGCAATCACTGATGAATGCACCTTGTCGGGCATCGTACGGGCCTGGCAAGCAGCGAAAGCGGTGGATTTGCCGCTGATTATCGGCAGTGAAGTGCGCATCGAAAACGGCCCCAAACTGGTGCTGCTGGTGCAAGACCTCAACGGCTACCAGCATCTGTGCCGTCTGATCACCCTGGCCCGTCGCCGTGCTGAAAAAGGCCGTTACCGCCTGCTGCAGGAAGACTTCGAGCAACCATTGCCCGGCCTGTTGGCGCTGTGGGTGGCGCAGGACCATGACACCCAGGCCTCGATCCAATGGCTGTGCCGCACTTTCAACGGGCGCCTGTGGCTGGCAGTGCAGTTGCATTGCGGCCAGGACGATGGGCGCCACCTGGAGCAGCGCCTGAACCTGGCCGCCCGGTTGCAGATCCCGGCGGTGGCTTGCGGCGATGTGCACATGCATGCTCGTGGCCGCCGTGCCCTGCAAGATACCATGACCGCCATCCGCCATCACGTCGCGGTGGCCGACGCCGGTACCTTGTTGCATCCCAATGGCGAGCGGCACTTGCGCAGCCTCGATGCCCTGACCGCGCTGTACCCGCAAGCGCTGCTGGACGAGACCCTGGCGATTGCGCGGCGTTGTACCTTCGACCTCAGCCAGTTGCGCTATCACTACCCACGCGAACTGGTGCCGACAGGTCATGACGCCGCCTCCTGGTTGCGTGCGGTGACCGAAGAAGGCATTGCCCGGCGCTGGCCCGAGGGCGTCGATGCCAAGACCTTGCAGCAGATCGACAAGGAACTGCTGCTGATCAGCGAGTTGGGCTATGAAAGTTATTTCCTCACGGTGCACGACATCGTGCGCTTCGCCCGCAGCCGCTCGATCCTGTGTCAGGGCCGTGGCTCGGCGGCCAATTCGGCGGTGTGTTTTGCCTTGGGTATCACCGAAATCAACCCGAGCTTGAGCGACTTGCTGTTCGAGCGCTTCCTCTCCAAAGAGCGCAATGAACCGCCGGACATCGACGTAGACTTCGAGCACGAGCGCCGCGAAGAAGTGCTGCAATACGTATTCCAGCGCTACGGCCGCAATCGTGCAGCGTTGACGGCGGTGGTCAGCAGCTACCACGCCGCCGGCGCAGTGCGCGATGTAGCCAAGGCCCTCGGGCTGCCACCAGACCAGATCAACGCGCTGGCCGACTGCTGCGGGCGCTGGAGTGATGACGCGCCACCTCTTGAACGCCTGCGTGAAAGCGGTTTCGATCCGGACAGCCCACTGCTGCGCCGCGTGTTGACGCTCACCCGGCAACTGATCGGCTTTCCCCGGCACCTGTCCCAGCACCCCGGCGGTTTCGTGATTTCCGAATACCCGCTGGACACCCTGGTGCCAGTGGAAAATGCGGCCATGGCCGAGCGCACCATCATCCAGTGGGACAAGGATGACCTCGACGCCGTCGGCCTGCTCAAGGTGGATATCCTCGCCCTCGGTATGCTCAGCGCAATCCGCCGCTGTTTCGATTTGCTGCGTCGGCATCGCAACCTGGATTTGAGCCTGGCAGGCATTCCAAAGGAAGATCCGGCAACCTACGCCATGATCAGCAAGGCTGACACCATCGGCGTGTTCCAGATCGAATCGCGGGCACAGATGTCGATGTTGCCCAGGCTCAAGCCGCAAACGTTCTATGACCTGGTGATCGAAGTCGCCATCGTGCGCCCCGGGCCGATTCAGGGCGGCATGGTGCATCCGTATTTGCGCCGCAGAAACAAAGAGGAAGCAGAAACCTATCCTTCACCCGAATTGGAGGCCGTGCTCAAACGCACCCTGGGTATCCCTTTGTTCCAGGAACAAGTGATGCAGATCGCCATGGTCGCCGCCCACTACAGCCCTGGCGAGGCCGACCAGCTGCGCCGCTCCATGGCCGCCTGGAAACGTCACGGCGGCCTGGAGCCGCACCAGAAGCGGCTGCGCGACGGTATGCTCGGCAACGGCTACACCGAAGCCTTTGCCGCGCAGATTTTCGAGCAGATCAAAGGCTTTGGCAGCTATGGTTTCCCCGAGTCCCACGCGGCCAGTTTTGCCCTGTTGACCTACGCCAGTTGCTGGCTCAAGTGCCATGAGCCGGCGGCCTTTGCCTGCGCCCTGATCAATAGCTGGCCCATGGGTTTCTACAGCCCGGACCAGATCCTGCAGGACGCCCGGCGCCATCGCTTGCAGATTCGCCCGGTGGATGTGCAGGCCAGCGACTGGGATTGCAGCCTTGAGCCCATCGACGGCCAGCAACCGGCGATTCGTATGGGCTTGCGCATGATCTCGGGGTTTCGCGAGGACGACGGGCGGCGTATCGAAGCCGCACGCCAGCGGCAACCGTTCAGCGACATCGCCGACCTGGACGCACGCGCCGGCCTGGATGCCCGGGGCCAGGCGCTGCTGGCGGATGCCGGTGCCTTGCGCGCCCTGGCCGGCAACCGACACCAGGCGCGCTGGGACGTGGCCGGTGTGCACAAGCAGTTGGGCTTGTTTGCCGGCCAGCCAGGTCAGGATGAAACCGTGGTGGCATTACCCGCGCCCAGCGTAGGCGAGGACCTGCAAGCCGATTACGCCACGCTGGGCACCACCCTTGGGCCGCACCCCTTGGCCTTGTTGCGCGCCGAGCTGCGCAAGCGACGCTGCCGCAGTTCCCAGGAGTTGCTGGCGGTGGAGCATGGGCGCAATGTGAGCATCGCCGGGTTGGTGACCGGTCGCCAGCGCCCCGGTACGGCAAGTGGCGTGACCTTTGTCACCCTCGAAGATGAGTTCGGCAACCTCAATGTAGTGGTCTGGCGCGACCTGGCCGAGCGCCAGCGCCGGGCGCTGGTGGGGTCACGTCTGCTCAAGGTGGATGGGCGCTGGGAGGCGGTGGGCGAGGTGCGGCATTTGATCGCAGGGCGCTTGACCGATTTGACGCCGCTGTTGGATGGAATGGTGGTGCGCAGCCGGGATTTTCATTGAGTTCAGTGGTTTCTGCATTCCAGCGTTCACAAGATGAAACCATCCACCGTCGGCGCGCTCCAAAACTTGCGATCGTCTTCTCCTGCGCACAGAGCCCAATGATGCAATTTTTATCCAACCCCCACGGCTGTGAAGGCTGGGCCGGCGAAATGGCTCAGCGGATACGCACCTTTGACTGGTCAACTACCGACCTTGGCCCTTTGGATCAGTGGTCCACAAGCCTGGCTTGCACCGTGCAAATGATGCTGGCCTCACCCGTGCCGATGGTGATGCTGTGGGGGCGGGCGGGGTACATGATCTACAACGACAGCTATTCGGCATTTGCCGGCGGGCGCCATCCTTACCTGCTGGGTACGCCGGTGGAACTGGGCTGGCCGGAAGTGGCCGAGTTCAATCGGCATGTGGTGGATACGTGCCTGGCGGGCGGTACCTTGTCGTTCAATAACAAGGAACTGGTGTTGTCGCGGCACGGCCGACCGGAAAGCGTGTGGCTGGATCTCTACTACAGCCCGGTGGCGGGTGACAACCAGCAGCCGGCCGGCGTGCTGGCGATTGTGGTGGAAACCACCGAGCTGGTGAAGTCCGAGCGGGTGCGCCAGGAGCTTACCCATAATCTGGAGCAACGCGTGGCCGCCGAGGTGCAGGCGCGCTCTGCCGCCGAAGACCAGTTGCGCCAGTCACAAAAGCTGGAAGCGATTGGCGGCCTGACCGGGGGCGTGGCCCATGACTTCAATAACCTGCTGCAAGTGATCGCCGGCAATCTGCATTTGCTTGCCCGGCATGAGCCGGACAATTGCCAGGTGCAACGTCGCGTGACCGCGGCCATCGCGGCAGTCGAGCGCGGGGCCAAGTTGTCATCGCAATTGCTCGCGTTTGCCCGTCGCCAACCGTTATCACCCGCGGTGTACAACCCGCAGCGCATCTATGCCGGCCTGGGCGAGTTGCTGCAACGGGCGCTGGGGGAAACCATCCATATCGACGTGCAATTGCCCCTGGACTCCTGGTGCATCAATGTCGACCGCAACCAGCTGGAAAATGCCTTGCTCAACCTGGCAATCAACGCCCGGGATGCCATGCAGGGCGAAGGGGTGATTCGGATCACCGGGGAAAACATCATCCTCAACCCTGACGATTGCATCGGCAAAAGCATCAAGCCCGGCGAGTACGTGCGCCTGGCGGTGGCCGACACCGGTGTGGGCATGTCCCAGGCCACCCTCAAGCGCGCCTTCGAACCCTTCTTTACCACCAAACGCGAAGGCCACGGCACCGGTCTGGGGCTGAGCATGGTGTTTGGTTTTGTGCGCCAAAGCGGCGGCCACGTGGATATGTGGAGCGAGGAGGGCAAGGGTTCGGTTGTGCAGATGTATTTCCCCCACAGCCTGGAGCCCGAGTGCCTCGACGACTACAGTGACGTAGACCTGCAAGGAGGCGGCCAGGAAACCATCCTGGTGGTCGAGGACAACGAAGGCGTGCGCCTGACGGTGGTCGAGTTGCTGCAGCAGTCGGGTTACACCGTATTGACCGCCGAAGATGGCGACCGCGCGATGCAGGTGTTGCAGCGTGGCGCAGCGCCGGACTTGATCTTCACCGACGTGGTGATGCCAGGCCGGGTCAAGAGCACTGACCTGGCCACTTGGGCGCGTACGCAGAACCCGCCGGTGGCGGTGCTGTTCACCTCCGGCCACACCCGCGACATCCTGTCCTCCAATCATTTGCTCAGCGCCGACATCCACCTGCTGAGCAAACCCTACAGCCCCGAGGCCCTGACTCAACGCGTGCGCAGGGTGCTCAGTGCAAGACAAGGTTGCCCATGACATCACAGCGCAACATCCCTGCGGTTACCGCCCGGCAACCGGGCTTTGTCAGGGTGCGTGGCGCCCGTGAACATAATCTGCGTAACGTCGATGTGGATATTCCACGCGATGCCCTGGTGGTGTTTACCGGGGTATCCGGCTCCGGCAAATCGTCCCTGGCGTTTTCCACCGTGTATGCCGAGGCGCAGCGTCGCTATTTCGAATCGGTGGCGCCCTATGCGCGGCGCTTGATCGACCAGGTGGGCGTGCCGGATGTGGACAGCATCGAGGGCTTGCCGCCGGCGGTGGCCCTGCAACAGCAACGCGGCACGCCGAGTGCGCGCTCTTCGGTGGGCAGCGTCACTACCCTGTCGAGCTTGATCCGTATGCTGTATTCACGCGCCGGCAGCTACCCGCCGGGGCAGGCCATGCTGTATGCCGAGGACTTTTCCCCGAACCTGCCCCAGGGCGCGTGTCCGCAATGCCATGGCTTGGGTCGCGTGTATGAAGTGACCGAAGCGTTGATGGTGCCCGATCCGTCCTTGAGCATCCGCCAGCGTGCGGTGGCGTCCTGGCCGCTGGCCTGGCAGGGTCAGAACCTGCGCGACATCCTCGTGACCCTGGGCTATGACGTCGACATCCCCTGGCGTGACCTGCCGAAAAAACAGCGCGACTGGATCCTGTTCACCGAAGAAACCCCCACCGTGCCGGTATACGCCGGCTTCACCCCGCAGCAGACCCGCGATGCGTTGAAACGCAAGCTCGAACCCAGCTACCAGGGCACTTTCAGCGGCGCACGGCGCTACATCCTGCACACCTTCGCCCATACCCAAAGCGCACTCATGAAAAAGCGCGTGTCGCAGTTCATGCAGGGCAGTGCCTGCCCGTTATGCCACGGCAAGCGCCTGACTCAGGCGGCACTGTCGGTGAAGTTTGCCGGGGTGGATATCGGAGAGTTGTCGCAACTGTCCCTGGCGCAATTGGCTCAATTGCTGCGGCCGGTGGCGGCGGGGCAGGACAAGATGAAATTGTCGGTGGAAAAGCGCCTGGCAGCCCAACGCATCGCCCAGGACTTGCTCGAACGGGTGAACACCCTGATCGAATTGGGCCTGGGCTATCTGTCGCTGGAGCGCAGCACGCCGACCTTGTCCTCCGGGGAGTTGCAGCGTTTGCGCCTGGCGACCCAGCTGGGCTCGCAGTTGTTCGGTGTCATCTATGTGCTGGACGAGCCCTCGGCGGGCCTGCATCCGGCGGATGGCGAAGCGTTGTTCAGTGCGCTTGAGCGCTTGAAGGCCGCGGGCAATTCATTGTTTGTAGTGGAGCACGACTTGGAAACCATGCGCCGCGCCGACTGGTTGATCGACGTGGGCCCGGCAGCCGGTGAACATGGCGGGCAGGTGCTGTACAGCGGGCCGCCTGCGGGGTTGGAGGCTATCGAGGCGTCGCAGACCCGTGAATACCTGTTTGCTCCACAGCGCCCGGCCAACGTGGCGCGGCGCGCGCCCACTGCCTGGCTGAAGCTCGAAGGCGTGACGCGCAATAACCTCGATGACCTGAAGGTGGACTTCCCGCTGGGCTGCTTTACCGCGGTAACCGGTATTTCCGGCTCGGGCAAATCCAGCCTGGTCAGCCAGGCGTTGCTGGAACTGGTGGCCACGGGCCTTGGGCGCGTGCTGGAAAATGACGACGAGCCAAGCCTGGAAGACGCTGCACCGCAAGCCAGTGGCGGGCGCATCAGTGCCGGGCTGGAACACATTCGCCGCCTGGTGCAGGTAGACCAGAAACCTATCGGCCGCACGCCGCGCTCTAACCTGGCGACCTACACCGGGTTGTTCGACAACGTGCGCAAGCTGTTCGCCGCTACGCCGGCGGCCAAGAAACGCGCTTACGACGCCGGGCAGTTTTCGTTCAACGTCGCCAAGGGGCGGTGCCCGAACTGTGAGGGTGAAGGCTTTGTCAGCGTTGAACTGCTGTTTATGCCCAGCGTGTACGCGCCGTGCCCCACCTGCCACGGTGCACGCTACAACCTTGAAACCCTGGCGATCAAATGGCAGGGTTTGAACATCGCCCAGGTACTGGGCTTGACGGTCGAGCAGGCAGTGGACGTCTTTGCCGAGCAGCCTGGCGTACTGCGCTCGTTGCAGGTGCTGCGCGATATCGGCCTGGGCTATCTGCGCCTTGGCCAGCCGGCCACCGAACTGTCCGGCGGTGAAGCCCAGCGCATCAAGCTCGCCAGCGAACTGCAACGCAACGCCCGCGGCGCTACGTTGTATGTGCTCGACGAGCCGACCACCGGCTTGCACCCCAAGGATGTCGACCGCTTGCTCAGCCAGTTGAATCAACTGGTCGATGCGGGGCATACCGTGGTTGTGGTCGAGCATGAGATGCGCGTGGTGGCCCAGAGTGACTGGGTCATTGATATCGGGCCGGGGGCAGGGGACCTGGGCGGGATGGTGGTGGCGTGTGGTACGCCGCACAAGGTTGCCAAAAGCAAGCACAGCCGAACCGCGCCTTATCTAACCCAGGCGCTGATCTAGCAGTTGTTGATGACCAAATGTGGGAGGGAGCAAGCCCCCTCCCACATTAAGCCAAGCGCTAGTCAGTGAGATTATGCTGGATCTGCTCCTTGGCCAGCTTCACCACATTCTCCACGGTAAACCCGAACTTCTCCTGCAACTTGGCCAATGGCGCCGACGCGCCAAAGCTGTTCATCACCACCTTGGCACCGGTTTGCCCGACATAGCGATCCCAACCCAGGGGCCCCGCCTGTTCCACCACCACCCGCGCTTTTATCGCAGGCGGCAAGACGCTGTCGCGGTAGGCTTGATCCTGGTCTTCAAACAACTCCCAACTCGGCATCGATACCACTTGCGCGGCCACGCCTTCGCCCTTGAGTTGCTCGTAAGCAGCCACCGCCAGGCTGACCTCACTGCCTGTCGCGATCAGAATGACTTCAGGCTTATCCGCAGCGGCCAATACATAGGCACCTTTGGCCGCACCTGAGGCGCACGCATACTGGGTGCGATCCAGGGTTGGCAGCGCCTGACGCGACAGCACCACGCAGCTTGGCCGATGGGTTTGCGCCAGGGCCACCTTCCACAACTCCAGGGTTTCATTGGCGTCGCCCGGGCGTAGGGTCAGCAGCCCCGGCGTGGCGCGCAGTTGGGTCAGGTGTTCGATCGGTTGGTGCGTCGGCCCGTCTTCACCCACGCCGATGGAATCATGGGTAAACACGAAAATCACCGGCAATTCCATGATCGCCGCCAGGCGGATCGGTGGTTTCATATAGTCGCTGAACACCAGGAAGGTCGAGGTGTACGGGCGCAGGTAGGACAGTGCCATGCCATTGGCAATTGCGCCCATGGCGTGCTCGCGGATGCCGAAGTGCAGGTTTCGCCCGCTGTAGTCATCGGCGCTGAAGCGCCCGGCGCCGTCGAACGTCAGGTTGGTTTTGGTCGACGGCGACAGATCCGCCGAGCCGCCCAGCAACCAGGGGATCTGTTGGGCGAAGGCATTCAATACCTCGCCGCCGGAGGCCCGGCTGGCGACGCCCTTGGCATCGGCGGCGAAGCTGGGCAGGTGCGCCTGCCATTGCTCGGGCATTTCGCCGGCGCGCATTCGGTGCAGTTCATCGGCACGTTGCGGGTCGAGGGATGCCAGGGTCTGGTTCCATTCGGCGAACAGCGGTTCGGCGCGTTCGTAGAGGGCATCACGCAGTACCGTGCGGGCTTCGTCGGGCACCAGGAAGCTCGAATCCTGCGGCCAGCCATAGGCAGCCTTGGTCAGGCGAATCTCGTCTTCGCCCAGAGGCTCGCCGTGGGCGGCTGCGGTGTTGTGCTTGTGCGGCGAGCCATAGCCGATCACGCTGTCGACCACGATCAGGGTCGGCGCGCCGGTATTGGCCTTGAAGGTTTCCAGCGCCACGCTCAACGCCTGCAAGTCATTGGCGTCGGTGACGTGCTGGGTGTGCCAGCCGTAGGCCTGGAAGCGCTTGATCACGTCTTCGCTGAAGGCCAGTTCAGTGTGCCCCTCGATGCTGATGGTGTTGTTGTCGTAGATCCAGCACAGGTTATCCAGCTTCAAGTGGCCGGCCATCGAGGCCGCCTCGCTGCTGATGCCTTCCATCATGTCGCCGTCACCGCACAGGGTGTAGACGTCGTAGTCGAACAGCACCTGGCCGTCGCGGTTGAAGCGTTCGGCCAGCCAACGCTGGGCCATGGCCATGCCCACGCTGTTGGCGCAGCCCTGGCCGAGCGGGCCGGTGGTGGTTTCCACGCCGGTGGTCATGCGGTATTCGGGGTGGCCTGGGGTCTTGGAACCCATCTGCCGGAACTGCTTGATATCGTCGAGGCTGATGGCCGGCTGGCCAGAGCGCTGGCCGTGGGCGTCAATCTCCACCACACCGGCCAGATGCAACAGCGAATACAGCAGCATCGACGCATGCCCCACTGACAACACAAAACGGTCACGGTTAGGCCAATCGGGATGTTCGGGGTGATAACGCAGGAAGCGACTCCACAACGTATAACCCACCGGCGCCAGGCCCATGGGCGTGCCCGGATGCCCGGAATTGGCCTTCTGTACAGCGTCCATGGCCAGGGTGCGAAGCGTGTTGATGCATTGAGTGTCGGCAGCAGTGGCAGCGTGATTCATGAAACCTGTCTCCCTCGGGTGGCGATCTACAGTGGAGGGCAGGGCACGGCAAAGGTTTGATCCCATCGCAGGCTGCACGACGAACGGGACTGTATTGACCTCAAACATGACAAGACCCATTGGAATGGGCTAGCTTCAAGGGCGTAGACCATTGATCAATTTGTGGAGGTACGCCATGCCAGTGAAACACGACCTGTATCAGGACTTGGGTTTGAGCAAGGAAGACGTTCACGAACGCAGGGCGAACGATAACCGGCTGGATTCGCTGCTCACGCAATATGATGAAGCTGACGCAAAGGTGCTGAAGGCAGAAAAAGCCAGTGCCAGTGATGAGGACGTAGAAAACCTGAAGAAGAAACGGCTGCTGATCAAGGACGAGATCGTCGGGCGATTAGGCTAGGCGCAAAACGGCAATATTTGTTCAGATTTGTATGCGGGACATCGCAGGACTGTGTCTTTATGATGCGCCCCGTCCACCCGGCTCTGGGGACTGTTGCGGCGCAAGGATTGTGCCGCTGAGCCGGGGAGGACACCCCATTTCAGGCCAGCAGTGTGCCCAGACACTCATCAATGGAACGCTGCTGCGTCTCGCCGTAAAGCTGCAACTCATCAATCGTCTTGCGCCCCAGCGCCTGTTCGAATTGCGCCTGGTTGGCGTTGGCCGCGTAATGACTCTGCGCCGCATCCCCCAGGTTTGACTGGAAAATCCCCGCCGCACTCACCGGCAGAAAATCCTCATACACCAATGGCTCCACCGCCACGTGATCGGCGTTGACCAGCGCTTGCAACGTTCGCGGCTGCTCGGGCTGGCCGCGTGCCGCCAGGCCCTTTGCGGTAACGAAGTAACGAAAGTACGCCAGGCCCTGCTCGCGCATCTGTGCGGGGGTATCCGGGAACGCCGTAAAGTGCCGTTCCATCAATTGCACATAACGCTCGGCGTTGGCCTCGTTGGGGAACGCTCCGAGTTCATCGCGGGCGGCGTTCAGCAGTTGGTCGTACAGGGCGCGGCCTTTAGGCGTGAGCGCTACACCGCGTTGTTCGATTTCGCCAAAGCGTGCGCTGTGGCTGCCGTGGGCGTCGGTGAACGCGATAGGTTCGTCGAGCGCCTTGAAGCTGGTCTGGCGCAGCAGGATCGGGCAATGGCGCCGGGGTGGGCCTTCGATCACGGCTTTGGGCGTAATGCCTTTGCCGGGCATGGCGGCCTGTACCTGGTCGATGTCCAGGGTGCGTGGCGTGAGATGGTTGATATGCGGGCCCCTGAAGGCGACCACGTCGGCGATCAGGCGGTGCTGGTTGCTCAGTTGCTCGTATTGCGCGCCTGTCACGGTGGCGGTGTTATGCCAGCGGAACGTCTCCAGCGCCTCGTCGATGAAAGCCTGGGCGTCGCGGGCATTCAAGCCGCCCTGTGTTTCGGCCTGTTCGATCAGCGCCAGGGCGCCGGGGGTGAAGATCGAACGCTTGGCCAGGGCACTTTCGGCGAAGGCGCGCAGCTCCAGGTTTTCGATCAGCTCCAGGCGCAGCAGCGAGGTGAACACCCGGAACGGGCTGGTTTGCAGCGCGTGTTCATGCACGGCGCGAAAGGCCGTGGAATGCACCGGCACGCCGGCGGGGGTGAGGTCGTAGTAGCCCACCGGTTGCATGCCCATCACCGCGAACAGGCGGCTGATGGTCGCCAGTTCTGCGGCAGTGCCCAGGCGGATAGCGCCATGGCGCTCCATGTCCAGGCGCTGGATTTCTCCGGTACGCTGCAACTGCTGCACCAGCTCAGGTTGGCTGTCGAGTACGCGTGCATTGGTTTGGGCCACCAGTTCCAGCAGCGCGCCGTACAGAGGTACTTCATCGCGGTACATGTCGGACATGGCCTTGGAAAAGCCCTTGCGGATCTCATCGGGGCTGACATGTGCAGTGGCGTGCATAGAAAAATTCCTGATGGCTGTGGCGAGCAAAATGACCTTTGCCCGATTTTGTTGAGGCGCAGGCCGGCTTGCAAACGAAGATTCTTCTGGACTTCATTCTGCAAATGAATGAGATGCCATGAACAGGAGCAAACCCAGCCCCAGCGGCTTGTCAACGCCAGGTGCTTTGAGTCTTCATGTGCAACCGGGCCCCATTGGGTTCTACACTGCGCCTCACTGTGTAGGTGATGGAGGACTCAATGACGGCCGTACCCGCAAACCGCCTGCTTGACACGATTGAAGGCCAGCGCCTGGCGACGCAAGATGCCGAGCGTTGGCGTGAGTGGGGCCCGTACTTGAGCGAACGCCAATGGGGCACCGTGCGCGAAGACTACAGCGCCGATGGCGACGCCTGGGCCTACTTCCCCCATGAACAGGCGCGCAGCCGCGCTTATCGCTGGGGCGAGGACGGCCTGGCCGGTTTCAGCGACAAGGCACAACGCTGGTGCCTGGGCCTGGCGCTGTGGAACGAACGGGATGCGATCCTCAAGGAGCGCCTGTTCGGCCTCAATAACGCTGAAGGCAACCACGGGGAAGACGTCAAGGAACTGTACTTTTTCGTCGATGGCGTACCGAGCCATGCCTACATGCGCATGCTCTACAAATACCCCCATGCCGCCTTTCCCTATGCCGACCTGATCGCTGAAAACGCTCGCCGTGGGCTGGGCGATACCGAGTATGAAATCCTTGATACCGGCGTGTTTGAAGACAACCGTTACTGCGACATCAGCGTCGAATACGCCAAGCACCAGCCCGACGATATTTTCATGCGTGTCACCGTGCACAACCGCTCGGAGCAGCCGACACGTCTGCAGGTGCTGCCCCAGTTATGGGCGCGCAATGACTGGAGCTGGACCTTTGATGCGCCCAAACCCAGGTTGACGCTGGACGGCGACCGCGTGCTGGCCCGTCATCATGAGCTGGACGATCGCCAGCTCAGCGCCTGGGGACAGGATGGGGTGCAATGGTTGTTCTGCGAAAACGAGAGCAACTTCGCCAAGCTGAGCGGGCAGCCGACGTCCGGGCCGTTCAAGGATGGCATCAACGATTACGTGGTGGAGGGTGATCAAGGGGCCATTCGCGGTGACGCGGGCACCAAGGTGGCGGCGCGATTCAGTCTTGAATTGGCGGGCCTGGAAAGCAAAAGCCTCTATCTGCGCTTTGCCCCTGTGGACGCGCCCCAGGTCAACGCTCGCAAGCTGTTTGAACAGCGCCGCCAGGAGGCCGATGACTTCTACGCAGCCCTGCAACAGGGGATCGCCGATGACGATGCGCGCAATGTGCAGCGCCAGGCCCTGGCCGGCTTGCTGTGGTCCAAGCAGTTGTACTATTTCGACGTCAACCAGTGGTTCGACGGTGATCCGGCCCAGCCTGCGCCGCCGCCCGAGCGCCTGCATATCCGTAATACCCATTGGCGGCACCTGTCCAATTTCGACATCCTGTCCATGCCCGATACCTGGGAATACCCGTGGTATGCCTCCTGGGACCAAGGCTTCCAGGCGGTGGCCATGGCGCTGATCGATCCCGGCTATGCCAAGCAACAGCTGCTGTTGCTGGTTAAAGATCGTTTCATGCACCCCAACGGCCAATTGCCCGCCTACGAATGGCGCTTCGACGATGCCAACCCGCCAGTGCATGCCTGGGCCAGCTGGCGCGTGTATCAGCAGGACAAGGCGCTGACCGGCGTGGGCGATATGGACTTTCTGGAGCGGATCTTCCACAAGCTGCTGCTGAATTTTTCCTGGTGGGTCAACCGCAAGGACGCCGAAGGCCGCAACCTGTTCCAGGGTGGTTTTCTGGGCCTGGACAATATTGCTTTGTTCGACCGCTCGGCCACGCTGCCACCGGGTTACCAGTTGGACCAGGCCGATGGCACTGCCTGGGTCGCGGCCTATGCCCTGGACCTGATGCGCATCGGGCTGGAGCTGGCCAAGCGCAACGCCGTGTACGTGGACATTGCGGTAAAGTTTTTCGAGCACTTCCTGTATATCGCCGGCGCCATCAACCGCGTCGATGACAGTGCCGAAGGCTTGTGGGATGAGCAGGACCTGTTCTTCTACGACGTACTGCACCGTCCCGACGGCCAGAGCGAACCGGTGCGTTTGCGGTCTATCGTCGGCCTGATGCCGCTGTTCGCCGTGCTGGTGCTGGAACAGCGCGAACATGAAGGCTTGGAAGGCCTGCGCGAGCGTCTGCTGGGGTTTATGCATCACCGGCCGGACCTGGCCAAATTGGTCTCACGCTGGAACGAACCGGGGCAGGGCAATCGCCTGCTGCTGGCGTTGCTGCGTGGCGAGCGTACCAAGGATTTGCTGCACCGCATGTTGGATGACCAGGAGTTCTTGTCGACCTTCGGTGTGCGCGCCTTGTCCAAGACCTTTGCAGAGCAACCCCTGGCGCTGAAGATGAATGGCGACACCCTGTGCGCCAGTTACCAGCCCGGCGAATCCGACTCTCGCCTGTACGGCGGCAACTCCAATTGGCGCGGGCCGCTGTGGATGCCGGTGAACTACATGCTGATCGAATCGCTGCGTGAATTTCACCGCTACTACGCGGATAACTTCTCAGTGGAATACCCCACAGGCAGCGGCTATCTGGCGTCGCTGGAAGACGTGGCCGACAGCCTCAGCCAGCGCCTGATCGGATTATTCCTGCGCGATGAAAATGGCCTGCGGCCATCCATGGCAGGGTATGCGCAGCTGGAGGCGGACCCGGCCAGCCGCGATCTGGTGTTGTTTCATGAATACTTTCATGGCGAGACAGGGCGAGGGTTGGGGGCGTCGCACCAGACGGGGTGGAGCGCCCTGGTCGCCTTGCTGCTGCAGCCAAAGGTCTAGCACCCATGGCGCGCATAGGCATCGGTAGCTACACCCCTTTGGCGCCGCGCCGCGTGCGCTCGATCTCTTCAAGCAAGCCATCTATGCCCGCCAGGCGTGCGCGGTTGTCATGTTCCCAAGGGTGAAACCCCGGTTTGAAATAATGCAGCCACGGCCTGAGCATCCGCGGGAATACGCCCTTGGGGCCGTACAAGTACTTGACCATGCGCCACAGCCCCTTCAACGTGCCGCCCGAGGTGCGGTCGGCAATCAGCAGCCGCACGTGGAAGTCCAGCACCACTAGCCAGAACATGACGGTGGTGGTCAGCATGGTGCCGGTGCGCAGCAGGTAGCGTGCGGGGCCAGGTTTGATCACCTGGTTCCATACATCGAAGGCTACGGCTTTATGTTCGGTTTCTTCCAAGGCGTGCCAGTACCACATCTGCTGGTAACCCTTGAGTGAATCACCAAAGCGCGAGGGGTCGCTCAACAGGATTTCCGCCAGCATCGCAGTGTAGTGCTCAAGGGCGATGGTCACCGCCAGGTTGAACGACGGCGGCAGGTGTTTCTTCTGCAAGTCGAGGAAGAACTTCAGGCGTCGGTCGAGGGTGTGCGCCGGCAAGCCCGCCGCTTGCAGCAGGTCGTTATAGGCCACATGTTCGCGGCTGTGCATGGCCTCCTGGCCTATGAAACCCTGGATTTCCTTTTTCAGTTCGGGATCGTCGATCTGCCCGCGGTAGTGGCGCACGCTGTCCATGAAAAACAGCTCGCCCTGGGGAAACAGCAACGACAGGGCGTTGAAGAAGTGGCTGATCACCGGCCCTTGTTCATGCCAGTCTTTGATGCGCTCGGCAGGCAAGGCAAAACGGATATCGCGACGGATCGGCAACATGCTGCGTCCTCCTGTTCAGAGATGGGACTGGTCGTTGGTTTCAAAGACCTGTGTGCGCGGCTTGGGCGCCATGCGTTTGCTGGCAAACACCACCAGTGCCTGATAGGCCGAAGGCAGGCAACGGGCGAGCAGGTCGAGAAAATAGGCGTCGCGGCCGATCAGCACACGGCGCTTGTTTTTGCGTACACCTAGCAGGATCACTTTGGCGGCCTGGTCGGCGTCGGTAATGAACAGCTTTTCGAAATCGGCTCGGGCCTGTTGTTCGCTGTGGATGAGGAAACCGGTCATGTTCGCGTCGATGCGGCTGCTGCGGCAGATATCAGTACGAATACCACCGGGGTGCACACAGGTGGCCGATACGCCGCAGCGTTGCAGGTCGAGTTCCTGGCGCAGGGCCTCGGTGAAGCCGCGTACAGCAAACTTGGTGGCGTTGTAACCGCTCATGCCGGGTTGGGCGAACAGGCCGAACACGCTGGAAGTATTGACTATGTGGCCTTCGCCGCTGGCCTTGAGATACGGCAGGAACGCCTTGGTGCCATGCACCACGCCCCAGAAGTTGATGCCGACGATCCATTCCAGGTCGGCGTAGTCCACGCCTTCGACGGTACTCGACAGCGCCACCCCGGCATTGTTGAACACCAGGTTGACCTGGCCATGTTCCGCGGCACAGCGTGCAGCCCAGTCCTGCATGGCTTGGCGGTCAGAGACGTCCAGCACCTGCGTGGTAACGGTCACGGGCGACAAGGTCGATGTGCGGATCAGCTCCAAGGTCTGTTCCAACCCCTGGCTGTTCTTGTCGGCCAAGGCCAGGTGGCAGCCTTCGCGTGCCAAGGCTAAAGCCAATGCGCGGCCCATGCCGGAGGCTGCACCGGTGATCGCCGCAACGCGGCCATTGAATGACTTCATGACAGGCTGCCTTCTGTGGCGGAGTGAGGGGCTGGTACGGGACGTGGCAGAGCGGGCGCCGGCAACGGGCTGGCGACGTAGTCCTTGAGCGCAAAGTGACGGGTGAGCTGTTTGAAACGCCAGGTAGAACCGGGCCACAGCGTGGTGTTCTTGCCGGTGCGTGGGTCCAGGTACCAGCTCTGGCAGCCGCCGGTGTTCCAGATGGTGCGCTTGAGTTTGTCCTGCAACTGGTGGTTGTAGGCGTGCTCTACAGCGGGTTTGACCTCGACCGTGGCAATGCGCTGGCGCCGCATATGTTTCAAGGCATCGAGGATGTAGGTGACCTGAGCTTCGATCATCAGGATCATCGAGTTATGCCCCAGGCCGGTGTTGGGCCCGACGATCAGAAACAGGTTGGGATAGCCCGGCACGGTAGTGCCTTTGAAGGCATGGGCGCCGTCGCTCCAGGCGTCCATCAGGTCGATGCCGTCGCGGCCGATGATGCAGTCTCGCGGCAAGGGGTCGCTGGCCTGGAAACCGGTGCCGAAGATCAGGCAGTCAGCGGGATGCTTGATCCCGTCGGCGGTGATCACACCGTCCGCCTCGATGCGCAGCACCCTGTCGGTGACCACCTCGACATTACTGCGCGTCAGCGCCGGGTAGTAGTCATTGGAGATCAGCACGCGCTTGCAGCCGATGGTGTAGTCCGGCGTCAGCGTCCTGCGCAGGGAAGGGCGGGCCACTTGTTTGCGCAGATGCCGCAGGGCGATTTTCTGCACCATCTTCATCAGGCGTGGGTGCAAGGCAAAACCCACCACCCGGCCTTCCAGTGCCCAATAAAACGCGCCGCGCACCAGCTTTTGGGTGAACGGCAGGTGTTTGAACAGCCAGCGTTCAAGCGTTGAAATCGGCCGGTCCGGTTTGGGCATGATCCAGGGCGGCGTGCGCTGGAACAGGTCCAGGTGCGCCACCTGTGGCGCGATCTGCGGCACGAACTGGATGGCACTGGCGCCGGTGCCGATCACGGCCACGCGCTTGCCTTTCAACGAGTAGTCATGGTCCCACTGCTGGGAGTGAAAACGCTTGCCCTTGAAGCTGTCCAGCCCCGGAATATGCGGCAGCGCCGGGCGAGACAGCCCGCCCATGCCCGAGACCAGCACCCGTGCGCTGACTTGGCGGCCATTGCTGAAGCTCAGGTGCCAGCGCTGCTGTTGCTCATCAAACACCGCACGTTGCAGGGCCATGCCAAAACGCAGGTAGGGCGCCAGCTCAAAACGTGTGGCGCAGTGTTCCAGATAGGCGCGGATCTCAGGTTGTGTCGCGAACTGTCGCGACCAGTCCGGGTTGGGCGCGAAGGAAAATGAATACACATGGGACTGCACGTCACAGGCGCAACCCGGGTAGTGGTTATCGCGCCAGGTACCGCCGAGGGTCTCGGCCTGTTCGGCGATGAAGAAATCGGTGAGCCCGGCCTCCTTGAGCTTGATTGCCATACACAGGCCAGCGAACCCCGAGCCAATGATGGCAATGTCAATCGAATCACTGTGGGCAGTCATGGGCGTGCCTCATCGATAGATAGAAAGCGGGTGGGCATCGGATGTGCTCCTCTTTTTGTTTTGTCTTTTAGATAGAACACCATTGCAAAGGAAAATTGAATTAATTATTTTAAAAAAGATTTTAAATAATCTACCTGAAAATTTCGCCTACGCTAGGACCTTGTTCCGCATGTGCGATTTGTCCGACGGACGAGCGTGGTATGCAGGGCGCCCAGGTCCAAGGGGTGGACGATGGCTGAGGCCTTGATCAATTCCGGTCGGGTCGCCAGCAGCAGGGAAGCAGAGGACCGAGCTATGGCTGTGGAATGGGTTGTCGCTGCGGGTGTGCTGGCCGGCGCCAGCGTGGCGTTATGGGGCTTGAGTGCCTGGATGACGCGGCGCATTGAAGCGCGGGTTCCGATCAACGGGCGTTTCGTCGAGGTGGATGGCGAGCGCTTTCATTATGTCGAAGAGGGCAAGGGCCCGCCGCTGGTGATGATCCACGGGCTGATGGGCAGCAGCCGTAACCTCACGTATGCCTTGTCCGGTCAGTTACGAGAGCATTTTCGCGTGATCACCGTTGACCGGCCGGGGTCCGGCTATTCCAGCCGACACAGCGGCACGGCCGCAGACTTACCGGGTCAGGCCCGACAAATCGCGGCCTTTATCAACACGCTCGACTTGGGCAAGCCATTGGTACTGGGCCATTCCCTGGGTGGCGCGATTGCTCTGGCGCTGGCCCTTGACCATCCCCATGCGGTGTCCGGGCTGATACTGGTAGCGCCCTTGACCCACCCGCAACGCATGTTGCCGCTGGTGTTCCTGTCATTGGCGGTGCGCCCGGCCTGGCTGCGACGCTGGATGGCCCACACCCTGACGATGCCCGTCGGCCTGCTGAGTAAAAATGCGGTGGTCAAAGGCGTTTTCGCCCCCGATGCCGCACCGCCGGACTTCGCCACCCGGGGCGGCGGGCTGCTGGGCATGCGTCCGGACAACTTCTATGCCGCGTCCACCGAAATCAACCAGGTCAACGACCACCTGCCCGACATGGTCAAGCGCTACCCGCAACTGACCTTGCCCATCGGGCTGATCTATGGCACCCGCGACAAGGTGCTCGACTTTCAGAAACACGGCCAGGCCCTGGCGAGCAAGGTGCCAGGGCTGAAAATGCAAGTGGTCGAAGGCTGTGGGCATATGTTGCCGATCACCGCGACAGAGCGGGTGGCGGCGCTGGTGGAGCAGGTCGCCAAGCGCGTCCGGCCCGGGGCAGACATCAGGCTGTTGCACCCACCCAAGGCCCTGGCGAGTAGATAAGGGTGCACCCGACTTGCGGTTCAAAGGCGTTGATGCCTGCCCTAGACACCTGACCAGACGGCTGAAAAAGAGACTGCCCGGTCACGGTAACAAGGGCTGGAGAAACTAGTTGACGACCTAACGATTCCGCGCTATTTATTTAAAAAAATTATTTCAATGTGTAATTTGAAATTATTTTTGAAATGCCTAAGAGCGAATAAAATAATGAAAAAAACGTCTTTTATCGCATGGTTGATTTCTCGGGGCAGTCAGCGCTCCGTAAACCTGTTTGCTGCCCCAATGCACACCGAATGTGTACGGAGGTTGCCATGAATCAGACCCTGGCCGCCCCGCACGTCTGGACCGACGGTAAGCGCCACCTGTGGTGGCTCGGCATCATGCCACTGGCAACCCCCTTGCTCTCCGGCGCCCTGGCGATCGGTACCGGCGTACAGCAATTGTGGTGGGTGGGTGTGCTGGTGATCTTCGGCCTGATCCCCCTGATCGACGGCCTGCTCGGCGAAGATGTCAGCAACCCGCCTGAATCTGCCGTCAGCAACCTTGAATCCCAACGTTACTATCGCTGGATCGTCTACACCGGCGTGCTGTTTGTGATCTCTTCAGTGATTATCACCGGCTGGCTGGCCGCCGGTGGCATCGACTGGATCATCAACGGCGGCCTGCTGAACGCCACGGCCACACTTGAGCCGTCGAGCTGGCTGGCCAAGGCTGCTGCATTCGTCACCGCACGCACTGAACTGCATGGCCACATCAGCGTGTTCACTTACCTGGGTATGGCAATGTCCACCGGTGCTGCCACGGGTATCGCGATCAACACCGCCCATGAACTGGGGCACAAACCCAAGCCCCTGGAAGTGTTCCTGGCCAAGGTCACCCTGGCGCCGACGTTCTACGGGCACTTCTACACCGAACATAACCGCGGCCATCACGTTCGGGTCGCCACCCCGGAAGATCCCGCCAGTTCGCGGCTGGGGGAAAGTTTTTGGGCATTCCTGCCGCGTTCGGTGTGGTTCAGCGCCGTGTCGGCCTGGAACCTGGAGCGCGAACGCCTGCGCAAACTCGGGTTGCCGGCCTTGCACTGGAAGAACGCCGTGCTCAGTGCCTGGATGTACAGCGTGGTGTTGTGGGGCGCGATGATTGCCTGGTTGGGCGCGGCGGTGATTCCGTTCCTGATCATCCAGGGCATCTACGGGTTCTCGTTGCTGGAAGTGGTGAACTACGTCGAGCATTACGGCCTCAAGCGCCAGAAGTTGCCCAATGGCCGTTACGAACGCTGCTCGCCGCGCCATTCATGGAACAGTAACCGGATTGTCACCAATATCTTCCTGTTCCAACTTCAGCGGCATTCCGATCACCATGCCAACCCCACGCGCAGTTATCAGTCGTTGCGCCACTTCGATGAGTCACCGCAACTTCCGTATGGTTACGCGAGCATGATTGTCTGGGCCTATGTGCCTTACTTGTGGCGACGTCGTATGGACCATCGGGTACTCAATCATTACGCCGGGGATATCACCCTGACCAATCTTCAACCGTCACAGCGTTTGAAGTATCTGGAGAAGTACAGCAACAGCGCCAAGCCGTTTTGAAATGAAGTAAGCAGTACGGGCGTACTCGGGATCTGTGTATCGCGCAGGTCCTTGTCGCCCCCAGTATCAGGTGCAAGAACGTGGTTTGACCCTACAAAAATAATTTCAAGGGAAGGACGTACACCATGCAAAGTTCTGCCAAGTTCACCGCCCACATCCTGCTGGCAGCGATGGGCCTGATTGTCTATCACCAGGCCCAGGCTGCCCGTATCGAACCTGCCGGCAGTGCCTTCACGGCTCAAGGGCCCATCAGCTTCTCCAAAGGCAAGCTGATCAGCGCCGACTGCACTATCAAGGTGGCCGGCAAGGTTGCAGCCGATGGCTCATCGGTGAATGTCGATAAAGTCGAGTTCGACGGTGGCCTCAAATGCAGCCGTGTCGAAGCGATCAACTTGCCCTGGGTGTTGGTCGCCAAAGATACAAAGAGTGGCTCGATGTCCAGGATCAGTGTCGATGTGCACGCCTTTGGCCTGGGCGGCAAGTGCGGCCCTT